>NZ_CP104970.1:300000-568546 GCF_025452195.1 Phyllobacterium zundukense | reverse complement strand
GGTACGGCCGAAGCCGGTAATGACTTCGTCGGCGATCAACAGTACGTCATGCTTCTTAAGCACCGGCTGGATGGCCTCCCAGTAACCTTCCGGAGGCGGCGTGATGCCACCGGTGCCAAGCACAGGCTCAGCAATGAATCCGCCGACATTGTCGGGACCAAGCTGTTCGATCAAATGGTCGAGCTCGGCAGCGCGGCGGGCGGAGAATTCCCGTTCGGTTTCGCCAGGATTGGCGCCCCAGTAATGATGCGGCACGCCGGTATGGGTGATCTGCGGCAGCGGCAGGTCCATGTGGTCGTGGTAGAAGCTCATGCCGGTCATCGAGCCGGAGACGACGCTGCAGCCGTGATAGCCGCGGTCCCGCGAGATGATCCTCTTCTTGGTCGGCTTGCCGCGCAGGTTGTTGTAGTACCAGACGAGCTTGGCTTGGGTCTCGTTGGCGTCCGAGCCGGACATGCCGTAGAACACCTTGCTCATCTTGCCGGGCGCCATCTTCACCAGACGATCCGACAGGATCGCAAGCTCGTCGGTCGTGTGCGCCGCATAGGAGTGATAGTAGGCGAGACGAAAGGCCTGACGCGAGATCGCTTCGGCAACCTCGGTGCGGCCGTAGCCGACATTGACGCAATAGAGACCGGCAAAGCCGTCGATCAGCTGGTTGCCATGGGCATCCTGGATGCGGATCCCCTTGCCCGTCTCGACGATCGTTGGCTCACCGAGCTTGCCGCTTGCAAAGTCCTTCAGCTGGGTGAAAGGGTGCAGGACGGTGTTTCGATCCTTATCGCTGATGTCCTTGACATTGATGGCCACGGTTCTTCCTTTCAGGCTTGGTTTTCCTAACCCAGCCGGTTGTCAACTAAAATCAGCGAGCTCATCTGCGCCGCCCCGGAAGCGGCTTCATCTACGGTCGGAATTGGACTCGTCGCACAACTAAAGGCATGAGATGCTGTTGCCCGTCGATAAGATCAATTCCCTCATTGATTCGCGACAGGTCGCTGTATCACCTGCCGCCGCTCCAACTTCGATAATGAGAAACTAACGTGCAGCGATTAGGTGTTATCAGCATAATTGATGAGACCGGCGCACGATCTCCGCGAAATATTGACCCGCTATGCAGGAATTCGTCTCGCCGCAGCTTGGTCGAAATCTGAAGTCATTAGCCAGTTTTGGGCTGCGACATTGGTGTCGCTCTGACCGGGCTCGTGGAAACTGCATCCCGGGTGCCTAGCGAACGTCGGGATTTATACCGCTGCCTCAGTGGAGAGACGAAATTTGTCTCGGAGCGACTGGCGAACGATGGCCCGGACCGGATAAGGCAAATTATAAAATTACTCGGCGTCAAAATCTATCTCAATTGGGAAGGCGAAACTTGCCTTTACTCGGTCCATGACAACCATAGTCTTAAAGCCTTTAATATCGTGATTTTCATAAAAGAAGCGCCGGGTGAATTGCTCGTAATCTTCCATGCTCTTTGCTGTCACCACTAGAATGAAATCAGCGTCTCCAGTGACATAGTAGCCTATCATTACTTCGGACGTTGCGCGGATCGCAGTCTTAAATCGATCGACAATATCCGCCCTCTCTCGTTCAAGGGAAACAAGCACGATCATTGTGACTGGGCGTCCGACCGCCTTGGGAGAGACAATGGAGACGTCGGCTTCAATTATCCTATCGGAGCGCAATCTCTTGAGCCGGCGCTGACATGCAGATGGAGAGAGATTGACTTTTTCTGCGATCTCGTCGGAAGTCAATCTGTTGTTGCGCTGCACAATTTGGAGAATTGCTACGTCTATTCGGTCGAGCTGAGGCATGAAGAGATTCCGCGTGAAACGAGGAGAGCGAGAGGGATTTACTCATAGTTACGTGAAATGTGCCAGTCAATGATTACGAAGGCGAGGTTTCACGCCGATTTTCCGAATCCACACAGCGTTGTTCCTCGGATCTGATGGATGGCGCCTTTTTGCTCCCCGACGCCGTCATATGACTCGGCTGACCCCAGGTGCGACAGCCTCCATTACCCGCGGTGACGATATTACTCGAATTTCCCCTGTTGGACGCGGAAATCCTGCAGTCCCTGCCCCTTTATCGCGGACCGTCACCGCGCAATAGGGGTATATTGCTTCAGAGGCGCCTTTTTAGAGGCGTTCAACAAGAATAAATGGGAACTTGCCCCTTGGTCTCCCCAAGAGGGTACATTACGCAGATTGCAGTGGATCAAAGCTTCGTCGATATAACTTTCGGTCGCGCAATTGCACTTAAGTCCTCTTCGAAGTCCCGGCCGGTAATACGAAGGCCTGATACCCGTAGATGACGAGTATCGATCTGTGCGTTACACGGCAGACTTGCTTTAACTGATTTAGAGAGAAAAGGACTGAGTATGCGCGGCATCGAAAACTTTGAGAAGCTTCAGGAAGAGGTAGCGCAGTGGCGTCATTACCTTCACGAACATCCTGAACTTGATTACGCGCTGCATGATACGTCCAGGTTTGTAGCTGAAAAGCTTGCCTCTTTCGGAATCAATCATATCGAAACCGGGATCGCGGAAACCGGCGTCGTTGCATTGATCGACGGTGAATTGGGAGACGGGCCGACAATCGGATTGCGGGCGGATATGGATGCTCTGCCGATCAAGGAAGATTCAAATAAGCCATGGACGTCGAAGGTTCCAGGGAAAATGCACGCATGCGGCCATGACGGTCACACAGCCATGCTTCTTGGCGCCGCCAAATATCTCGCCCGCACCCGCAATTTTAAAGGCGCCGTCGCTCTCATTTTCCAGCCTGCTGAAGAAGACGGCAGGGGCGGCGAAAAGATGGTGCAGGAAGGTGTGATGGAGCGCTTTGGCATCTCGCAGGTATTCGGAATGCACAATCGCCCCGGTCTGGATATTGGGAAGTTCAGCATCTGCAGTGGTCCAATCCAGGCGGGCCTCGACGAATTCGATCTGATCGTCAAAGGAAGAGGTGGGCACCCAGCATCACCCCACAAGAATATCGATCCGATTGTCATCGGGGCCCAAATCATCGTCGGTTTGCAGACGCTAGTCTCCCGCAGCACTGATCCTCTTGAGGCGCTCGTCATCTCAGTGACTAAGATGCATGGGGGAGAGGCCTATAACATCACGCCGCAGCAGGCAGAAATCTCCGGCACAGTCCGAACTCTCGTACCGCAATTGCGCGACTTCGCCGAGACCGCAATCCCTACAGCTGCGCAAGGTATTGCGCGCGGTTTTGGCGCGGATATCGAGTTCAAGTATCGCCGTCTGGAGCCCGTAACTGTGAACCATGAGGCCGAAACCAATCTGGCAGTTCAAGCCGCTCGCGACCTTGTTGGCGCTGAGGCCGTCGACGACCGCATCAAGCCCAGCATGGGATCCGAAGACTTCGCTTACATGCTTGAGGCTCGGCCAGGCTCCTATATTTTCCTAGGCAATGGTCCGACTGCGTCTTGCCATAACCCCGGATATGACTTCGACGATGAAGCTTTGCCTTACGGCATTGGTTACTGGGTCAACTTGGTAGAGAAGGTGCTGGCAGCTTAACTGACCTTCACCAGATCTAAGGTTTAACAACCCGCCACGAAGGCGGAAAACAGAGGGAACGATCATGACTATATCGATAAATCGCAGACGTTTCATGCAGGCGTCGTCTGCCCTCGCGGTCGGCGCGTTGGCGACCCCCGCCGGACGGGTTCTGGCACAAACGCCAGGAGAACTTCGCGTTGCAACCTATGGAGGACAAGTCGGTAAAAGCGTTGTTGAAGCCTACCTGAAGCCATTTGAAGCGGAAACCGGAATCAAAGCCATTCCGATCTCCGAAGACTTCTCAGGTGCACAAATTGAGTTGATGCAGAAGTCGAGCAGCGTCACAATCGATGTCGGCCCTTTGAGTCAAGGCTCGTTTCTGCAGACCGCCCGCAAAGGATATCTAGAAAAAATCGACTACTCGCTCTTCAAGAGCGAGGACCTGGCAGGCATAGCTCCCGAAACCAAACACGAATATGGGATTGGTTTCTACTTCTATAGCTTCAATATGGTCTACAACTCAAAGAAGTATCCGCATGACAAACCCCGTCCTAACAACTGGGCGGAGTACTGGGACGTGGAAAAGTTCCCGGGAGTGCGGTACTTGGTGTCAGGACAATGGGGATCGGAAGGCCCTTGGGAAGAAGCCCTTCTTGCCGATGGTGTTTCCCCCGACAAGATCTACCCGATGGACATTGGCCGTATTTTCGCGAGCCTCGACAAGATCAAGCCTCATGTCCGAAAGTGGTGGACGTCGGGATCCGAGATCCAGCAGTTGATGCTAAGTGGATCAGGTGACCTCATGATGTCTTACGATGGCCGTGCTCTGGCTGCAATCGACCAGGGTGGTCCACTTGAGATGAGTCGTAACCAGGCGAAATTGACTTTTGACACCTGGGCGATTCCCAAGAACGGTCCAAACGTCAAAAACGCTCAAAAATTCGTCGAGTTTGTTTGCCGAGCAGAAAATCAAGCAGCGTTTGCAAAAATCTATCCTACGGGGCCGATCAATCGGAATGCGCTTAAACTGCTACCGGAAGAAATCGCGCTGAAGCTTCCAAACCATCCTAAATACCTGAAGGATTCCATCCTGCTTAATGGACCTTGGTACGCGGAAGTGGGTTCCGACGGCCTTACGAATGTTCAGCGCCTGGTACAGCGATGGACCGATTGGGTTTCGCAGTAAGATCGTTCGCCTGCCAGTGGGCCTACGACTGAGGCCCACTGGTTTCCATCCGTCTCTAGCACAAAAAGAGTGGGAATGGTGCCAATGTATTCGACCGCACAAATGAGCTTGGGCGCTCCGGCTCCAATCAAGCCGCACAGACCATGTTCAAAAGAGGATCAAGTATTGAAAGACGTAGCTTCTCCGCAGATCGAGTTTCGTGATGTTACAAAAATGTATGGCTCGATCGCCGCAGTAACAGATTTTTCTCTTAGCGTGAAACAAGGGGAATTTCTGACAATTCTAGGCCCCAGTGGTTCTGGCAAGACTACAGCCTTGATGATGCTTGCGGGGTTTGAAGCTCCTACCAGAGGTGACATCCTAATCTCTGGCAGATCAGTGGCCGCAGTGCCTTCCTATGGCCGAGATCAAGGAATTGTCTTTCAAAATTACGCTCTGTTTCCTCATCTGACGGTGCACCGCAACCTAGAATTTCCTTTAGAAATGCGAGGCGTGAAAGCTGCCGAACGGGCAGCTCTAGTTCAGCGAATGCTCAAACGAGTCCATCTGGAAGACTTCGGTGAACGCCTGCCTTCTCAGCTTAGCGGTGGTCAACAGCAACGCGTTGCCCTGGCTCGTGCGCTTATTGCCGACCCTCCGGTTCTTCTCCTGGACGAGCCTCTTGGTGCCCTTGATAGAAACCTGCGGGAGCAAATGCAGGGTGAGATCAAGAGCCTTCATCGTGAATTCGGAAAAACGACCATTTGCGTTACCCACGATCAAGAGGAAGCGCTTACGCTGTCCGACCGAATCATCGTCATGCGGGGAGGCCGTATCGAACAGTCAGGCACTCCTGAAGAACTGTATGACCGTCCGGAAAGCCGCTTCGTGGCGAACTTCCTAGGCGAGGCGAATATACTCGATTTTCTACAGTTAGATCGTGAGAAAGCGACTCCGGATACTGTTTCGATGATCCGACCAGAGCGTATTCGTATCTCTAAAACAAACGCGGCGTCACAGCCGGATCAAGATCAGCATTGCATCGTGAACGGCACCGTCGAAGACATGATTTATGCTGGACCGCTGAGAAAATATCAGGTGCGAGTCCGCGATCATATAATCATAGTGCGAGAACACGTCGCATCTGGGCAAGATATTTTTAGGCCAGGTGACGCTGTTTGCCTTGATTGGCTACGCGCTGATGTCCGTCTGTTGAGCGCGTAACCAGAGGCAACCGACAATGCAACCCGTCCAGAACATTCTGAGATCCCCGTTTACACTTTTGGTCCCTGCCCTCGCGATCCTTACGATCGTGTTTGGTATACCAATTGTGCAGTTGTTTCTTGAGAGCGTGAACGCTCCCACATTCAATCTACAGAACTACTATTCATTTGTCGGACAAAGCGCCAACATACGAATCTTAATCCAGACGCTGGAGATTAGCACGGTAGCAACCATCATCTGTGTGTTGATTGGGTATCCCACGGCATACCTGATAGCTTCAGCTCCGAAGAAAACGAGAGTCGTCTTGATCGTATTGGTCGTGATTCCCTATCTGACCAGCGATCTGGCGCGGACTTATTCATGGGTCGTCATCCTCGGTGATGCCGGGCTCATCAACAGTGTCTTGACCGATCTGGGCCTGATTTCCGGACCGCTTCCACTAATTTACAACCGTGTCGCAGTTTACGTCGGCATGGTTCACATCATGTTGCCTATGATCATTCTGCCTCTTCTCAGCGTCATGACGAGCATCAATGGTTCCTTGATTGCCGCAGCAAAGAGCATGGGCGCAAGACCCTCGACAGCTTTCTGGCGCATCTATTTTCCCCTAAGCATGCCTGGAGTGCGCAGCGGCACACTATTGGTTTTCGTGCTCTGCTTGGGGTTCTATGTGACGCCGACCGCCCTAGGCGGTTTGGGTGATGCAATGCTTTCTACGTCTATCGCTGCCCAAGCATCCACAGGCTTTAGTATGGCTACGATTAGCGCCTCCTCATTCGTTCTCCTCGCGATTGCTGTCATCGTTCTTGCCACGTTTGGTCTCAATCCTGCTGGCTCCCGAAAAGTAGAGTTTAAACAACGGACGGGTTGGTTTAGCCGAATGACATTCCTAAACTGTATCAAAGGCTATGCGAACGAAATAGCTGTAGAATCCAGGGCGAAGAATTGGCCCTCGCAGGTTCATCGGGTGCAGTCTGATAGACGATTTTCCAAGATAGCTGGTTGGACTATTCTGGTGCTCGTCGTATTCTATCTGCTGTTCCCCTCGATAGTTGTGGTTGTCATGTCATTCAGCGATGGACACACCCTACAGTTCCCGCCGCCAGGTCTGTCCTTGCAATGGTACAGGTCATTTTTCACCGACCCTACGTGGTACGGCACGGCTCTCCTCAGCATCAAAATCGGCCTTGCTGTCTCAATCTTAGCGACTGTCGCAGGCACTCTGGCCGCTTTTGGGCTAAGCCGTATCGCACCAGGCGTCCGTAACATCATGACCATGGCAATTTTAACGCCAATCATTATACCTGTCATTGTTGTAGGTGTTGCAAGCTACTTTGGACTAGCGAACCTCGGCCTTATAGGCACGGAGACAGGGATCGTGTTGACACACACGGTCGGAGCAATTGGCTACGTCGTGGTAATCGTGTCTGCGACACTGGTGGATTTCGACAAGCAACTTGTGCGAGCCGCCAACAGCATGAAAGCGCGACCTTTAGCCGCCTTCATGAAAGTCACCCTGCCGATAATACGTCCAGCAATCGTCGGCAGTGCGCTTTTTGCGTTTATCCACTCGTTCGGCGAGGTGGTCATCACTTCGTTTGTCAGCGGTTATTCTGTGCAGACTCTGCCGCTGAAGATGTGGAATAACATCCGCAACGAAATAGACCCTACTGTCGCCGCAGTGGCCTCGCTTCTCACTCTTCTGCCGATAATTTGGATGATCGCGCTGTACATCATGTGGTGGAGGGCAGGACAACGTGCTCAGTCGGCTATCGTCAAAAGCGAAGTCTGACACTGCGCAATAGGTGGGGAGCGTTCGCGACTGATCACGATGCCAAGCTAACGAATTTAGCCTGGCACTTTGACCCGACTTCGTACATCGCAGCACGTAAATGTAAAAATTCCATTCAATCCAAGGAAGCACAATGCCAGCTCTTTACTTCGCCAAAGCAGAATACAAGGCCCGCCTCGGGGCCACCAAGTTGGAGATGCAGAGATTGGGTCTTGACACTCTCATTCTATCAGACCCTGCAAACATTTTCTATCTTACTGGCTTCGATGCATGGGCATTTTATGCGCCACTGTTTGTGGTTGTGTCTTGCAATGAAGATGAACCGATCTGGATCGGGCGGTTCATGGATGCGGTCTCTGCTCGCGACACGACCTATTTGCTGGAACAAAATATCCGCGCGTACCCCGATAGTTTTGTTCAATCGAGCACCTCGCACCCGGTTCAGCCGACATCCGAAATTCTGCGAGAGCGGAGCTTGGATAAGGGCAATATTGGCGTGGAGATGGGTGCATATTACTACACCGCACGCATCCATGCCGAGTTCGTAAATCACCTTCCGAACGCTCGTTTTCAAGACGCGGAGCTCCTGGTAAATCGTGTCCGGCTCGTGAAAAGTGCCGCAGAGCAGGCCTATATGCGCCAGGCCGGTCACATCGTTGACGCCGCTATGGCCGCCGCAGTGGAAAGATGTGCCCCCGGTGTGCGAGAATGCGACGTCGTCGCAGAAATATACAAGGCTCAGATATCAGGCTCACTTGAGGCCGGGGGCGTCTACACAACCAGTCCGCCGCATTTCTGCGCCGGCGAGAGAGTCCGCACCCCGCATGGCTTGTGGACGGATCAACCGCTGATAAAGAACAGGCCTCTGAACATTGAGATCGCGGGGTCGCGCCTCCACTATCATTGCCCGATTTCCCGCACGGTATTCCTCGGTACACCGCCGGATAGTTATCGGCGTTTGGCAGAGGCCGTGGTCGAGGGCTTGAACACGACCATGGACAGCATTCGTCCCGGCATGGCTGCCGAAGGGGTCGAGTTGGTTTGGCGGAGATCCATCGCGAAGCATGGCTTTGAGAAGGAAGCCCGGCTCGGCTACTCAATCGGGCTCGGGTTTCCTCCGACGTGGGGGGAACGTACCGCGAGCCTGCGCCCCGGAGACAAAACTGTATTACAGCCCGGCATGGCCTTTCACTGCATGTCTGGGCTGTGGCTGGAGGACACCGGAATTGCAATCACTCAATCGTTCCTTGTGACGGATGACGGAAACGAGCCGCTGACGCAATTCGAGCGCCAATTGATCGCCAAGTCTTAAGTGCAACTGTGTTGATGTGGCTACGAACCGTGCCCCCATGCAACGTATGTAAGGATCCATGGAGGCACTCTTTAGAGCGCAAAGAGTTTGGATAGTGGCCGGTCATGTGCCGACGATTTCAAGCGCGCTTGCGCGTTACTCAAACGAACGGCGGTAGGTCGCATGGGTTTTGTCCCTAACGCCTTCAGGAAACTGGGTAGTCGTATTCGGTCGTCTACCTCCGAAAATTGGAGAACTCACGTGCCCCTAAATCACCCCCCCCAGGCCGGTCGCGTCCTTGGCATATTGGATCTTGAACCTGGTTTTATGATTGATGCGCCTTCACCGGTTGGGTCTTTACATCATCCAGCAACATTCGAGTTTTCCACAATCAGAGAGACCGTCCCTGGCGCTTGGGCGGAAGTCGTCGTCCGTGGAGATCCAGCACTGGAAACGCCGTTCGTTGCCGCCGCACAGCGTCTCGCGGAGCGCGGCGCTTCCGCGATTACCGCGGATTGCGGATTCTCGATAAGGCATCAAGCTGCGGTCGCAGCTGCCGTTGATGTTCCAGTGGCAATGTCGGCGCTGATGTTGGTGTCGATGATACTCCGCCAGTTGCCGGCCGAGGCGAAGCTGGCAGTTTTAACTTTCGACGCCACACATTGCGGCAAAGAACTGTTAGATATCAGTGATCCATCTGAACAGGCTCGGGTTGTCATAGGCGGTCTGGAACGTACCCAGACTTGGGAAAATGAGATGAAACGCCCGCCGGAACCGACAGACGCGGCCATCCTCCAGCAGGACGTGTGCGCATGCATTGAGAAACTACGACAGATCCATCCTGAAATTCGCGCAATTCTGCTCGAGTGCACCATGTTCCCGCGGATCGCGCAGTCGGTTCGTCGTTACACGGGCCTGCCAGTGTACGATATCACGACGCTTTGCCGAATGGTAATGGAGTCGGTCACACCGGGTGGTGAGCCAGACTAGACCAAAATCCCTCGATGTGAGGACTCAAGCGACCCGCAACAGCCGCACATTCAAATATTTTCGCAATCTGAGGAGATCTCAATTATGGCGATCAGCAGAGGACGGCAGGCGTTTCCTCGAGACGAGTACCTGCGGCGACTTTCACTTGTTAAATCTGAAATGGCTAGCCGAGAAGTCCAGGTACTTGTGGTGTCCGACCAACACAACATCACCTATCTCACGGGATACACGGCTAGGTCCGCTTATGTTCCTCAAGCGTTGGTCGTTGCAGCAGATGAAGAAGAGCCTGTCTTCATCCTACGGCGCATGGATGCACCCGCAGCTCTTCACCAGTGCTTCATGGGTCGTGAAAAGATTATCGGTTATCCGGAAGAGTTGATCGCCCACCCTACTAAGGATGGCTACGATGCTGTCGTTGACTATCTTGAGGCGGCAGGTTTGGAAAAACACGGGATCGGGATAGAACAATACAACCTTTCAACCCTTACCGTCGAGAAGTTCAAGAGACGATTAGCGGGAATGCGGTTTGTTGATTGCACCAAAATGGTCACCTGGGCACGGTTGGTGAAGTCCGATTTGGAGATCGAAGTCATGCGCGAAGCAGCAGCGATCTCAGATGCCGCAATCGCGCGCGCTGCTGAAGTCCTCCGTTCCGGGGTTCGCGAAGCTGACGCTTGCGCGGAGATAGCATCCACGCTCATCCGGGGTGTGAATGGAAAGCCGGGCACACGACTCGAAGAGATTGTGATGTGCTCTTCTCCTCGCACCGGCACATGTCACATTCCTTGGAGCGAAGATGATCTTCGAGATGGTTCTCAAGTGAATATCGAAATTGCGGGCTCTCGACATGGGTACTGCGCCGCACTGATGCGAACATATTCGATTGGTGCGCCATCGGATCGGCTCCGCAGGGTTCATGACATTCAACTGGAAGGTCTCGAGGCTGCTCTTCGGGCCGTTCTGCCAGGCGCCACCTGCAGTGACGTCGCAAATGCATTTTACCGAACGATCGAGCGGAAAGGGCTCAAAAAAGAATCGCGGTGTGGCTATGCGCAAGGCATCGGTTGGACGGAACCCACAGCGAGCCTTCGGGACGGCGACATGACGGTGCTTAAGCCCAATATGACGTTTCACCTGATGCTGGGAAACTGGATCGACGAAGATTTCGGCTACGTCATCAGTGAAACTTTTCGTGTCACGAGCACAGGGGTCGAGGTCTTAACCAAGTCACCTCGGCAGATCTACGAGATCACGTGAACTTGCTGAGACGGGACGATCCTGTCTCCTTGCGCCAGGAACACTTAACCGTCGCGATTGAGTTTCTGATCCGCACAGGAGCGCGGGGATCCGATCCGCTCTTGGCGAAACTACGACCGAGCAAGCTATCTGAAGATCGCGGAGGACTAATAACATGACAAGCCATCTGGATCATTTGGCGCTCTTCTCATCCAGGCAGGAACCGGAGTTCGCAACAATATTCAAAGCGGTGGACGCTTTACCAATCGATGACACTCATTGCCATGCAATCAGCGATGAAGACGCCATTACCACGCCAAAGCGCTACTTGGAGCGCATCTCCTTGGCTGGCATGCCGACTGCAGCCTACTTTCCACGCGGGATTTACACGCAGTGGCTGACCGGTGATGACGCTATCCGGCATGATCTGGACAAGAAATACGATATTCAGAGCAAAGTGGACGGTATTACGTACGATATCTCGCAAGGCGTGTTCATTAAATTTCTCGTTAAGGAACTTGCCCAATTCCTAGGCTGCGAACCGACTCTGGATGCCGTGATAGAGGCTCGGAACGAGCGCGGGAAGAATTACTGGTCTTACGTGAACAGCCTTTTCCGAGATGCCAATATTCAGAACATCATGCTGGACACTGGATATCACGAGGACAAAGGCCCGGCAGCGATCAGTCGCTTCGAAGAAGCGATCTTACCCTGCCGTACGCATCGCATCAGTCGTATCGAAGAAATCCAGAGAGAGTTTTTCCATCTGGATATTTCCTTTGATGAATTCGAGCAAAGGTTCATCAGGCGGTTGCACGAAATCCTCGACGGTGAAGGCAACTACGGGAAGAAGTCGTTCGGCATGAAGTCCTATCTCCTTCCCTTCATTGGCCTTATCAGACCGCTGCACGATCGCGGGCCTGCCAATGCCTCCTGGGAGGCACTCAGGAGTTCTTTCCACAAACTTCCAGATATGGACCGAGAGTCCTCGGCCCAAATCACTAAGGATTTGCGCCGCTACACCTTTACGCTAGCACTTGAAGAGTGTCTCAAGCGGGACATGCCCATGCAAATCCATACAGGCGATGGTGAAGCCCCGGACGTAATTCTGCGCAACCAAGATCCATTCTATCTTGAAGAGGTTGTTAGGTTTGATAGCGACAACATGATGCGGATGCCAAAAATTATTCCTCTTCACGCTGGATACCCGTCCGTAGGTAAGGCGGCTTGGCTAAGTCATTTGTACCCGAACTGCTATTTTGAGTTGTCGGTCATGACGCCTCACGTCCACCAGAATCTCTATCAAAGATATTTGCAGGTGATGGAAGTCGTTCCTCTTTCGAAAATCCTGTATGCGAGCGACGCCTATCATATCCCGGAATTATACTGGCTCGGTGGCCGCTGGGGAAAACGCTACCTTTCAAAAGCTCTCACCGACCTGGTGGTCGGCGGAAGTCTTTCGATGGAGGAAGCGATCGAGGCAGCAAAGATGATTCTCTACAAGAACAACAGGGCTGTATACAACCTCGATATTTGATCGGCACTATGCAACTCGGCGCCGCAAGGACCGCGGACCCAACACTTCCTGTCGCGCATTTTGTGCGCGCCAGCGCTCATAAGCAGTCACACTTTTCGTTTCGCACGAGAAGCCATCTTGTTTCCAAATGTAGGCGGCGCAATCCAAAGTAAAAGCGGCTCGTTTATGTCACCAACGCGCATAGGAGCCCTGGAACAAGACGCCGACCCTGCCGCGTTACCACATTGCGCGAGCAATGCGCTCTCATTCTTGCAGAATTTCTGCGCAAAGTCACCTCGAATGCATGAGGTGTGCGTCCAGGACCGCAAATTCGCGGTAAACCGCGAAATGGCTGATGTATAATTTCTCATGGCCATTTTAACAAGGGGAGCGCAACGCCATGCGTCGTAGAACATTCATCAGTCTGTCAGTGGCCTCAGCCCTCGCCGCTCCGAGCATTCTTCGAGCCCAAGGCAAATCCTTGTCGGGCATCACATTGCAGATCAATGGATATGGGGGAGACTATGACCGACTGATGACAAAGTTTATTTCGGAGCCCCTTCTCGAGCGGACCGGACTCAAAGTCGTGTTCACACCCGGAGCGAGTCAAGCCGCGGTCGCCAAAGTAATCGCAACTCCGGACAATCCGCCATACGACATCATTCTGTGCGATAGCCCATCTTTGCCTGAGTTGATTGCAGCCGGCGTGATCGAGCCAATTTCCAAAGACACTGTACCGAGTGTTTCAAGGCTGCTGCCGGGGATGCGCGAATTCGCCGACTACGGTGTACCGATTGCCGTGGCATCCATGGTTTTGGCGTACAACACAGATCATGTGAAGGAGCGGCTGACCTCTTACGTGGATTTAGCACGCCCGGCGCTCAAAGATCGAGTCGGGATGTTTAATCTCGAGAATACCGGCGGTCTACTCTTTTTGATAGCACTAGCCGAGGGTAACGGCGGCGGAATGGACAGCATCGATCCAGGGTTCGCCGCTTTAGCAAAGATTGCGCCGAACGTAGCATCTACAACGCCGTCTACAGTAAATTTACAGCAACTTTTCCAACAGGAGGAGGTATGGGCCGGCGGTCTTTGGGACGGTCGCGTTCATGCATTGCGCATTGCGGGTATGCCTTTGGAACTGGTAGCGCCGACCGAGGGTTTGTACTCAGTTCGCTCATACTTTAATCCCGTCAAGAACTCAAAGCACCCCGAGGCAGTAACAGCTTTCATTGAGCAGGCAATGTCTGGCGAACTCGTCCGCGAGATCGCAAAGTTTTTCCGCTTTGGCCCGACGACCGACGTCCAACTCCCCGAGGACGTGGCAAATACGATCTTAACCTACGGCGAGCGTGCAAAAATGATCAAACCAATAGACTGGAAAAAGGTCGCGGAAAATCGCGCTTCCTGGTTCGCTCGGTTCAATCGTGAGATGCGCTAACTATTGTGGGGTAACGGATGCCAGCTCTTTATTTCACCGAAGCCGAATACAAGTACCGGTTATCAGCAACAAATCAAGAGATGCAGAGGTCCGAATTCGACACTCTCATTCTGTCGGATCCTGCTAACATTTTCTACTTGAGCGGCTTTGATGCATGGTCATTTTATACACCGCTCTTCCTCATCGTGTCGTGTGATCTGGAAGAGCCTATCTGGATTGGTCGCTTCCAGGACGCGGTGTCAGCTCGCGACACCACCTATATGAAAGACGAGAATATCTGCGCCTACCCAGATCACTACGTTCAATCCAGCACCTACCACCCTGCTGAACCAGCCTCGTGCATCTTGAGGGAACGCGGGCTCGACCGAGGCGTATTCGCCGTGGAGATGGGTGCCTACTACTACACCGCTCGCATACACGCGGAATTCGTACGACATATTCCGAACGCTCGGTTCGCGGACGGCGAACTACTTGTAAACAGGGTGCGCCTGATCAAGAGCGATGCGGAGCAGGCATACGTGCGTCAGGCTGGGCAAATTGCGGACGCAGCAATCGCGGCCGCAATCGACAAGTGTGCGCCGGGAATACGCGAATGTGACGTAGTCGCAGAAATTTACAAGACACAAATCTCCGGCACGCCGGAATTCGGTGGCGTTTACACGACAAGTCCCCCGCATTTCTGCGCTGGAGAGAGAGTCCGAACTCCTCATGGTTTGTGGACTGACCAGCCGCTTCAGAGTGATAGTGCCTTGAACATCGAGATTGCTGGCTCGCGTCTTCACTACCACTGCCCGATCTCGCGAACAGTCTATCTCGGTCGCACCCCCGAAAGCTACATTCGTCTAGCGGGTGCAGTGGTGGAAGGTCTTAACGCCACGATGGATCATATCAAGCCTGGAATGACAGCCGAGGAAGTGGAGTTAGTTTGGCGGAGATCCATCGCAAAGTACGGCTTCGAGAAGGAGGCCCGGCTTGGCTACTCGATCGGGCTTGGCTTCCCGCCGACATGGGGTGAGAGAACTGCAAGCCTGCGTCCCGGAGACGAGACGGTTCTCCAACCTGGCATGGCTTTTCATTGCATGTCCGGTTTGTGGCTCGAAACCGCTGGAATTGCGATCACTCAATCGTTTCTAGTGACTAAAGAAGGGAATGAACCTCTTACTCAGTACGACCGGTCGCTTGCAGCGAAGACATGACGCAAGTCCTCGAAAATGACTCTTCACTAACGTGGTCCTATATGAACGTTACATCGCAAACGCCCTTGGTGCCAAAAGATCGACAGCGACTCTGGTTCGCCGCCCTGATAGCGCTTCCCGGCCTGTACCTGTCGGTATTCCTTATCCTGCCATTCTTCGGACTGGTAAGAACTAGCCTTTATCCGGGTGAACGGTCGCTCGGAGCCGAAGGTTTCAGCCTGATGCAGTTTCGATTGCTTCTATCTGATAGCACCTTCTTTTCGGTTCTCATCGAAACATTAGGTTTGGGACTATCTGTATCTGCCATTTGTGCAGTTCTCGGCTTCCCTGTTGGATACTCGCTGGCGAGGCTCTCCACAAAGAAGCGGCGCTGGCGACTGATCGCGGTCGTTCTGCCCATGACGCTCAGCTTGGTCGTGGTAGTCTTCGGTTGGTTGGTGGTCCTCGGGCGGTCCGGCATGATAAACGACATACTTTTGGCACTTGGGATTGTGGAGTCACCTGTCCGCATGGTGTTCAATCACGGATCGGTTATTTTCGTCCTCGTTCAACAGTTTCTACCGTTCATGATTCTCTCAGTGATGGGTGTTGTATCGCAAATCGATACGGTGCTTGAGGAGGCTTCCGCAAATCTTGGTGCCAATAGGCTTACGACCTTCAGACGAGTCATAATTCCGATTGCTGCCCCTGGCATCGCCTCCGGGATGTTGTTGGTATTCATCCTGACGATTTCGGCATTCATCACGCCCAGACTTGTAGGTGGTAACCGCGTGCAGATGATTGGCGCAATGATCTACGAGCAGATCATGGTGCTCTTGAACTGGCCTTTGGGTGCGGCCATGTCGATCATTCTACTTGTGATGACCATCCTTTTACTGTCATCCATCAGGGGAGCCAATGTGATGATGAGGAAGGTCGGACGATGACCAGCCAGCATGATCTCTCCGACAGGGTGTTACACTATGGGGGTCTCGCTGTCCGGGGATTTGTCTATTTAATGATGCTTACCCCGGCGGTCATTGTCATAGGAGCATCGTTCAACTCAGGCGAACTGTTAAAGTTCCCGCCCCAGGGCTTCTCCTTTCGCTGGTACGCGCAGGTGTGGCAGAACCAGCAATTTATGGTCGCCCTATGGACCAGCGCGTACCTGGCGGTTTTTGCGACAATTGCTTCCCTTGTGCTTGGCTTCGCCAGTGCCTTTGTGCTGGATCGTTTCAAGTTCCCCTTGAGCTCGCTGTTCGCATCTCTGCTCCTCTCTCCGATCATAATTCCGATGGTCGTGTTGGGCTTGGCGCTTCTTCAGTTGTTCTCGTGGCTCGGCCTCAGTCAGTCGTTCACCGGTCTATTCCTGAGCCATGTTTTGATCATGCTGCCCTACGTCGTACGCACATTGTCTACGGGCATAAGCTTGATCAACAAAACACTGGAAGAGGCGGCATTGAACCTCGGGGCGTCACCGCTTCGAACGACGCTGCGCGTATCACTTCCACTGCTCATGCCGAGTCTCGTCGCCGCCGCGGTTTTCGCCTTCGTCACCTCATTCGGGAACGTCACACTATCGGTGTTTCTAGCAAGTGCTTCAACGATTACCCTTCCAGTACAGATTTTTGCATTTGTCGAAAGCAGCTACGACCCGACAGTTGCCGCGGTTTCCAGCATCGTTATCGCGGTTACTCTTGGAGTAATCCTGCTGATCGAAAAACTCGTTGGCGTCAGCCAGGTTGTGGGCCGCTAAAGGAAGATATATGACATCCCAATCTGTCGTTTCCCTCCGGAACATTCGGAAAACCTATGGCGATTATGTCGCCGTCGAGGATTTTTCTCTGGATATGCATCATGGCGAGATCGTCTGTCTGCTTGGGCCGTCTGGATGCGGCAAGACGACAACGCTTCGAATGGTGGCGGGATTTGTTGAGCCAACGAGCGGGATGGTTCTCATTTCCGGCAACGACGTTACCGTTGCTCCGCCTTATCGGCGAGATACGGGTATGGTATTCCAAAGCTACGGCTTGTTTCCGCATATGACTGTGGAGCAGAACATTGCCTTCGGTCTGGACAACCGAAAAATGGACAAGACGGCAAAGCGCCAGCGCGTCGACGAAATGCTCAATTTGACCGAGCTAGCAGCCCTGCGGCAACGTTATCCGAAGGAACTATCAGGAGGCCAACAACAGAGGGTGGCGCTAGCTCGTGCCCTCGCGGTTAGGCCGGCGGTATTGCTTTTGGACGAACCGTTTTCCAACCTGGACGCACAACTCCGATTACGCTTGCGTGAGGAAATGCACGCGCTCATCAAGCGGGTGAACATAACGACCCTCTTTGTCACGCATGACCAGGAAGAGGCCTTGGCTATCGCGGATAAAATTGTTGTCATGAGTAAAGGTGCCGTTGAGCAGACGGGTACACCCTCAGAAATATACGACGAGCCGAAGACAAGATTCGTAGCCGAATTCATCGGCGCTTGCAACGTGGTCCCGGCCAAGGCTGACTCAAGCGGCCATTTGGTCTTGGATGCCGAACTAAGACTGCCCTTCGACGCGCCTGCAGGCGAGTCCATAGCGGTGGTCAGACCCGAAGCAATAAAACTGGCGACCGGTCAGGATAAGGAGCCGGTGTTCAAAGCGACCGTCGTGAGCAGCAGTTATCTTGGGTACGCTTACCGAACTGTTATCAGGATCGGTTCAATCAATCTCCTAATGGATGGCCGCTTCCCAAGCGAAATCAGTCCCGCACCGGGCGCGTCGCTTTCGGTCACCATTGATCCTCGTCGAGTGAAAATCTTGACTCCCGGTGGCAAGCAATAGCTAAAAATCGATGTCACTGAACGCAAGCGATACGCCATTCAGCATACAATGGTGAACGCCCAAGACGCTCGTTCCAGTTCGCCGGTCGAGACCGCGGACACAAAGACGAGTACTTTGAGCCGCTTTAGCTATTTGGCTTAATCTTTCCCGTTGTCATGATGGGTCTACCGCCGTTGCCTAGCGCGCGCTGCCAGGACCGTCTCGGATCGAAAAACTCGAATGGATTCTCAATACGCCCGGCAGCGTCGAGAGGACTTCCTTGTGGATCCGTTCGAACGCCCCGGCATTCTCGGCGTCGACCCGCAATATATAGTCTGAACCACCGGTCATCAGGTAGCATTCCCTGGTTTCAGGGTGTTTTCGGACGGCCGCCTCGAACCGGTCGAGGTAGTCTTCCGTTTGCCGCTCAAGCGTGATGTTGATGATCACGCCGATTGTAGAGTCTGACTGGGTCGCGTCGATCAAGACTGTATAGCCGCGGATAATACCGGCCTGCTCCATAAGTTTGATACGCCTCAGACACGCCAACGGCGAAAGGCCGACTTCAGCGGCAAGTTTGGCGTACTGACCCGAGCATCGACCCGAAGTAATCTCAGGATGTTACGGTCGATATTGTCCAAAGCCATCATAGCATAAAGCTCCGCAGAAGTAGTCGAACATGCGAATTTATCGCCAATTTAAAACGATCAACGTCACTTATGCGAGCAATTTCGCTCGTTATCTCATAAGTTCGCTCTCGCGTTAAGAGGGAGTGCGCACATGGTCCGCGTTATCGGCATGCCGGAGAAAGCCAACGCATATGGCCTTGGTGCGGAGCGCGTGGCTCCCGCCCTTGATCGCTTGGGCTGCCGGCACTTCTTCGTTGCGCAGTTTGCAGAAGCCTCGAGATTGCGTCCACTGCTCGCCGCAGATGCACAGATTTTTCAGCTCAACCGTTTGCAGCGGGGCAATGCGGAGCCTTGCGCTGAGGGCGGCATCATTCCGGTTCTGAATTCACTCGAGCAATGGCAGTGCTGGCGAGTGACTGCAAAGCGCCTCTACCGCACTCTCCCTCGCCGTGCTCCAGTTCGACACGGGCATGTCGCGGCTTGACGTGCCTCCTGAAGAGCGGGACGCTTTCGCGCTAGAACTGGGGCTATTCGCCGCTGCTGCTTAAGCGCTATGACATCATGCTGCCGGTCTACCCGGTCAAGGGCTTTTCCTTGACGATTCCGATTACCGACACCTCGCGCGCTCCGGAAACGACGATCATGTACGAGATCTACAAGATCGCCATCTGTGGTCCATGACGACGACGCGCTTGCCCTGATCCGTCGTTCCGTTCTTGCAAACTTGCCTCTCTTGGTACACTATTCATCTACTGGTTCCTCCTCACTAACCTCATGGCACCTTGCGTTGCCTTGCATGGATGCTGAGGCTGAAAGCTAGGGATGCGGGCGGTATTCACTTATTTGAATCGTGAAGCAGCGATTTTTGCACGGAAGCTGCGTTGCCGGCCAGATGGGTTGTAGGGCGGGTCTGGCCCGGCAGATTCGACGCCGGCTTTCAGACCTCCACTGGGTTATGCCACGCGCGTTACCACGCAGCCCTTTCCTCGAAGCCTCGGTGGAATAACCGATGCTTGCTTTCCAAAATCCTACTCCCCAAAAATTGGCTTCGACGCAGACAATACCAGGTGCCGCGGAATTTCCACGGAATCGCGTTTGAATTGCAATATTTCATCGACAGAGGCTGCGCATTTAGGAAGTTCAGCCGCGACCAGCGATTAGAGTGAGTGGATATCTATCTTTTCGAACTGGGATTGAGACGAGTCTACTTGCGGGGATGAAACGTTATGAAGGTTCTTTGCCTGTGGCACGCTACGTACAGCGAGTTGGCCCAAATCAGAAGTTCTCTTCCAGAAAAAACGGAAGTGATAGCACCGAGAGGAGAGTATTTTTCTCGGTTTGAGGCCAGCTTCTCGGATGTGGCTCCTCATGCTATTGATGCGGATGTCTTTATAGGGTTTGCCCTTCCGAAAGGAATTCTGGAGATTGCCGAGAAGCTAAAGTTCTTCTGCTGGCTACACTCCGGCTGTGATGATCTGGATCATATCGGAGCACTCTCGCAGTTTAGACAGGGTGGCGTCAAGCTCGCAAACATACGAGGCGCGAACGCCGTTGCCGTCGCGGAGCAAGCGATGATGTTCGTTTTGGCACTCGCAAAAAAAGCGGTTTTCAAACATCAGGTGGCTCAAGAGGGCAGAAGGTTGTTCCCTTTGTACGCCGACGAGTATCGCTCGGCGATGCTCTCCGGCCGCACTATTGGAATTATCGGTATTGGAAGTATCGGAAGCCGCATAGCGAGACATGCGAAAGGGTTCGACATGACTGTTCTGGGCGTCCGACGCAACAAGGATCAGCCGGTTGAGCACGTCGACTCGATGTATGGGATTGATGAGTTACACTCGGTTCTTGCAAAATGCGACTACGTCGTTTTGGCAGCACCAAGCACGAACGAAACTGCACAGTTCTTCGGTAGGCCCGAAATCGCGGCTATGAAGAGAACTGCCTTTCTGATCAACGTTTCTCGGGGTAGCTTGGTGCAGGAGCAAGCACTTCACGAGGCGCTTACCTCTGGTCTCCTGCGCGGCTATGGCGCGGACGTATGGCATCGATACGAATATGGTCGAAGCTTTCCCATGGGCTTCCTGCCGAGATTAGAAGTCCACAAGCATCCCAACGTGATTTGCTCAAACGACCAAGCGGCGAACGCCGACGACGTTCTCGAGCGCAATATACAGTGGGGAACGCAAAGCGTTTGCGATTACATCGAAGGAAAGCCAATTTCCCGTGAGGTTAATTTAAAACTCGGCTATTGATTCAGAGCCATCCGCAACAAATAGCCTTCTTACCTTCCTATTTCGATGGGAAGCGGCGAGCTCGTTTGGCAGAAGGAATGGCCCAGCGTTGCGCAAGTAGCTTCCCCTACGTATGATCAATCGTCATCAGGACCAATGGTCCAGTCGCGCAGGCGCTGCCGTTCCCGGTAGTGCTGGTTCAGTCCTATTCGGGGGAGTGCGCTTGAAAAGGGCTGCTGTCGGCACCTGTTCGACACAGGTGCGCGGAGCCAACCGGCCATCATGCGCCCTGGTGAGTTTGAAAATCGCAGCCATGTGCGCACGCAAGTCTGGCGCAGATTAGGACATCGTAATTCACTCCCCTCGATGCTGGCATCACATGATCGCATCTCTGGAAGAGCTCAAGCGTGCCGATCGCCATTTATCTGCTATGAATACATATGCATCAGCGATTCCGCGGCGGAAGATCTGAGCGGTTGGTCGAGGCGGGTAGCAACGAGGGCTACCATTCTTGATCGATGTTGATCAGCGACCTGTCCTCAGGGAGGCCAGAACATTTCGGATCGAAAAGCTGGAGTGAATCCGCAGGACGCCGGGCAGCGTAGACAGAATTTCCTTGTGGATGCGCTCAAATTGGCCAGCATTTTCTACATCCACCCGTAGCATGTAGTCCGAACCGCCGGTCATCAAATAGCACTCACGGATCTCGGGGCTTTTACGGACAGCGGCTTCAAATCGGTTGAGGTATTCCTCAGTCTGCCGCTCCAGCGTGATGTTGATTATCACCGCTATCATCGCTTCGACATTCGATGTGTCGATAAGCGCAGTATAGCCGCTAATGACGCCCGCCTTTTCCATCAGCTTGATCCGTCTCAGGCAGGCCGAGGGCGACAGCCCGATTTCCGCCGCCACGGCCGCATTGCTCATGCGCGCATTGACACGGAGAAGCCGTAAGATATTCCGGTCGATCTTATCCAAGGTAGCCATAACACATTATTCCAAAATACCAACGTTTCTTCCAATAATCCGGAATTTATGCAATAATCAATCACTGATAGGCTGACAATTGCGCGGTTCCTTCAATAGGTTCGCTCCGATACGGAGACGGACATGGACAGCCCGATTTTACATCAGCCCCGCCACAGAACCAGCATCGACCCCGCTTCAGGCTATCTGACGATCGATCTTGGCGCTCTTGCCCGCAATTACGAGAAGCTGTCGATGGAGGTTGCACCGGCGCGTGCGGCTGCCGTCGTCAAGGCCGACGCTTATGGACTCGGCGCCGAACAAGTCGCCAAGACGCTTTATGCCCACGGCTGTCGCCATTTCTTCGTGGCACATTTCGTTGAAGCCTTGGGCCTTAGGCCTCTTCTTTCCCGCGACGCACAGGTCTTTGTGCTGAATGGATTGCTGCCCGGCAATGAGATTGCCTGCGCCGAAGGCGGCATCATCCCCGTGATCAATTCTCTGGAACAGTTGCAGCAATGGAGAAATGCCGCCCAGCGGCTTCATCGCCGCCTGCCGGCCGTGCTGCAATTCGACACAGGCATGTCACGTCTGGGCGTTCCGCCAGAAGAACGAACGGCCCTCGCCGCTACTTTGAAAACCTGCGGTATGGTCGATATCCTGTTCATCATGAGCCATCTAGCCTCCGCCGACGATGCGGAGAGCGAGCAGAATGGCGACCAGCTCGCCGAGATGAACCGCATCGCCAATGAATTCCCCGGCTTCGACATTTGCTTCGCCAATTCCGGCGGCATCTTTCTCGGCCAGTCCTATCACGGCGTCCTCACCCGGCCTGGCATCGCGCTTTACGGTGGCGCACCAACAGCCTGCGGGCCGAACCCGATGGAGCCGGTCGTCCGGCTCGATGTCGCCGTGGTGCAAACGCGTACCGTGCCGTCCGGCGCGCGGGTCGGCTATAGCGGCACCCATGTCACCCAGGGCGAAACCCGACTCGCCGCCATTGCCGCAGGCTATGCCGACGGCCTGTTGCGTAGCCTGAGCAGCAAGGGAGCGGTCTATTGCGATGGCGTGCGCTTGCCTGTCGTCGGGCGCGTCTCGATGGACAGCATTACCATCGACATTACCGCACTGCCGAAAGGCCGGCTGACGCTGGGCAGTCTTGTGGAAGTCATTGGCCCGCATCAGTCGATCGAGGACATTGCGCGCGATGCCGGAACCATCTCCTATGAAATCTTGACCAGTCTCGGCCACCGATATCAGCGGCGATATCGCTGATCATTTCTTTCCAGTGAGGAAATTATGAAAGTCATTGTTCTGGGCGCCGGCATCATCGGCGTGACCTCCGCTTATCAGCTCGCCAAGGCAGGACACGAGGTTATCGTCATTGATCGCCAGGAAGGTCCGGCACTGGAAACGAGCTTTGCGAATGCCGGAGAGGTATCCTTCGGCTATTGCTCGCCTTGGGCAGCGCCCGGCATTCCTCTGAAGGCAATGAAATGGCTGATCATGGAGCACGCGCCGTTGGTCCTGCGCCCTAAGGTCGACGCAGCCATGCTCTCCTGGCTGGTGAGGATGCTCTCCAACTGCACCTCTGAGCGCTACGCCATCAACAAGAGCCGTATGCTGCGTCTGGCAGACTACAGCCGCATTTCGCTTGCTGATGTGCGCCAGGAAACCGGTATTGCCTATGACGAACGCATGCAGGGGACGTTGCAGCTCTTCCGAACCCAGGCACAGCTCGATGCCTCGGGCAAGGACGTCAAGGCTCTGGCCACCGACGGTATACCCTATGAGGTTCTTGATCGCGACGGCTGCATTCGTGCCGAACCGGCGCTGAACCATGTGCGCGAAAAGATCGTCGGCGGTCTGCTGACGCCGAAGGACGAGACCGGCGACTGTTTCAAGTTCACCAACGCATTAGCCAAAATTGCAGAACGCATCGGTGTCCGCTTCGTGTACAACACGGTCGTCAAACGGCTCGATGTCGAGGGAGGGCGGCGCGTGCGCGGGGTTGCGACGAACCGCGAACGAATAATAAGCGCAGATGCGGTCGTGGTGGCATTCGGCAGCTATTCGCCCCTTTTCTTGAAGCCCTACGGCATCAAACTGCCCGTCTACCCGGTCAAGGGCTATTCATTGACTGTTCCGATCCTCGACGCCTCGCGCGCGCCGGAATCGACGGTTATGGACGAGACCTACAAGATCGCCATCACGCGGCTTGGTGACCGCATCCGCGTCGGCGGCATGGCGGAAATCTCTGGCTACACCAACGATCTCGGACAGGCCCGCCGGAAAACGCTCGAGCATTCCGTCATGGATCTTTTTCCCGGGGGGGACGCCAGCACGGCCACCTTCTGGTCTGGCCTTAGGCCGATGACGCCGGATGGTACCCCGGTGATCGGCCCGACAAAAATCGCGGGCTTGTTTCTCAACACCGGCCACGGCACGCTTGGCTGGACGATGAGTTCCGGCTCGGCCCGCGTCATTGCCGATCTCGTCTCCGGTAGCAAGCCGGAAATCGACGCCACCGATCTGGCAATGAGCCGCTACGCGTGAGCAAACATCACATTAATCACCTATGGAGGACTGACCTTTGATCGAACAAGTTTCCACCCCGGATGCTCCGGAGACTGTCGGCCCCTATTCTCAGGCAATCAAGGTCGGCGACCTGTTGTTCGTGTCCGGGCAGTTGCCAATCGATCCCGCTTCGGGCGAATTCAACTCCACCAACGCCGTTGAACAGGCCGAGCAGTGCCTCAAAAACCTTGCCGCGATTGCAAGGGCCGCAGGCACCGAATTGTCAAAAACTGTCAAGACGACCGTGCTCCTGACGGACCTCGGCGACTTTGCGGAGGTCAATCGCGTCTATGCCGGCTTCTTCACAATGCCCTATCCCGCGCGCGCCTGTTACGAAGTAAAGGCGTTGCCAAAGGGGGCGACAGTTGAAATCGAGGCGGTTATCGCTCTCAAGTAGCCGGGCAATTGCGGCAGGCGGCCCACAATGGAAAATGCCGAAGCGATCATATATGTCCTGGCTTCGGCCCTTCCCTTCCGCATACCCTTACGGAAGCTGCCAGTTCAAACTATGAGGAGGAACACGGGATGACCGTGATGCAGTCGCTAACAAGGCATCTCATAAATCCCGAGCGGTTTCGCCATTTGGCTTCTGTGGCTGGCCCGACCACTCCGGATTCCACGAAGCGCTTTCCAGTCTTCAATCCCTCCACAGGGGAGCTGTTGGCAGAACTTCCGGACATGGGCGCTGAGGATGTTACCAAAGCGATTGACAAAGCTCATGCCGCCCAAGGACATTGGGCCGGGCTCACGGCCCGAGAGCGCTCGGATGTCTTATGGAAATGGCATCAACTGATCCTCGAGAACAGCGACGATCTCGCTGCAATCCTGACGGCCGAAATGGGAAAACCTCTGGCTGAAGCGAAGTCCGAAATCGCCCATGCAGCAGCCTATCTCCAATGGTATGCAGAAGAGGCAAACCGCATTTATGGCGAGACGATCTCGGCACCCTCAAACGACAGGCGGCTGCTGGTGATCAAGCAACCGGTCGGTGTGGTCGGTGCAATTACGCCCTGGAATTTTCCAGCGTCGATGGTCGCCCGCAAAATCTCGCCGGCGTTGGCTGCTGGCTGTACCGTTATCCTGAAGCCTGCGGAGCAAACACCTCTTATCGCCGGCGCCATGTTCGTGCTTGCTCAGACGGCTGGCTTTCCCGAGGGCGTCCTCAATCTGATCTACGCGTCGGAAGGTGACGCGGTTGGCCGCGAACTGTGCTCCAACCCTAAGGTCCGCAAGATCAGTTTCACAGGATCGACCGAGGTCGGACGGCTGCTCATGCGGCAATGTTCGGATCAGATAAAGAGGATAAGCTTCGAGCTCGGAGGCAACGCCCCCTTCATCGTCTTTGATGATGCGGACATCGATGCTGCCGTCGATGGTGCGATACAGGCGAAGTTTCGCAACGCCGGGCAAACTTGCGTCTCCGCCAATCGCCTGTACGTCCAGTCCAAAGTGTACGATGAGTTCACGCAGAAGTTCACCGAGCGTGTCCGGGGCCTGCAGGTTGGCGATGGCTTCGATCCGGATGTCGCGATCGGTCCACTGATCGACACATATGCGCTGGCGAAGATCGAAGCGCATGTGGATGATGCCGTTCGAAAAGGAGCGAAGATCGAATGCGGTGGCGTCCGCGTCGGCGGCTCCGGAACGTTCTTTGTGCCCACCGTAATCAAGGACGTGGTCAGCACCATGCGGCTGGCTCAGGAGGAGACCTTTGGCCCGTTAGCGCCGATCATCCGCTTTGAAGATGCCGAGCAGGTCGTTCGCGAAGCCAATGACACCATCTACGGTCTCGCGGCATACTTTTATGCGTCCAACCTCAAGCGCGTCTGGCGCGTCGCTGAAGCTCTGGAATATGGCATGGTCGGCATAAACACAGGCCGTATGTCATCCGAGGCAGCCCCGTTCGGCGGCATCAAGCAATCAGGTATTGGCCGAGAAGGATCCCATCACGGGCTGGAGGATTATCTCGAGATGAAGTATCTCTGCATGGGCGGGCTCTAAAACAGTGGCGAAGCCGTTCCTTCCCGGGCAAAACTAGTGCGACGGTCGCTTAGTGCCGGTGACAAATTCACTCTTGGTCTCGGTGGCTGCAGATCTGACTCGAGTGGGTGTCGTCGGGGCAGAAATTTGAGCGCCTCGGAATCAGGCTACTGCCACGCCGCGAGGCCTGCAACCCAATAACGTGCTGGTCGAAACTTTAGCATAGGACATCTCTTGCTGGATGCTGAAAGAACATCGGGTCTCAGAAGAGTGAAGTCTGCATTCGGGATCGACCGTTTCCTCGGCCCAATTACGCCCTCGGCTCTCGTGAATTAATTACGGATGGTCGAAAAGGCGGACGTCAGAAGTCGGGCATCCGGCGTGATGGTTGGCGTGGAGGCGAACAGAAAGTCGTCCCAGCCGCGATGAACAGCAGAAGAAACGTTACTGCGCAGCCCGGCATGGTGACCGGAAAGATGATCCTGAACATAGTGTCAAGCAGACTGTATCCGTCCATCGCCGCCGCTTCGTCGAGTTCCTTGAGAATCGCCTTGAAGTAGGAGAACAATGTTAGGACCGCGACTGGGATGAAGTCCTTGTAGGCAAGAAAGACCGGTCCGACGGTCACCATTCCCGGGATCGCGATGGTCGCGACCAGGATCCCGTAGAGGATGGTCTTGCCGACGCAGATGCCGCCAGGGACGGTTGCGGTCAGCGCGGCGGTGCCTGCGCGAGGACTGTGTGCCCAGCGTCCGCCAGTTTTCCTGGCACCGAAGCCCACGGTATGCACACTAGTTCATTGGCTGATAGTTTCATCGCAACGTCACCTCGGAAGACGTGAAACGAGTGTAACTGGTTGCGCACGGTCACGGGCTGCTTCGGTCGTCCGCTCAATCGAAAGCGTTGTATGCGGAGAATGCTCTCCATCATGCAGCGCGAGAAGATGCTGGCCTAGTTCGTTATCCGCTGCCGTGAGCCGATGATTCAGTCGAAGAAAGGCCATCCAGGTTGGCGTGCGGAATGTCTCGGTCCAAAATGAAGGCGTTTGGAGGTTGCGCTGGAGCGTCCAGTTTCTAGCACCGGCGCGGCTCTGAACGTGCCGCCTTGCGCGCATGCAATCCAGGAAGGCGTCGATATTCTCCTCGGATATGGAATACTCCACTCGGGCAACGATGGGGCCACTTCTGGACGTCAGATCGAGCGCCAGCTCCGGAGGGTGAAAATCCGCGCTTTCTTGATCCGCTTCTTTCCAAGGACGTGTCGGCAACAGTATTCCGGCTGCTGCAACCAGCAACAAAGTCCCTGCGGCGCCCTCCAAAGCCCAGGCCAAGGAGTAGTTCTGGGCGACAGCACCCCAGATCCAGCTGCCGGCAGCCATACCGCCAGCACTCAAGGCGTAGTAGATCGAGAGCGTACGGCCGACAACCCACCTTGGGCTTGCCAGCTGCACCGACACGTCAATGCCCGTCCAGGTGATAAGCCAACCCGCGCCGCCGAGTGCCAGCGAAATCGCAGCCACAGCGACCGACGATGTAAGGGCCAAGGAAAGGCAACATGCAGCACAAGCTACGGAGGCGAGCACGCACAGCCTATGTTGAGATATGATCCGCCTAAGGAAGCCGTTGCTCATGCCCGCGATGAAAGCACCCATGCCGAACCCGGCCAATAGAATGCCGTAGACGATGGGCCCGCTTTTCAACTGATCTCGGACGACCAGAGGCAGCAGCGCGAGGATGGAGATGCTTGCCAATCCAAAAAATGCTGCACGGAAGATCGCCGCCCTGATCTCCAAGGAAATCACCGTGAAGCGCACCCCGTCGTGAATAGCTGTCGTCATTGTCTCACGAGGGAGAGGAGAAGAGCGAACTTGCCATTTGGTGCGCCATATTGCGACTCAGAGGCGCGAGATTACTCAGCGCGGCTAAGGCGAAAGCGGCCAGAGGACCAAAGAAGGCCAGGATCACGCCCCCCAAAGCCGGACCAACGCTGCGCACAACGTTATATCCGACAGACATAAGCGTTACCGCAGCCGGAATGTCGCGCTTGTCAAGGAGGTCGCCAACGGAAGCGTGCCAGGCCGGATCATTCAAGGCGAAACCGCAGCCGGCCAAGAAGCCTAATGCGAGAATTAGCCAGGGACTGACAAATCCCAGACCCACGGAAATCATCAGCGTCGTTGATGCCAATGCTATCAGGCAATGCCCTGCAAACATCACCCTTCGGCGGCTGAAGTTGTCGGCACTCGAGCCGCTGAAGTAGGGCAGAACCGAATGATGGGATCGCCTTTCGGGATCTTATTTAGGTTCAAAGTTTCAAAACGCCGCGCTCCCGTTTGGAAGCGCGGCGTTTTAACGATACGGCTGATACGCTATCAGGAGGCTGCCCATTCGGACCACGCTTCAGTAATTCTGCTAGGGTAGCCCTTCTCTTTACAACGAGCGCCCGATAAAATCACCGTTTGTTCTCCCTCCGCGTTGTGGGCCTTTATCAACCAAAGGCAGCTACAGTTGATTTGATAATGAGCCCGCCGTCCGGGCTTCTGCGCATCTGACGTCCCGTGGCCGCGCGAAAAACGTTCAGAAGTTGCAGCGCGGGTGGCACCCGTGACCAGAGAGTTCGCATGGTTTCCCGGCCGTGCCGAGTTTTCCGGACCACACTTCCGGTTACAACACGCTGGGACCAGCGAAAGCCGATCTCATGGAAATACAGATCCGCATGTTGTGGACTGATGTGATGAAAAACACCGGCGATGGTCCGCCTGACGCGGGAGTTGAACCCCTCGGTCGAATTGACGTGGACATTCCCACGGGCATATTCACCGCTGGAATGATTCACGGTTTCATGTCCGGCAAAACTTTCACCGATGGCCATGAATGCCTTTGCCTCGTCGCTCATCAAATGCGCGTCCGGTTCAATCTGCGTTTCAATAGCACGCTCGGCCGCACGCAAGGAAAGACCTGTCACAACCGCGGCCCGCGCATCGCCGGCCAGAGTGCCGGGGACTATATCAGAGGGTCGTTGTACCATCGCTATAATCGGGGTTTTCTCCGTGTTTGCCTGACCTTTCCGTCCCCGTCCCGGAGGAGGTTCGTCCCGCTGCTTCCTCGCTCGGCCGCCGAGATAGAAATGGTCGATCTCTACTGTGCCATCGAGCATATTCTCCCGCGCCACCATGAGACGCAACGCATGTCCCATACGCCAGGCCGTCGGCTGGCTTACCCCGACGATTTCGGCCAGCCGTACCGAGGACAGACCCTTGTCCGACTGGAGCATCAGCCACATGGCCTTCAGCCAGACACGCAAGGGCAGTTTTGTTGCGTGCAATGGCGTGTGTGTCGTCACGGTGAACTGGAAGCGGCATTCGCCATTGGAACATTGATAGAGACCTGGACGAGCCCGCCGTTTACTCGTGTTCCGCCCGGCAATGGCTATCGAGTGTCGATAGCCACAGGAAGGGCAAATTCTGCCTTCCGGCCACACCATGCTTTCCAGCAATCTGCGGCAATGTTTCTCATCATGGAAGGTTGCAACCATTTCATCAACCGTCCGGATGCCGGATAGCACGTCGAGTATCGGTTCAGCCATTTTCATCTCCTGAAGGATCAACCTAAGAATCGCATAAGAATCAAATGGTTACAAGGATAATGCTGCCTTTGGTTGATAAAGGCCCCGTTGTTTGGCGTACTCTTGACGCTATACCCTCGTATTGGCAACGCCTCGGCCAGCACCCGTCTCGCCAAAGAGAGCCGCTTGATCGTCAGATGGAAGAAGAGCGAGCTTATCCATCGATCTCATCCGATGCTGCGCTGGCGATCGAGACCAGCGTCGGCCGCATCCACGCGGGAGCCTGGATCGCATTGGATGCGAGCGTCTTCTTGTCGCTGGTCGACAACCGACGCGACGCGATCCGCGCAACGTCGGCGGCACGTACCGCCCCCACGTGACGAAGGGCCTGGACGACTGTGCCGGCAGCACTTCCCGGAGCGATCAGATGCTTTGGCGAGGCGTGACGCAGATCGACGACGCGCTTGCCCAGTACGACGCGGCGCGACGGGCCGTCTGTCAGATAGGTGCTCTTCGCCGGCACCTGCGTTGACAGGCCAAGGGCGTTCGCCGCGCGCGCGCCGGCGATTTGCACCTGAGATCCGGTCTCCCGCGCCAACGCTTGCGCGACATCGTCGGGGGTCGGCGAAAGCGGACCAAGTTGCGGATGAACCTTCGGGAAGTCGTACAGGCCTCGCGCCAGGCGGCGCAGCTTTCCATTCTTGGCCAACCGGGAAAGGGCTTGGTCGACCGTCGACCGTGTGGCCACGTCCAGGAAGTCACTGGGCGTGAAGACGCCGCCACGCCCGCCGGCACGGGCGCGCTTCATGATCCGGCCTGGAACTGATGTCGCAACGGTTTTCATATGTCAGAAAATAGGCCATATTTTTCTGACATTCAAGTCCTCAGAAGATCGCTGTGATACGGGTCGTATGAGTGCTCAAACAACACGAACATAACGCTGAGAGCGGGCATTCGAGTATCACGGTGAAGATGGGCGGCAATCAATTCTTTGGTCGTTCAGTCCGCCGGTATGCTCTACATAGTAGCCTTCGTTCAAGATTGAGCTCGTCATGCTCCTCTACTTCTGCCTCAGAAACAGGCTTCATCCAGGTTTGACGACCCAACGGCCTGAGCCGCCGCTGTCACTGTCTGATTTCCCCAGCTTTTTGCAGATCCTTGACAGCCAGCTCCTGCATCTTCGTAGATACTTGCATGGCCTGGGCGCAATTCGTCGTTGGCGCAGGAAGTGAGGGCGTCGCGACGGAAATCATCGAGCATGCAGCCTCCCCTTGGTGTTTTTATTCTTTACCGGCCGGACCCCGGCATCCATCCATCTCACTTGACGCCTCGCAAAGTTGCGTTCCGGATGCGGGGTGGCCATCGAAGCCATACTCCCGTCACACCAGACAGGCTGGCACATCCAGAACCATTGATCCTATGCTTCAGGTTTTAGAACTGGCGTATTCCTGTCGTCTCACTAGGCTGTTTGGAAATTAACGTCGGGAATTTACTTCGCATGAATAGGGAAACGACGATCTATCGCCTCTTGGAGGAAACGGAGGCGTATCTCCGGAAGATTGAAGCCACGCTGGTCGAACCGAGCCAGCGTGATCTTGTCGTCGGTTTCGCCGAGGACTTTCATGCCGAATCCATACGGCCTGCCCTTTTGTCTCAAAGCCGATCGCAATCTGTCAGAGGGCTTCGCTACGCACCTGTGCTTTTCGATGAAAACATCGTCCGTTGTCCTGAGCTTTTCGATGCTGCGCTCGGCGCTTTTCCTTACGCCTGGTGGTCGGAATTCTATGAGGAAGCGCATTGGTCAAAGTCGTTTGTTTCACGCTTCGCAACAGGCGAGTGCATCGGCCCCACAGGTCGCTTCCGAAGTGATAGCATCATTCTGGGCCTCTTCATTCTTGGCCCAGACACGCACTACCCGGCGCATGCGCATGCTGCGGAAGAATTCTACATTGTCGTTGCCGGAGAGGCAGAATTTCAAACGGGCGCAACTTCGGATTTCATCGCCAAGCGCCAGGGCGACATCGTCCTTCACGGTAGCAACGTCAGCCCCGCAATACGGACATCGTCTCGCCCAATGTTCGCCATCTATAGCTGGCGCGGAGCGCTCGACGAGCCGAGTTGGTATCGCGACAATATGGCGGACGAGAGCGAGCCGAGGAAGTTTCCAAACTTTGTCAAAAGCAAAAGAGACCAATGACGGCGCAATCTGTCGCATGTTTCGGGCAGACCGTGTCAAAAGTCAGTGATTAATCTGCAAGCGTCATAGCCAGCGCCAGAAGTGCGTCATTTTCGCTGGTCACATGATCCCTTTTCATTTCGAACGCGATGTCAGGGGTGATCCCGATGCCTTCGAACTGATTTCCGTTGGGGAAGGTCTGCCGTTTGGCGGAAACCCAGAGCCGCATGCCATAACCGAGATCTTTGTAGAACGGCTGGCCGCTGGACCCCGCTGTCGTTTCTCCGGCGATAGTCGCTCGCCCATTATCTTTGAAGGGCATCAGGAAGTCTTCCGCGGCAGACGCGGTCTCCCGATCTACCAGAATGATGAGACGGCCACCGAAGTGGCCCGTCGCCGCGTCCCGCGTCTCGGAGGGAATTGCCAGATCCTCGTGTGCATATCCTTTTGCGATGTTCAGCCCAGTGTGCCTGGGTGTTGTCGCAGCCCATGTTCGATAAGGCCGGTCCACTAATTTGGTGAGAAGTCGGAGGGGCGTGTTCCCACCGCCATTTCCACGGAGATCAAGGATCAGGACCTTGTCTTCCTGCAATTGATCTACAAAACCGATGGCGGCATCCTCGAAAGCGTCCGCATCGAAGCTTGGAATGCGCAAGATTGAAACGGGCGAGGAAAAACGTTCAAGCGCCGGCGCGGTTGGAGGTCTTGGCAGGGCGTATTCGCCTCTCCGCACTTGGACATATTTTCCATCGGCCAGCCGAAGCGAGAAGTTGATGGAAAAAGGAAGGGGCGGCGAAACAAAATTGTCCGCGCAGCCCGAACGCTGGACGCTGCGAGGAATGGCAATTTTGATTCTGCGAATTCAGCCATCGGCACGCCTCCGAGCGCTACGATCTCTGCTCCTACGGGCACAGATGGGTGAACAGATTTAACGACGGTCCAACTCTCGGCAAGCTGGCGGACGGAAAACCCCAGAGGCTCACCGTGGGTTTGCCAGAGCCATTCGTCATCGAATGCGGTATGCCCATTGTGAAGGCAGGCCATCAGACGCATCGTTGCCAGGTCGAAATCCAGACGGGTTTTTATGGAGGCGATCTCTGCAAGGTACATATGGAACGCTTCATCGAAGTCGCAGCCGCTATGGTGATGTGCAAAGCAAAGAGCCACTGCGGTATGAATCTGTGTCGGCACGAATGCCCGCATAAAGTCCGAAATATTTATTTCCATGAGCGCCCCTTTTACCAGCAAAGGATTCCCGATCGAATGATGCCATGGTATATTTTGCCATGGCACATTTATCAGGAATAGACCGGTCGCAAGCTGCTACTGCCTGAAGTGGTGGACGATTACGTAGGCCCGGACAACCCGGTTCGGTTCATCGAAGCTTTCATCGATAGACTGGATTTGTAGGCGTCTGGATTTATACGCGTGGAGCCAAAGAGAACGGGTCGTCCGGGTTACGATCCGGCCGATCTGCTGAAGCTCTACCCGTACGGAAGCCCGATCACAAGACGATCGCCAACTTTCGCCGGGTGAACCATGCCGCCTTTCGGCAGGTGTTCCGGGAGTTCGTCATTCTGTGCCGCCAGCTCGATCTCTTCGGCCGGGAGCTTCTGGCGGTCGACGGCACCCGCATCAAGGCGGTGAACAACAAGGACCGCAACTTCACGAGAGCGGCCCTGATGAAGTTTATTCGAGAGGCCGACGAACGACTGACCGAGTACATGAAGCGGCTCGATGACGGCGATGCACAGGAAGAGAATACCGGCGGCGGCGGACCGCGAGCCAAAAACCTCGCTGAGAAGATCGCCGCGATCAAGGGAAAGCGCGACCGACACAAGTCGCTGCTCGATGAACTGGATCGCACCGGCGAAGACCAGATATCGCTCACCGATCCCGATAGCCGCGCCATGGCGCGCATGACCAAGGTTGCCGTCGGCTACAACATCCAGCTTGCTGAGCTTCTGTCGAACAGTCGCGGCGCTGAAAAGCAGATCACACCTGCTGATACATGAATGTGAGATGTTCGTCCTGTCGCAATCGCTCGTTCACCTTCCGCCGCTCGAACGGCTTTCCCAATAGCGCTTTGCGATCCTCGATCCGGAAAAGCGTCTCACGCAACTCCTCTGCGCGGTCCGGGTCCTTGAGAGCCGCAAAGGACCGAGTGTCGCTGATCTCCTTGATGAACTCGATCACCATGGCGAAATCGTCATCCAGCTCATAGCCGAGCGCATCGTCCAGCTGCCGAAGCCAGGCTTCAGGCCCGCCGCAATCCTCCGGCGGACAATTTCCGAGGCAACAGGGATAGAGCGTCCGGGGTTTGGGCGAGCGGCATTCTTCCAGCCGGACTTCATGCTCCCAGGGAATGTTGAGATCGTATTCGTACAAAACCCGGCTGCCCTTGCGTAGCTTCAGGTCACGTGCGCCGCTCGTTGCGGCTGGCGAAATGTCGTTTCTTGCGGGCTGGTTTCAAAAATGCGGGCCTCGGCGATAATCATCGCTCTCCTATACCGTATTCACCCAACTCCGGCACCTGCCACACAAATCCTCATGCTCTCCTCATATGGCTAGCCGCTCAGACAACGGCGCCCTGGGCGACATAAAGGAGCCGATGAGCGCGCTGCGCCGTGCCTGGTCTATCGGCGCTGAACTCGACAACCTCAGGGCTGCGATCCACCACGAGAAATACTAGGGCTGAGATGGGACGGAATGACTAGAGATTCTGACCGCGCAAGCCTGGAGGACAGGAACCTTTCGACATTGGCACCGACTTCTGGAAAAACGAACTTCAAAAACGATAGTGTATCTCCGTCCGGTAGGTAACGCTGATCACCTTCACGGATTCTATCCCGAATCGAGCGAGCCCGCTTCGCCCACTTCCCGCTCTTGTCTTGCGCCGCGATCAACTCATCACATCCCTAATCGCGAAGGGCAAATCCCATCGCCAGGGCATGCTCGAGATACCCATCGCAAATGCGGTGCGCCACCTCTTCTCACGGGCACTCAGAATACCGTTCATGGGCCCGGTGACTGCCGTAGCCGCGAACACCCAACTGGTTGGACATTTGGTGAACCACGTCGGCCCGAGAATCGCAGACTGCTTCCAAGCGAGCCTTGGGGACAAGGGAGAAAGCGGCAAGGTGGACCTTTGCCACCTCTCCAAGACCAACAACCGCCACCCGGACAGGGTGCCCCTCGCGGGTATTCGTTGAGCTATTATTCGGCATGCGCAATCCTCCTTGCTTAGCTTGCTCGATCTCTCGCCACGAAAAATGTCTGGAAATCTTCTCGCTTTGGAAATGTCAGTTGAAACGGACAGTATCCGTTCGTCGCACAAGGCGACTGCCAGCAGTCGACAGCCCGAAAAGTAACTTTTCGGGCTGTCCTGGGAGGCGACATCCGCTTCACTGAAAGCGGATGTCGGAGAGCCGATGCACGACATAGATCAGCAGCACTGTCACGAGCACCATAAGCGTCGAAATCGCATTGACCGTTGGGCTGACGCCGGCACGCATCTGACCCCAAATTACGATCGGAAGTGTATTATCGGATCCAATCGTGAAGAACGACACGCTGAACTCGTCGAGCGACCACGCAACAACTAGAAGCGCCGCGCCCACCATGGCACTCCGTATCAGAGGCAACGTGACCCGGTAAAATGCTTGTGCGGGGTTCGCTCCGAGTGTCGCCGCTGCCTCGGGAATCTGCGGGTCAAGGCTCGCAATTCGACTGGTAAGTGTGAAGACCATGAATGGCAGAGTGATCAGTACGTGGCCGATGATAGCGGTCCATACCGAAAGACCGATGCCAAGGCTCGTGAAGAACGATAGCAAAGAGATCCCGAGCAGAAGGTGCGGCAAGAGCAATGGCAGGGCCATCAAAGCAGCGAACAGCGATGCACGACGGAATCTGAACCTTGCGATGGCGAAGGCTGCCGAAGTGCCGATCATTATGCAGCAGATCGTAGTGCCCAGCGCGACGAAAACACTGTTGATTGCAGCCTTACGCATGATCGGGTCGCGGGCTACAGACATATACCATTCCGTCGTCGGACCTTCGAAGGGGAAAGCCGCAAATCCTTTCGCGTCGAAGGAAAAAAGGACCACGATGGCGATAGGAGCGAAAAGAAATACCAGCAGAACTGCCGTGTATAAACTAAACGCAAAAGTCGTGAGACGTCCCTGGTTCATGGTCGATCCTTAATTCCAATACGTCTCAGCAAAGCGGTGACGGCCCATAAGAATATTCCCATGGAAATCACCAAGCTGAACGCAATTGCGGACCCGAGCGGCCAGTCAAATGAAAGACCAAATCGACCGACCACTGCGTTCCCGGCAAGCTGCGCCTTAGGTCCGCCAAGAAGTTGAGGGGTGACGAAATCGCCAGCTGCGATGACGAACGTCAGCGCAAAAGCCGACAGGATACCGCGGCTGGCCATTGGCACGGTAACCCGGAAAAAGGCACCGATCGAAGTGGCGCCGAGGCTCTTCGCCGCCTCGATACATTGCGCCGACACCCCGGAAAGGGCCGAAGCGAGCGGAAGTATAGCGACCGGTACGAGGATGCTTGTCAAAGTCACGATCACGGCAGCTTTGCTATACGCAAAGGTCTCTAATGGCGCCTCGGTGACACCCGTCCAGTTCAACAACTGACTGATCGCACCATTGCGGCCGAGGAGTGACCGCCATGCGTAAATCCGCACGATGTAGGCTGTGAACAGGGACACCATCACCAGGAGCAGAATAATAGTCCCTGCCCGCCGCAGCGGGCCTAGCGTGATCGCATATGCCAACGGAAACGCCAGCACGACTGACGCCAGCCCGATCGTCGATCCCATCCAAAGAGATCGCAGCAGAATTTCACGGAACAATGGGTCCGTGAAGATCTTGATGTAATTCTCTGGTGAGGTACCGAACGAAATGTCGGTGTAGCTTGTGCTACCGAAAGAGTATGCGAATAGCACTCCGCATGGAATAATGAAGAAGATCGCCATGAAGAGGCTGGCCGGCGCAGCCATGAGGTAAAACTGCCTAACCATTGGCGTCATCTTCGATTTGAGCGACCGAGTTGTCCGGCCAACTGAGAAGAACGCGATCGCCTTGCGAGAATGCGTCGCCTCCGCCGGGGAGAACCGGTTGCTGAACCATAACGCTTTGCTCGCCGACCTGGACCAGGTAGCGCCTGAATGCGCCTTGAAAGATTGCCTCTCGAACCTGTCCTACTACCGAATTTGGCTCGGACGCGACAGACGAGACGTTCGGTGCCCCCTCAATCATTATGGACTCGGGTCGGACGCAGACGAGGCCCGCTCCCGTGTCTCGATTATCGTGAGCATCGAAGCGGATGTTCACATCAGCCGATTGAAGCAAGGATTTATTTCCCTCACGGCGGAACGACCCCGTGAAGATGTTCGCTTCTCCCAAAAACTTTGCGCTGAACAAAGTTTTCGGTCGGCTATAAACTTCTTCAGGTGAGCCACGTTGAACGATGGTTCCGCTGTTCATAAGGACAATCTCGTCGCTCATGACCATCGCCTCGTCCTGATCGTGTGTGACGAACAGGAAGGTCGCGCCGATGCTACGCTGCAGCTGCCGAAGTTCGAGCTGCATCGCCTGGCGAAGCTTGAGGTCCAGTGCTGACATCGGTTCATCGAGCAGTAAAACCGGTGGTCCGGCAGCAAGAGCGCGCGCGAGCGCCACTCGCTGAGCCTGGCCGCCGGAAAGTTGATCAATGGGGCGATCTGCAAAGGCACTCAGCCTGACGATCTCGAGAAGCTCGCCAACACGATTGGCAGCCTTCTTTTTTTCCACCCGTTGCAGCGACAACGCAAACCCGACATTCTGGCTTACCGTCATGTGGGGAAATAGCGCGTACCGCTGGAAAACGAGGCCAACGGGGCGGCGATGCGGCGGCGTCGCCGACAGGTCTTTCCCCGCTATCACAACGCGCCCTGTCGATTGACGATCCAGTCCGGCGATGATGCGCATCAACGTTGTCTTGCCGCAGCCGGACGGACCAAGCAAAGAGACAAATCGGCCAGGCGCCACGTCGAGCGAAATGCTCGACAAGGCGGTGAACGTCCCAAATTGCTTCGTGACGTCCTGGACCGAGACTGCGGAAGTTCCAAATGCCTGCGAAATCATGACAGCTTGATCCGTTCCCAAGCTTCGGTCCAATCGCGCATGGTTGCGATTTCACCCTCGGCCTCAAGAGCAGGCGGAATGTAGAACGTGTTCTTTTCCAAGAAGGCCGGAAGATTTTCGTAAGGGTAAAGCTTTCGCTGATCCTCAGGCAGAAGCGCAACTGCATCGGCATTCACAACGCCACAGCCGATTGCAGCGCCGATGATGGCGTTGCCCTCTGGGGAAAGCATCTGGTTGAGGAACGCGTAAGTCTGCTCCAGATGCGGGGCCTTTGCGGCGATGCAGTATGAATCACACCAAAGGAATGTGCCGTCTTCAGGTGGAACATAAGAAGCCCCGTCAATGCCCTTCGACTTCAGCTTTGCCTCAATAAACCGCCATCCAAGCACACTTGCCTGCGCGTCGCCGCGCGCCAGAACGTCAGCAATGTCACCAAAGCTTGGAGCAATCGTTGTCAGGTTCGCCTTGACCGGCATGAAAGCATCGGCAGCCTGATTGACCTGATCTTTCGTCAGCTTGGAGAAGTCAGCGGTTTTGAAGAGTGCCCGAGCAAATAGCCAAAGGTTCGCGGGATCATCTAGCGTGATGAGCTTGCCACGGAATTTCTCATCGCCGAGATCTGCCCACCTCTTCGGAAGATCTTTGAACAGATCTGCGCGGTAGCTCAGCGGATAATCACTCCAGCTCACTGGCACGGCATAGTTCTTGCCGTCCGACTGCTGCCACGACATGTTACGGAACTGGCTGAAGAAGCGTTCGCTGCTTGGCAGCTTTGTCGCATCGATCGGCTCGACCAGCTTTGCTCTGATCAAGGGCGCGACGGCACTGATGCCGGGCGTGACAACGTCAATCGACCCCACTCCGCCGCTACGGAGTTTCGTTACAATCTCAGCATTGCCGGTGATGTATTGGGCATCCAGGGTGAGACCCTGCGCAACAAGCGTTCCCATTGCCTTCGGGTCATCGTAACCCTGCCACCCAAGGAACTTGAGAGTGACGTTGAGCGCTTCGGCATTTGCTGCTGCTCGTGCGCTCATTGAAGGAAAAGCTGCAGCAATGCCAACGGCGCCAAGAAACGCTCCTTGGCGAGCAAGAAATTCACGACGATTCATTTTTAGTCTCCCGGTTTTGGCCGTCAGCGTTCCCGTACTGAACGGCAGCATTAAGATGCTTTTCTATGATCTTTGATCAAAGATCATAGAATGTCAAGGGCACTTGCGGTGCGTTTAAATGGCAAAACTTGGTTCAGCGATCTGCGGGTTCGAAAGGAGAATTGAGAAATGCCGCCTTGAACCGGAGGACCAATTGGAAATGTTGATGTTGGTTGCCACTGTAACCGATCCGATCTCCGCTAGTTCTCCGAGGAGAACGCACTCTTAGATCCGGCTCTCTGCTGTTGGATGATGAGAATGGGCGGGCATTCTTTAGAGCGAACACAGCTCAGATCCCTATTGCTTCGTAAGCGTCTGCGACCTGTCGGATCGATGCGACATAGGCGGCGGTTCGGTAATCACCGATTTCCGGTCGCTGTTCGATGAGATCGGCGGTGCGTCCCCAGGTGCTGCGCATGACATCTTCCAAGCCGGAACGAACGAGGTCGATTTCAGCGCCGCCTTCGAGGAACTCGTCGCGGATATCGGCGGGGAATTCCTTGCCGGTCATGCGCTCGAGTGCTGCGGCAATCGTCTGGTTGCGCCGCTCGCGCCGCCGCCGTTCCATCAGGCCGAAGGGAATATGCGTCAGGTTCTTCACCCACTCGAAGTAGCTGACGACCACGCCGCCGGCATTGACGTAAAGATCGGGAAGGATGGTGATGGTACGGGAGCGGAGGACCTTGTCTGCTTCGAAGGTCACCGGGCCGTTGGCGGCTTCGACTACGAGATGTGCCTTGATACGGTCTGCATTCCCAGCATGAATGGCGTTTTCCATCGCCGCTGGAACGAGAACGTCGCATGGTTGCTCGATGCCCGTCATATCACCGGGAAACGAAGTGGCACCTTCAAAGCAGAGGATGCTGCCGGTTCTGATCTGATGTTGCTTCAGTGCCTCGATCGCCAGACCATCGGGATTGGCGACATAGCCATCTCGTTCTGCAACGATCGTCACCCGGGCGCCGTCTTCTTCTGACAGGAACTTTGCCGCATGGTAACCGACATTGCCAAACCCCTGAACAATAGTGGCGGCACCTTTCAGGTCACGCTTGCCGTTCAGCCCGGCGGTTCGAGGATCGCGGATGGCGAACTGGACGCCCCTGCCGGTTGCTTCGGTCCGGCCGGCAATGCCACCCTTCGACAGCGGCTTTCCGGTCACGCAGGCGCGCGCGTTGATGACATTGGTCGGATTTGCGCGGCGGAACTCGTCCATCATCCAGGCCATTTCCCGCTCGCCCGTGCCGATGTCGGGAGCCGGGACGTTGACGCCCGGGCCTATCAGGCCGCGTTTGTTGAGCTCCTGGGTGAAGCGACGAGTTATGCGCTCGAGTTCTTGCGGCGTCCATTCACGCGGGTCGATCTTCAGCGCGCCCTTGGAGCCGCCAAACGGGACATCGACCAGTGAGCATTTGAGCGTCATGAGTGCCGCCAGCGGCTCGACCTCTTCAGAATCGGCGTTCGACGCATAGCGAATACCGCCCTTCACCGGCTCGCAGTGCTCGCTGTGGACCGATCGCCAGCCGATGAAGCTGTACATGCGGCCGCGCAGCCGGACGCCGAACCGTACCGTGTAGGTCGAGTTGCACTGCATGATCCGCTCCGACAGCCCTTCCGGTAGATCGAGGAATGTCATCGCATGGCGGAAGTTCTGGTCAACGCTATCCAGAAAGCCCGCGGAGCTTGTTTCTCCGACATGTACGTCTCGTTGGGGTATTGCATTCACTTGGGCTTCCTCCTTGGTCGGAAAGTCTCGGCCGCAGCCGGCTCAGCTCAGCAGAGCTCGATGGTCCGCATTGCGCACAAGCAGGGCGTAAATCAGCGTGAACAGCCGGCGCGCAGTGTCGGTGTCGATATTCACTTTTGTAGACAACCGGGCTCTCAGCAGTTCGGCAGCCTCGTTATGGACGCCACGCCGACCCATATCGATTGCCTCAAGCCGTTCAGGTCCAGGGTGGCGGATGGCGTAGTAACTCTCGCAGATGCGGGTGTAGTCTTTGAGCAATCGGCGGAAGGGCGTGAGCGACAGGTAGTGACTGACAACATGCTCGCCCCGATCATCAGCGACATGCAATGCCAGACGCCCGTCAACCGCTTCGATCTTGAGGCGATAAGGCCCGCCGTCGTGACCGACCGGAATGAATGTATTCGATTCCAGCAGGTCGATGACCGCGAGCGCTTGCTCTCGCTCAATTCTAGCGTCCCGGCCACCGAACGACCGGTCGACCGATACGTCGCAGAGACGGTACTCGGCGGAGGTCATGACCTTGCCCAGAACGCTTCCACGCACATGGCAACACCCATGCCGCCGCCGATGCAGAGCGTGGCAAGGCCCTTCTTGGCCGAACGACGCTTCATCTCGAATAGCAGCGTGTTGAGCACGCGGGCGCCGGAAGCGCCGATCGAATGGCCGATGGCGATCGCGCCGCCGTTGACATTGACGATGTCCGGATTCCAGCCAAGGTCCTTGTTGACCGCGCAGGCCTGTGCAGCAAAGGCCTCGTTGGCCTCGACCAATTCGACGTCGCCGATCGCCCAGCCGGCTTTCGCCAGCGCCTTGCGCGAAGCCGGGATCGGGCCCTCTCCGGCCTGCAGGACCTGGCCGAGGATCACCTCGTCGACCTCACTCGCTTGGACGCCTGCGCGCTCAAGCACGCCCTTGATGACGGCGGCGCCGAGCTCATGCGCCGGCGTGTTGGCGAACGCGCCGTTGAAGGATCCGACCGCGGTACGGGCGGAACTGGCAATCACGATCGATGGGGTGTTCATGGATGGTCTCCTCTATTGTTCTTGCGAAGCCGGCAAAGGCCGGCTCCAGCATCTCGGTAGTAACCGCCAGGTTTAGTTGACGATGGTCGCCTCGGTTGCGCTGCGGATCTCACTTTCGGTAACGCCGTCGGCAAGCTCGACCAGCTCCAGTCCGCCATCAACGACGTCGAGGACACCGAGGTTGGTGATGATCCGATCGACGACGCTCTGTCCGGTCAGCGGCAGGGTGCAGGCCTTCAACACCTTGGACTCACCGGCCTTGTTGGTGTGGTCCATGACCACAACCACCCGCTTGACGCCGGCGACGAGATCCATCGCACCCCCCATACCCTTGACCAGTTTGCCGGGGATCATCCAGTTGGCGAGATCGCCCGCCTCAGACACTTCCATGGCGCCGAGGATTGCCATCGCGATCTTGCCGCCGCGGATCATTGCAAAGCTTTGCGCCGAGTCGAAGAAGGCCGAATGCGGCAGCGCCGTCACCGTCTGCTTGCCGGCGTTGATCAGATCGGCATCGATCTGGTCCTCGGTCGGGAACGGGCCAATGCCGAGCAGGCCGTTCTCCGACTGCAGCGTCACATGAACGCCTTCGGGAATGTAATTGGCGACCAGCGTCGGAATACCGATGCCGAGATTGACGTAGGTGCCGTCTTCGAGTTCGCGGGCAGCGCGCGCCGCCATCTGGTTTCTATCCCAGGCCATGTCTTTCACCTCCCCGCCCTTCAAGCCGCTACGCGCGTGGTGCGCTGCTCGATGCGTTTTTCATGCTGGCCCTGGATCAGGCGATGCACGTAGATCCCCGGCACATGGATGTGATCAGGATCGAGGCTGCCGACCGGCACCATCTCCTCGACTTCGGCGACGCAGATCTTGCCGCAGGTCGCGGCCGGCGGATTGAAGTTGCGAGCCGTCTTTCGGAAGACGAGATTGCCCGACGTGTCGGCCTTCCAGGCCTTGACGATCGACAGGTCGGCAACAATGCCGGTTTCGAGAACAAAGGTCTCGCCGTTGAAGAGCTTTGTTTCCTTGCCCTCGGCAACGACGGTGCCGACGCCGGTCTTGGTATAGAAACCGGCAATGCCGGCGCCGCCGGCGCGCATCCGCTCGGCCAGAGTTCCCTGCGGGTTGAACTCCAGCTCGAGTTCGCCGCTCAGGTATTGGCGCATGAACTCGGCGTTCTCGCCGACATAGGACGAGATCATCTTCCTGATCTGCTTCGTCTTCAGCAGCACGCCGAGCCCGAAGTCGTCGACGCCGCAATTGTTAGAGGCAATCGTTAGGCCTTTGGTGCCAGCCTGGCGAAGGGCGTCGATCAACAGTTCTGGAATACCGCAAAGCCCGAAGCCGCCCGCGGCGATGAACATGCCGTCGAATAGCAAGCCCCCAAGGGCAGAACTTGGATTGTCGTGAATCTTGTTCATAATGCTCCCCAGTTTTTTGAATTTGTTGCCTAGCGCGGCTTATGCGCGCCGGGTGCCTTCAACCATGATTTCGAAGAGTGCGGGAAGCTGTTTCTGCCCGTACCCCTTAGCCTTTGCTTCATCGAACAGACCGCCGAGGAGCTGGATCAAATCGGTCCTCATATCGAGCGAGTTCGCTTGTTCCGAGACGAGCTTGAAGGCAGTGGCGTGGACGTCGATCGTTGCTCCGGGAGCAGTGTAATCGCGTTGTATGATGGCATCCCCATACCGCTTGGTCGTGCGGTTGCGAATGTGCTCCCCGTTGTCGATAATCTCCACAATGACGTCCAATGGCAGCCCCCCGGCAGAGCAGAAGGCAAGGGCCTGGAAATAGGCGAGCCAGGAACCGTAGATGTAAGCGAACCTTGCGAGCTCAAGGTCGGGAGCTGCGCCGTAGCTCTCCGAGATAAACATGGGCTTCTTCCCGAGCGCGAGCAGGACCTGCTCGCAGTAAGCGTAAACGCCACGCGGACCCGAATAGGCGATAATGCAATCTCCATCCCTGACGCGCTGTGGCAAGCCCATGATGGCGCCATCCAGATAGAGGATGTCATCCAGCTGGCATAAGGCAGCCATTTTTTCAGATTCGCTACGAGTAATGGTTGTTAGCTGAACGAGGATTTTTCCACGCAAAGCTTCCCTTGGCCCGTCTGCGAACAGCAACTTTTCAGTCGATGCGTAATCCGAAATGCTGACTACAATCAATTCAGAGCGCTCAATGACTGAATTTAAATCTGTCGAGGTGAACGCGTTTAACGCGGCAAACGGCACTAGCTTTTCGGGCGTTCTATTCCAGACACTAACGCCGAAACCCTCCGCAAGTAGGCTTTCGGCCAACGCGCCTCCCATGCTTCCGGCGCCTATTACACCGACGTTGCGTATGTTATCAGCTGTCATCTATTTCAACCTCCAGCGATGTTGCCGATTGAGACCGACAACATCGCACTCGTGGGCGTTAGTGGGACATGTTCCGATATTCGCTGGTCTTTTGCATATCGACCACGTTATCAATGATCGCCACCTTGTAAACGTCGCGCGCACGTTCGGGGGAAATCCAACCCTCGGCCACATCCTTTAGGACGAGATCGACAGCACGCTCGACGGGATTTCCATATCCGCCGCCACCGCAGGCAATCCCGATCATGTTTTCGCCGGCCTTCAAGGTAATGTTGGAGACCTTGTCAATTGGCGTGATCTGAGCTTGCAGATCTCGAACGAACTGGCCCGCACCATGGGCCGAACCGCCGCCACGAACACCTCGTGGCGGGTTTTCCGTTCCGTCACTTGCGAAGATGAACGTCATGTCAGCACCGATTGGACCGAATTCGACCCGGATCGCTGGGGCTCCACGGAAACGACCTGCGCCCTCGGTGTCCGTCAGAAGCCTTCTTTCGCGTACGACGAGAGGATGGAAAACCTCCGAGAGTTCGACACCGTCAATATTGCAGATGCCGGCGCACCCGACGTTCAATACGGTCAGCCAGCTGTCCGAATGCGCGCCCGCAGCACCGGACGTGTGTCCGAGAAACACCATGTTGACGTAGGGTTTTCCGTCACGCGGATCGATCCCCGAAACCGTGCTTGTTGTCGGGCATAAGCTATACCCAACCTCGGCCATCCCAGCGCCTTCAGAAATTTCGGCAATCGCCATCTGCACGCAGTTACCAGCCCGATCGGCAAGGTTCGTCGTCGCAAGCGAGCAACTGGTTGGGTGACGCGGAATGCCGACGACGCAGTTTTCGCGAAGGTGAACCCTGATCCTGCGAAAGCTGCCAAAGTTCTTCGGAACGGAGGCATCGATGGAGTTGAACACGCCAATCATACCAGCGGTTCGCGACGTTGCTTCGGTAAGATTGAGACCGCTAGGCAAGGCGTCCGGGCAATCCCGGAAGTCGATATCGATCATCGCAGCTTCTGCATCGACCGTCACCTTGGCTGTAACCGTCACACCTTCGGGTCCAGTGCCGGGAAATGAATCGTGCTGGGAGCACATGACGGTGGAGCCGCTCGTGAGCTTGCCGATCGCGTCGACCATCCGCTTTTCGCTATAGTCGAACCACTGCTCGACAAACGCGGAGAGTTTGTCCCAGCCGATCTCCTTACCCAGGTTCAGCAGCTCGGTTTCGCCGATACGGGCTGCGCCAATGGTCGCCAGGAGATCGCCATACCATTGATTAGGCACTCGAATGCGAGCACGGCACATCCGGATGATATCATCGATGTCCTTATAGTCACGCTGTATCTGTACACATGGGAAGATCAAAGCTCCCTCTTCGTAGACATCTCTTGCTGTTGCCATCATCGTCGATGGAACCGCATTACCAATATCTGCCTGGTGCGCTTTCGTCACGATCGTGAAGCGGTGGATCCCCTCATCGTCGATAACCGGGATGATGAAACCGTGGTCCGCCGCATGGGAGTTGCCGTGATACGGGGAGTTGTGGATGAAGGCGTCTCCCGCTTTGAGCTTCGGATGAAACTCCAGCATGGATTTCGCCATCAAATCAGGACCGGAGAGCGTGTGGATCGGAATGGAATCCGCTGAGTACAGCAGCTTGCAATCGGCGGTCAGAATGCAAGTCGAGAAATCGCGAGCGCGGTTCAATACGCCCGAACGCCCGGTCCGAAGGATGGTGCTCGCCATCTTCCGATTGATGCCCCCGATCCGGTTGAACAGGATCGACATCTGTGCCGCGGAAATATTTGCTGACGAAGTCATTACGCTTTCTCCGTGATGAAGCCAATCGCACCAGCTTTAACGAGTACACTTCCTGCACCGGTCAGGCTGAAGGATGAGGTGGGGTCGATAACAATCGTGGTGAACGGGGATTCGTGGATTGCCGGCCCGCGATATTCTTCGCCGACACGCATGCTGGAGGACGATACGATCGCCGTCTCGATGGTCCCATAGCCGCTGAAGTAACAAGGCCTGTCGTCGGGACGGTCGCCTGTCGAACTGTTGGAAAGGCGACCGAGTGCAGCGTCGCGGAAGCGGCAACGAACTCTCGCGATCCAAGTGATGAATTCGACGGGCGAATTCTCGTCATGGAAAGTGAAAATTTCGCGATGTTTTGCGTGGAACGCTTCGATCAGGGCATCAACGTCGGCGTCCGTAACGAGGGCATCCTTCGGCAGCGGAAGTTCAACTTCCCAGACCTGCTTCTCATACCGTGCTTCGACGAAATACTGGATCGTCGTTTCGAGCGAGCCCTTGCCGGCGCCGGAAGCAAAATCATCACACTTCGCCTTAAGTCCGTTGATAATGCCATTCACCTTCTCGCGGTCGAAACGATCGGAAATGGTATAACCCGTCAGCTGATGATCCGCCGCGAGATCCGACATGAGAGCCCCAGCGGCACTCAACGTCGCACTGGTCTCTGGATATAGCAGGTTCAGGCAATTCAGCCGCTTTGCGATGAAGACTGAGTTCAGGCCCGCCGCACCGCCGCCACCAATTAGAGTGGCTTCGGAGGGATCAATCCCTTGGTTGACGGTAATCTCTTCGATCGCCTGAACCATGTTCTCGGTTGCGATATCGACGATCGCGGCTGCTGCTTCCTCAACTGACACGCCAAGTGGGCGAGCGATCGCATTCTCGACGGCGGCACGTGACAGGGACGCGTCGATTTTCATCCGACCGCCAAGGAAGTAGTCAGGATCGATGTATCCGAGAACTACGCAAGCGTCCGTGAATGTCGGCTGGGTATTGCCATTTCCGAAGCAGGCAGGGCCAGGCATAGCACCTGCACTCTTTGGCCCAACGTGCAGCATCCCGCCTTCATCGATCCGTGCGATACTGCCGCCACCCGCGCCAATACTTCTAACGTCGACGGAAGGAAAACCAGTGTTGTGGCCGATGTAAGGCTCGCCGATCCACATGTCGCGGGTTGTGGGAATGGCGCCGTGACGCACAAGGCTCACGTCATATGTCGTCCCGCCGGTATCGCTGATGATTGCGGTGGAATTGCCTGTATCAAGAACCGAGAAGTGGCGGCCACCAACTGGAGCGGTCGAGGGACCGGAGTTCAGCGAGTGGATCGGCGTCTTCGCCAGCTCGTGAGAGTTCTATCATGCCTGCTTGAGAGGTGAGAACGAGCAGTCGACCGGTGAACCCGGATTCGCGCAACCTGGTCTCCAGACGACCGAGGTACTTGCCCATCAAAGGCTTCAGCGAAGCGTCCATACAGGTCGACGATGCGCGTCGAAACTCACGCATAGACGGGTTGAGCTGATGCGACAACGTTACAGCTACATTGGGGAGGTGCTCGGCAAGGAGCTGGCCAATGCGAATTTCATGGGTTGGATTGACGATCGACCAGAGAAGGCAGACGCCGACGGCTTCTACATTCTGTTTCTTGAGTTCCTCAATGATCGCCATCACGGCTACGTCGTCGAGCGGGGTATCTTCCGAGCCATCGCTGAGCAGTCGGCCAGGCACTTCGAACGTCAACGCGCGCGGAACGTAGGGCTCAGGGTAGCTGACATGATCGGGAAAGGCGCTCGAACGACCACCCTCACGAAGGAGAAGAATCTCTGGGTGCCCGAGCGAGGTCAGGAACGCGGTCTTGGCGGTATTCCCCGTGATAATTGCGTTGATCGAATGCGTCGTCCCGTGGATGAATGTTCCGCAGGCCGCAAGAAATTCGGAAAGGGTCTGGCCGAAATCCGTAGCCGCGAGGGACAAGACATCAAGAATTCCCTGAGCGGGATCCGAAGGGACCGTAGACGATTTAAACATTCGCAACGAACCATCATCGCCCTCAACCATAAGGTCGGTGAATGTTCCCCCAGTGTCACAAGCTAATCTCATTTCAACTCCCTGATGATCTCTACTTTACAAACTGGCCGCAGTTGGCGCGCTTTCAGCGCGCTTGTCACGGCGCCGAAATTGTGGCCTGCAGGAGAGACGCGAAGCGGTCTTGGGCGGCGGTTCTCACCGCATCCAGGACCGGCAGTGACGCGCGCGCCCGTAAATCGAATTGCACAGTTTTTGCCTGAAGTTTGGCAGCGACTTCGCCGGTGCCTTCAACAACGATCTCATGGACAGAGTCGATGGAACTGCGGCCAATCTTGACGACCGCGCTTCTGACGAAAAGTGGCCAGCCAGACTTTATCTCTTTGAGATAGTTGATCTGGTGAGAAACATCGGCCCACCCAACCATGTTCGTTTCGAGGTCTTCAACTGTGTATCCGAGCCGGAAAAAAAGCTGGAAGATAGCGATGTCGAATACCCGCATATACCCTGCGGTGTTCAAGTGGTTCTGCGAGTCGCAATCGGCCGGATAAACCATTGTCCGCGCAGTCTCGATCCAGGTTTCATCGATCATTTCTATTGTCCAAGGTAGGCTGCGGCGACCGCAGGATTGTTGAGCAACCCGGAAGAAGGCCCGGAAAGCGTGATCGAACCGAGCTCCATCACGTAGGCATTCGTGGAGATTTCCAGGGCAAGCATCGCGTTCTGCTCCACGAGAAGCACACCGGCACCCGTCTCCTTACAAATCTGAACAATCGAGCGCATAAGATGCTCTTCAATAAGTGGCGCGAGCCCGATTGATGGTTCATCGAGAATGTAAAGTTTCGGATCGGACATCATCGCTCGAGCGAACGCCAACATCTGCTGCTCGCCCCCGCTCAATTGCCTAGCCTTCAACGTGCGCTTTCGCGCCAGAACAGGGAAGAGCTCGTAAGCGCGGTCCATGTCACGGCTAATCGCGCGCTTATCGGTTCGAAGATGAGCACCGAGGAGCAGATTTTCCTGTATCGTCATCCGCGGGAAGAGCTCGCGCCCTTCCGGAACCTGGACCACACCGGCTGCGACAATGCCCGCCGGACTGGTCGCCGTCAGGTCCACTCCGTTGAAGGTTATGGTCCCAGTTGACGGCGCGATGAGTCCCGATATCGCGCCGAGCAATGACGTCTTGCCGGCGCCGTTGCTCCCGATAAGTGCGGTGATCGCGCCCGGGCCGACATCGATCGAGACTTTGTCGACCGCCTTGATTCCGGAATAATCGACTGAGAGATTGCGAACCTCAAGCATCCTTCCCTCCTCGGCTTCCCAGATAAGCCTCGATCACCGCGCTGCTATTGACGATGTCAGAGGGTGGCCCATCGGCAATTTTCTTTCCGAAGTTGATGACTGTCATGTGCGAGCAGAGACTGAGAACGGTCTTCATGTCATGCTCGACCAGCAGGATCGTGATGCCGCTCTTGTTGATTTCACGAATTGACGCCGCCAGCCCTGCCTTCTCCGTTGCATTCAAACCTGCAAGAGGCTCGTCCAAAAGGAGAAGCTTTGGCTTTGCAACAAAGGCGGACGCGACCGAAAGTGTCCGCTGCATCCCCCCTGGAAGGATGCCTGCGATCTGGTTTGCAACATGCCCGAGCTTCATGATCTCGAGCACTCGGTCGACATCTCCCTCAATTTCCTTTGATCCCGGGTTCTTGAGAAACCCAGCTGGAGCCCAGGGAGGAGAAAGACGCGCGATGGCAGCCATACGGATGTTGTCGCGAACCGTTGCCTCAGAATAGACTTTGATGAGCTGAAAGGTTCTAACGACTCCAGCGCGTGAGACGACATGCGGCTTCAGGCCGGAAATTCGCGTCCCTTCAAAGTTGATGCTTCCAGTGGTCGGCTTCAGGAACCCACTGATCAGGTTCATCATCGTCGACTTTCCGGATCCGTTTGGACCGATCAATCCGTGTATGTGCCCACTTGAAACCTTCGTGGAGACGCTATCGATTGCGGTTAGGTTGCCAAAACGACGGGTAACATTTTCCAGTTCAAGCATTGGAAGCCTCCTTTTTCGAGCGTCGTCTTGAAAGGAGTGATTGGATTCTGGAATCGATCCCCCCGGGGGCGACAAGGAGTACGAAGATAACGCACACGCCCCATATCAACGGCACGACCTGGGGTACGCCACGGAATAGCTGCTCGATCCCGGTCAAGAAGATGAGACCTGCGATAGGTCCGATGTAGCTGCTCACGCCGCCGACGATTGCGGAAGCGACAATCTTGAACATCAGGGTTGAGCTGAAATCGGCAGGCGAAACGATACCGTTGTAGCTCGCCATGAACCCTCCGGCGATCCCGGCGAGCGCCGATCCAATGACGAACACGAGACTCCTATAACCCCACGCGTTAATCCCGAGAGAAACGGACAGTTCCTCGTTCCGGCCGACAGCCTGGACGGTCTTCCCAACCCGAGAACGCTCGAATGCGAGGAGTGTAAAAATTACGATCGCCAACACAGCCAGAAGCAGGAAGTGGAAGCTTGTCACATCTTCGAAGCCCTGGGGCCGTTTGATAAACGCGATCCCACTGGTTCCACCTGTTATCTCGCGAAACTGGATAAAGCTCTGGCGAAGAGCCTCGCCGGCAGCGAACGTCGCGAGGAAGAAGTAATACTCGCGTGTTCGAAGGACCGGATAACTAATCAGCAGCCCGAAGATCAGGGCGATAAACCCGCCGATCACAATCGTGATGCCGATCGGAAGATTATACGGGGCTTGGGAAAGGAGTGCGACAGAGTACCCGCCGAGGCCCATCGTTGCCACATGTGCAAACGACCATCCTCCCATGAGGGTAATTAGGCGGTAGCTTACAACCAGAAGGCAGTTGAGAAGGAAAATGATAGTCACATCCTTCCAGTAGGAGGTTACGAGGACCGGCAGAACCGCCAACGCCACGAGCAAGCAAACCAATATCGCTAGTTGTGTTCTCACCGTGATTGACGGAGGAGCAATTTTCTTTGCAGTGGAATCGCTCATCAGTCTTTCTCCCCGAAAAGACCCTGGGGCCGAATTGACAGAACGATGAGCATGATGAGCGCGCTAAACATTGCGAGAAACCTGCCGAAGCCTGCCACGGACACCAACGTGTCAAAGATACCGAACATCAATGCTGCTGCGACTGCGCCCCAAATTGAACCGATCCCACCGACGATGATGATAATGAATGCCTTCCAGAGAGCGTCGACGCCCATGAAAGGATTAACGCCCGCCACGGGTGCCATGACGACACCTGCGGTTCCCGCCATGATGGCACCTATTACGACCGCCAATGATCCGACGAGCTTGATGTTGACGCCCTGAAGCAAAGCGCCTCTTTTGTTTTGAGCGACGGCCCGCATTGCTCGACCGAGACGAGAGCGCTCCATGAACAACCACAGGGCAACGATCATGATCGCAGCAACCACCATGACCAGCACGCGCTGATACGGCATGATCGCTCCCCCCAGGAACAGGACTCCTGGGACCGGCGGCTTAACGATTTGGCCCACGGCGCCGAAGGCTTGGACTACGCAGACTTGAAGAATGTAGGAGAGCGAGAGCGTCGCCACATAAATGCCGAGAGGGCGATCCGCGAGTGGTCGTATGATTGCTGCGTTGGCAAGTAGACCCATCGCTGCGAGCACCAGAGCGGCTACGCCCGCACTGACTGCGTAGCCGACAATGCTACCCGTGACCGGGGAGATTACCGCCAACGTCACCCATGCCGCGTACGCACCGAGCATGTAGAAATCGCCATGTGCGAAGTTAACGACGCGCATCACCCCAAAAACGAGTGCCAATCCAATGGAAAAACAGACGTAGAATGAGGTCAACGATAAGATATTCAACGTAATTTGCATGACGCGCTCACCTCGGAGAAGCCATAGGGGAGGTGGTTCTTGCGCCGTGCGCAAGAACCCTCTCGATGAGACTGGATTAGTCTTTCGTCACTTGACCGGTCGACTCAAGTACAGAAAGCGCGGCCGCTTTGTTCTTTTCCCACCAGGCAGCCGTGTCGACGGTGTCATCCCGTTTGATCGCTTTGCCAGTTTCGTCGATCTGGTAGATCGGCATTGCCGTGGTCAGCAGATTGTCGACACCGTAGATATCCATTCCGCCCCACGGGGAGGCTCCGAAAATCGGATGTTCAACAGATGGGCCGCTTTTCAGAGCAGCGAGAACAGACGCTCCATCCGGAGTCTTCGCAGCCTTGATCCCCGGCTCAAGCGATGTCATCGATGCGTAAGCCATCGACGTCAGATAGGTCCAGTCGGCTTCACCGTACTTCTTGGCATATTCGGCGAAAAGAGCATCGAGACGCTCGTTCTGGCCCTTTAGCTGCGCATCGATCGCGTAAGCGCTATAGAAGCGGTTGGCAATATCTTCGGGCGCGAGGCGTTCCAGCAGGAACTTCAAAGACCACCCTTCGCTGGCAAAGAGCCCTTTATAGCCAAGCTGTTGCATCGCTTCGACCATCAGAGCCTGTTGGCCCGGGGGGAACCCGAGTTCAAGCAGAAGGTCCGGTTGAGCGGCAGCGACAGGCGTCACCACCCCCATAATGTCGCTCGCCATAGCCATGTCGTAGGGGGTTTCGTAAACGATCTCGATGCGATCACTGTACGGCGCCAAGCCGGCTTTGAAGTATGCCGCCGCCGTATGGCCGTAAGAGGCATCGGGCACCAGGATTGCAACCTTCTTGACCTCGGGATGATGTTCGACGACGTATGCCGCGACATGCATGTAGTTTGCGGGTGCACCAGTGATTGCACCGATGAGATATGGGAACTGCTTGCTCAGATAGCCCCCACCATAGGTCATGGTGAGAATCTTGTTTTCGGTCACGAAGGAGGCGATTGCCTTGCGAGCCGCGGGTGTCCACGTCTGGAGAAGGAACTGCACACCGTCGTCCTGCACCGCGCGGCGGGCAGAAGTAAGTTCGTCGCCAGGCGTATAGCAGTTGTTGTCATACGCGTGCACTTCGATGGCGTGTTGCTTGCCGGTAGCATCGGCGATGCCGCCTCCCTTGTTTATTTGGTTAGCCCACATCTCAACGCCACGCGTGATCGGGATGCCGTACTGAGCACAGGGTCCCGTCTGTGGCGTGATCACGCCGACTTTGATTGCGTCGGCGTGAGCGAATGTGGCTGCCGACAGAGCGGCGACTGCCGTAAGAATATTGCGCTTTATCATTCTTGTAGTTCCCCTTTGCTTGAGTTGGAGTCTTAGTCTAGCGGATGACCTCCGTATTTCCGCAGATGCCGAGTGACTGGCCTGAGACGGACCGGCCTGACGACGAGCATACGAAAGCGATAAGATCGGCGATCTCCTGCGGGTCGATCATCTTGTGCATCGAGATATTCTTGAGCTCATCGGCCCAAGCGGCTTCCTCTGAAATGCCCAAGAGTTTCGCGCGCTCGGCAATGACGCGGTTCATGCGGTCACCGCTCACGGATCCCGGCAGAACCGAGTTCACACGGATGTTGAACTCACCAAGTTCCATGGCGAGGGACTGGGTAAAGCCGATCACGCCCCATTTGGCGGCCGCGTATGGAGTGCGGTTCGGAAACCCTAACCGTCCAGCGGCTGAAGAAAGATTGATGATGCTGCCAGACTTCTGGCGCTTGAGGTGAGGGATAACGGTGCGGCAGAAATAGAACTGAGCGTTGAGATTTACGACAACGGTCTCATCCCACTGAGCCGGGGTAATATCCTCGACGTTTTTCGTCGGCCCAGCGATCCCAGCATTGTTGACAAGAATATCGACGCCGTTGAGCAACGAAATCATTTCCTCGGACACTGCCGTCACTGCGGCAGCGTCGCGCACGTCGCACTGGTAAGCTGTGATGTCAGGATTTTCCTCACCGAAAGACTGCAGCGCAGCCTCACTAATGTCGCACACGGCGACTTTGGCTCCAGCCGAATGAAGCGTACGGGCGACAACACGTCCGATCCCGCTCGCTCCGGCGGTGACGATAGCACGTTGGTCGAGTAGGCTCACCATCACGCACCTGCCTTAAGGCCAAGCCGATCGCGGGCAGCACTAGAGCTCATTACCTTCGCGCCCATAGCCTCGATGATTGTCTTAGCACGTTCGACGAGAGCGACGTTGGTCGCAAGTTCACCCTTCTTCAGCCAGATATTGTCTTCGAGGCCGACGCGCACGTTGCCGCCGAGAACCACAGCCTGCGCGACCATAGGCAGTTGCATGCGTCCGACGCCAAAAGCAGACCAGATAACGTCCTTGCCCTGCGCCATGTCGGCGAAGGCTTTCATCGACGTCGTCGTGGCAGGCGCGCCGTAGTTGACGCCCAGGCAGAACTGAACCATCGCGCTGCCCTCGAAGTAACCCTTTTCGAGCAGTTCCATCGCAAGCTGCATGTGACCGAGATCAAAGACTTCAAGCTCGGGCTTTACGCCCAAGGCGCTGATCATTTCAGCGCCCTGACGTACCTGTTCGGCCGTGCTGACATAGACGAGATTGCCGGGCCCAACGTTGTAGCTGCCGCAGTCGAGCGTGCAAATGTCTGGGCGCAGCGCCTCGACGTGGACCAAGCGCTCCTTCTGGGAAACCAAGTCGGTTTCTTCGGTGACGAGGGCGAAGGGATCGTCTTTGCCAAACGTTACGTCACCGCCCATTCCGGCGGTGGTGTTGATGATGATTTCCTTATTCCTTTCGCGAACCAGGTCGATCACCGCTTTGTAGAGATCGGTGCGGCGGCTGCCGACGCCGGTCTCGGGATCACGGACATGGATGTGCGCTATTGCTGCACCGGCCTCTGCCACTGCAAGGACGTCCTTTGCGATCGCCTCCGGCGTGATCGGAACGTTCGGGTTCTTCTTAAAGTTTTCACCCGCTCCCGTAACAGCACATGTAATGAAGACGTCGTTGTTCATACGCTAGTTCTCCGAGTTGCGGGAACCTGCGCGCGCGTCCGCAAATCCAATCAACGGGTTCGTTTCCCGTTGTGGATAAGCACGGACCAACTCAAAGAGTTGGCACGAAATCGGGCGATCAAGGCTGTTCCCTATTTTGTTGATCTTTGATCAAGAAAACATTAGCTCAACGCGACGGTTTGTCAATGAAAATTTAGAAAATCATAGGAGGCGACTGTCACATTGCTGCTATGTATAGGATTTTAGGCATTTTTTTCCACGCTATGCACCGCCACAAACCATACATGAAGCGCAACAGACACCCATATTTTGTTAGCACGGATCTTGACATTTGATCAACAATTGTCTGTTGATCGTATCAAATCTTCTCTGCAAGCTATTGATGCGACTGGTCGCGAGGCTCTAAGGTTCGGCGCGCCATATAGGTAAGGATGTTCGCCATCACTAAGTTCAAAGTCCCCCCACTCCGGGAGGTGTCTCCCAGCTCGACGCTCGACCATGTTTACACGGAGTTGAAGCATGCGGTGATGGCTGGAGAGTTTCAGCCCGGCCAACCAATGAGGCTCGAGGAGCTCGCGACTGCTTTCGGAACGAGCCACATGCCCATTCGCGAGGCTCTGAATAGGCTCGTGGTCGCAGGTGCTCTCGAACAGGCGCCCCGCCGCTCCGTTCGCATTCCCAAGTTGACTGAGAAGCAGATCCGCGACCTTTTGGCGGTTCGTTTGGTCAACGAAGGTCAGGCGGTCGAATGGGCAGCGAAATCCTGTACGTCGGCTGACATCGCAAAACTAGCAACGCTGAACTCGAAGCTGGACGACCTTGAGAATGCTGAAGAATTCGATGTTCGACAATATTTGAAATTCAATCAGTCGTTCCACTTTACGCTCTACGCGCTATCTCAGAATGAGATTCTCCTCAAGACCATCGAAATTCTCTGGCTTCAAAGCGGTCCGCTTCTTCATTTGCTGGCGGCCGGAATGGCTTTGCAACATGGACATAAGCGCCATTCCGAGGTCGTCGCATGTCTTGCTGCAGGTGATGGTGTCGGCGCGAGCGAGGCGCTGAAAAACGACATTCGCGAGGCTTACGCGACGATGTTCGCCACCATTAAGAAGGGTTGGCCGGATCGCACCTGAGACGTTGACGGGGCTTCGGCAAGAAAAATGATGGACGGACCTATGGGGTCAGCCAACTTCTTTATACGGCTTTCAAACAACTGCACGCCTCAAGCGCAGTCGCGTCTTCACCGGGTTGCTCTCTTTCAGAAATGCCTGCCGGCAGGCGAAAAGACGACGAACCCGCATGCCGCAACCGCGATTCCCGAGTGCTGCTGCCAAGATTATGATGACAAGGCTTCGCATAAACAGGATTTCTGGGACCGCGTAATCGGCAACGAGCCATTTGGCCAACGCATCCTGCATTGCGAAACAGGCATAGCCGGCACAGGCAAGTACAATTCCCACAAGAGGTGGCTGTCGGCAGTTTCAAAGGTCATAATAATATCTCGGAAAATCTGGCGCGATGTATCCAGGAGTTGGCGGTATTAAATCGAGAGGTGCCGTTGCCCGGCCCTTTTTTCAGGAAGGACCAGGCGATACTATTGCCGATGCGCGTCAAACCGCTTCATGTAATATCTGCGCAAGATCGGAGATCCGCCATAGGAAGCCGTCCGGTTCGCAGCTCTGCAGAGCGGAGTGCATCCGTTCGGATTGATGTGCGGCGCCTATGAAGGCGCAGCTGCGCATTTTCGCGCGGCGGGCCGCTTCGAGACCAGTGACGCTATCCTCAATCACCAGGCACTCTGACGGCTGGACACCCATTGCCTCCGCAGCAAGAAGGAAGACTGCGGGATCTGGCTTATGTAGACCAAGGTCGTGAGAAGAAAAAAACCTCGGCCCTATCAGATTGAAGATCTTTGCAGAGCGCATGCGCAGGATAAGATCTTTTCGTGTTGCGTTCGAAGCGACGCAGAACGGAATGCGCAGGGTTGTCAAAGCATCGACAGTTCCAGCCGTGGGGGCGACGCCGGCCAGGATTGCCTCGCGCCATTCAACGTCTACCTCCTCCATGAAGCGCTCGGGCAGCGAAACGGTGGCGAGTGCTTCAAGCAGGGTCACTTCTTGAGCGCGAGGAACACCGGCGAGCGTGGCTGCGATATCGGCCGGTGAGACGGTCCGACCGAGTTCAGCGAGTTTGCTGGAGATGATCTGCGCAACAAGTGCCTCTGTCTCAACCAATGTTCCGTCAAAATCGAATATGATCAGCTTCGGCGGCACGGCAGTAATTGTATGGCTTAATGAAGTACCAATCATCGACTTGCTTTCATCCCGAGATCGAGCGTGACAAAAATGGGTTGGTGGTCCGACCCGGCTGCCTCTTGGTCGATCCTCATCGAAATCAACGACGGAACGTAGTCTTCTGTGACAAAGCAATGGTCGAGCCGCATGGGCTGTTTCTCTGGCCGCTTGAAAGTCCAGCCTTCTGCTTCGCCGTGCCCGGTCATAACCCAGGCATCGAACAGGCCGTCGGCCGGCATGACCCTCTTACGCAGCATCGGCGACGCATCACCTAGCAGGTGTTCATATTCAGGCGCGTCCGGCTCAAAGTTCATATCGCCCATGATGACGCCGCCGCGAGGCCACGGCGGCAATGGCCCAGGGAAACCGGCATCGTCTGGCTCTGCACCGCCCCACGGCCCGCCGCGGCGCGCGGCGTCGAGCATAATCGCCCGCAGCGCCTCGGCTTGCGGCATGCGGTTCAAAGGGGAAACATGATCGAGGTGCGTGCAGCAGAAGCGCAGGGGCGAGACCGGCGTGGCGATCACGGTCTCCAACAGCGTACGCTGGAGATGAAGCGTTCCGTGCAGGCCAATCTTCGGAAGCGTGTGGTTGGTAACACTCTGGATGGGCCAACGCGACAAAACCATGTTACCAAACTTATGGCGCAGGCCGGGCCGGCCGCCGGTTACACTTCCATTGAGGTGAAGGTCAATACCAGGCCCGTAGGCCCAAAATTCGCGGCCCAACAGACCAGCGATTTCAGCCGACTGATCGACGAAATCCCTTAGCGGATTTCCGATTTCCACCTCTTGCAACGCGATGATGTCCGCATCACCAAGATCAGAGACGATTCTGGCAAGATCATGCCGTTCGTCCTTCCCGACCCCATACTGAATGTTGTAGCTTGCAAGTATTATCTGCACGGTTGTTGGCTCATTTCCTGTTTGGATAGTGGCAGAGATACGAAGGGTTTTGGCCCGATTCCCCTCCCGGCAATCGGGCCTTCACTCATTTCAGAAGATCGGCCGTCTTTGTAGCGATGCGCTTCAAACCGTCTTCCGGCGACAGTTTTCCACGTTGAACAAGGTCAATCACATCGCGCTGGGCGCGCCAGATCTCAACACCGGTGGAACCGGGATACGCATACCAGGACCCAGCAATTCCTGTTTGTGTAGCGGCGGTGGCGTAATTTGGATTTGAGGAATAGAACGGCCCCAAGAGGTCAGAGGCTTTCTTGTTCGTGGGCATGTAACCCGTGGCTTCAGCGATCTGGGCTTGTGCCCCAGGTCCTGTGACGAACTTCACGAACTCCCAAGCAAGTTTTTGCTTCTCAGGATCCTTTGCGAGAATCACCGCCGCATTTCCACCCGAAGGAAGGCGGCCACTCACCCTGTCAATAAGCGGATAAGGCGCAGTTCGCATCGCGAAGCGGTCGCCGATCGTCTGCATGAAGGAGCGAACAGAAGAAGGCGAGGTTATGTAGAAGCCGAGCTTCCCAGCAAAGAACAGTTCCTTGTAGGAGTTTTGCGCCGTCGCGACATCCATGTCAGTCGCCTCCGCGATGTGGCGCAGGAACCGCAACGTTTCGAGACCAAGAATGTTGTCGTATCCGACCGCCTTCTCATCCTTGGTAAGGATGGCGCCGCCACGCTCGAGAATCGCTGCCTGCCAGAGCCAATCACTCTCGAGGGATCCGACGGAATAGTTCATTCCGCGGACGTCTCCGCCAAGCGCATTGATTTTGCGCGCCAACGCAATCACACCTTCCCAATCGGACGGGAAGTGGTCGGGGTCGGCTCCAGCCTTCGTCACAAGGTCCGCGTTGTAGTAAACGATCGGCGTTGAGGCATTGAAAGGAATGCCGTATTGAACGCCATCGACTTGGCCCAAAGAGAGAATGGCGGGCGAGTAATTCTGCTCCAGCCATTCTTTACTTTCGGCGCCGATAAACGGCGTTAGAGGAACTGCCTGCCCACGAGCCTTCAATGTCGTCACGAGAGGGCGCAGTACCGAAAATCCCGAGAAGTAGACGTCCGGCAGGTTGCCGGTCATGGCATTCCGGGTGACGACAAGGTTCGCTTCGTTGTAATCAGGCGGGGAAACCCGGAACTCGACCCTGACGTCCGGATGAGCTTTCATGAATGCATCAGCGAGCGGCTGGTAGTTGCCGTGGTCCCCGGGCCAGGCGTGGAGGACCTCGAGTGTGGTTTCCGCCTGCGCAGGCGCGATCGACAACACCGCAAGGCCCATGGCCAGGCCGAGCCATCTGATTGTACGATTGATCATAGATTTCATCTCCGTGGAAAGCGCCCATGGGCGCGGTTGGCTCGGCCGCCGTGGGATCGGTGCCGGGTAATGGATTACTTGATTGCACCCATCGTGATGCCCTCGACAAAGCGGCGCTGGGCGATGAGAAAGACAAGCGCAAGAGGAAGGGTGATCAGCGTCGCCGCAGCCATGAGAGAGCCGTAGGAGTCACCACCGTCGGCATCACGAAAGAACAGGATGCCGAGCGTTGGCGGCGCAAGATCCGCCGAGGAGATCGCAATCAGTGGCCAATAAAGGTCGTTCCAGTGATAGGTTACCGAGAATACACTGAAGGCTGCAATTACGGGCATCGATGCAGGCAGGATGATGCGAAGCAGGATCGTCGTGTGCGAACAGCGGTCAAGACGTGCGGCCTCAATAACCTCGTCCGGGAAGGCGCGCAGAAACTGGCTGAAAAGCAGGATCGCCAAGGGGGAGACGAGAAAAGGGGCGACCAGCGCGAAATAGGTGTCCAGTGCCTGTATCCAGGCGAGCCCTAAGAAGATCGGCAACGCGATCGCCTGAAACGGGACCAGGAGCGCGAGCACCGCCAACGCTAACAGAGGCCTTTTCCCGTGGAAGCGGAGTTTGGCGATAGCGTAAGCGCAAGGAAGCGCCGTGGCGACTTGCGCAGCTAGTATGAGAGTGCACACGATAATGCCATTCAGCATAAAAGAGAGGACGGGCGTCTCCGCAAGCACGCGTCCGTAGTTCTCCTTGATGGCAAGACTGCGCGGCAGAAACATCCGCGAAACGTCGAAGATCTCAGCCGGGTCACGTATGGAACTGAGGATCATCCACGCGAACGGGAGGCAGGCGAAGCTGATCCCAAGCCAGATCACCCCATTTGACAAGCTCGATGCGATGAGGGAGCGGAACGGCCGGCTAGTAAATGAAGTCATGGCTGTCTCCTCCGGGCAAACCACATTTGCAGGGTCGAGACGATCCCGACGAACGCGATGAACAACATGATCAACGCACTACCGTAACCGATGCGAAAGTAGGAAAAGGCCTGCAGATAAGTTTCATATAGCAGCACGTCGGTCGCTCCCTGTGGACCGCCCTGTGTCAGTACGGCGACAAGGTCGAAAACCTGGAATGCCTTGATCGTGGTCAGCAGCAGCACCACGACGGTTGTAGGTGCAAGGAGAGGCCAAGTGATCCTTCGAAACCGCTCCCAGCCACTCCCCACACGATCAAGAGCGGCAGCTTCGTAGACTTCGGTTGGAATTGCGGATAGCCCAGCGAGAAACACGACGAAGCAGAAGCTCGACTGTTGCCAAACCGCGATCAAAGCAAGACTTGGAAGAACGAGCTCAACGTTTGACAGGAATTCGACAGGCGCCAGCCCCATCGCCTTGAGCGCTACATTGATCGGGCCGATCTGGCCGTGCAGCAGCAGGCTCCACACAATCGCCATGACTGTCATCGTTGCCGTTAACGGTAGGAAAAGCAGCAATTCATATGCCCGTCGCAGTCGGCCGCGCGCGCTTACCAAAAGTGCGAGCACTAATCCGATCGCCACGGAGGCGGGTACCACGAGCGCCGTGAAGCGCAATGTATTCAGGATGGCTCGGCCGGCATCATCGCTCTCGCCAACTCGCATGAAGTTTTCGATGCCGATAAAGTGGATATCCGTGCCGCCCAGTTGGTAATCGGTGAACGAGAGCACGACGACGGCCGCCAATGGAAGCAAGGTCATCGCAACAAGCAGCAAGATGGCTGGCGATATGCAGATAACGGCATCAAACGCGACAGAATCGCGAAGCGAAGGACGTTCCCCGACAGCGAGAGTAGTCATTTTGCCACTTCCATTTCCGTCCGCAGCAGAGGATGGAACGCCGCAGCATTCCCTTCCTCATCGAAGAGATGAACACCTCGCTTTTGTGCCACGAGGTGGAACGCTCCGGAGAGAATGCCCGTAGCGCTCACCTCGTCGAATTGATCAACAGAGAGCCGGCAGGTCGCCGACGCTCCAAGGGCCATGGTACGGCAGCGAATAAGCACTTCTGCACCCATACGCTCAACCCGGTCCAAACGCGCAGTGAGGGCGAAGCGAGTGCCCAATGGCTCGGAAGCTACGATGTCGAAAGCCTCAGGCCGAACTCCAACCTTCGCGCTGCCGTTAGGCAACGAGCAGCCGCCGAAAGGTTGTGTTCCGTTGACGAGCCTAACTCGCCCGGCCGAGTCAACGTTGACCGGGAACAGGTTGATCACCGGCTGCCCAATGAAAGAGGCAACGTCGAGGTGACTTGGAGAATCGTAGATTTCTTGCGGCGTTCCGATCTGACGGATCCGCCCTCCCATCATGAGCGCGATCCGATCCGACATGGCCAAGGCATCTGATTGATCGTGCGTGACGAACAAGAAGGTCGCACCGATCCGTTTGTTGAGGTCGACGATCTCGGAGCGCATCGAGATACGAAGCTTCGCATCCAGATTCGATAGCGGCTCGTCCATGAGAAAGATTCCCGGCTCTCTCGCCATAGCCCGCGCGAGGGCAACGCGCTGACGCTGACCGCCGGAAAGGTGCGCTGGCCGCCGCCGCAACAGATGTGCGATCTCAGTCAGGTCCGCCGCTTGACGCACTCGATTGGAAATCGCTTGGCGAATTGCACGCGACCCCGGCAGGACGCGTCCCAGCAGCGGCAGACGTTGGAGCGCAGACAGTTCGGTCATTTCAAGCGACAGCGCAATGTTGTCGGCCACGCACATGTGCGGATAGAGCGCATATGATTGAAAGACCATCGCCAGATCACGAGCGCCGGCGGGTAAGGCATCCACCACCTGTTCACCCAGTCTGATCGAGCCCGCCTCCGCTCGCTCCAGACCGGCAATGATCCGCAGCAGAGTAGACTTACCACAGCCGGAGGGGCCGAGCAGCGATACGAGCTCCCCTTCTTTGATGGAGAGGTTGATATCCTTCAGCACAGCTTCGCTGCCGAAGGATTTCGTGACGTCTTGGAGTGTGATTGAGAGCCCTGGCATCCGCTTAACCTTTCGTTTGAAGCGGATATTCAGGATTTTTGTTTCAGTCCTGTGACATTTGGAGCAAAGCTCCACCAGGAGCTTTACACCGCCTAAGCCTTTTTCTGGTGCTCGATAAGAGTCGCGACATATTCCGTCAGAAGAATTACTGAAGGCAGCAGGCGAGCAGAACCGTCCTTCGGCCAGGCGCCGAAGGTTGAAAGCTCCAATACGACCTGTGCCATCTTGGCTAGCGGGCTCGCGGGTTGCGTTGTTAAGGCGAAGGTGTAGCTGCCGCGGTCACTAGCACGCTCCAGAAATGCGACGGTCTCTTCGCTAAGTCCGTTGTAAGATATGCCAATCGCTACATCTTCATTCGTGAAGGAGCTTGCGCTCGCGAGCGCGAGGTCGCCGGAACGAGGCACATTGACGATGATTCCCTGATATGCGAGGCGAGTGGCAAAAAGCTCGGCGCAAATTCCTGAGACGCTTACGCCATAGGCCACGACTCGGCGCGCGCGGCAAAGCCTCGTTGCTAGTTCTAAGACTTGTTTGAGTTTCATTTGGCGGGCAGACCGCTGGATAGATGCGCTCAACTCCTCGACAATAATATCAAGCCTGGGGTCACGTCTCAGTGGTCCGCTTGCGCTCGCCTCGATGGACCTGTCCCGAGTGGCTTGGAGAACCCGCTCGCGCTCAATCTCGCGCGTCAGAGCAAGTTTGAAGGCGCTGAACCCGTCAAATCCAAGAGTCTGACAGAGGCGGATCACGGTTGATTCACCGGTGCCGCAGGCACGACTGATTTCGGCGATAGACGAGCTCACCACCAGTTCAGCATTCTGCGCTATGAAAAAAGCCGCACGCGCCATCGCGGGGGAACCGCGTTCCACGAGGCGGGACGTCCGATCGATCAGGCTAATTTTCTCAGATTTCTCCATATAGGTCCGGTTCCATTTAGGGGTTGTTTGTGGGAGGGGCGAAATCCTACGCCAAGCCGAGGACACGTTTTCCATAGTCCCTGAGTTCACCCTTTGGGCCGACGTAGCGATAGAGGGTGACACGTTCGATTCCGAGTTCCTTGCACAGATCGGAAACGGAAGTGTCGCGTTGCGCCATGGCGGCTTGCGCGAGGCGCACTTGTGCCTTGGTGAGTGCAAATTTGCGCCCGCCTTTTCGGCCACGCGCCCGGGCGGCAGCGAGACCGGCCATGGTGCGTTCACGGATCAGATCCCGCTCGAATTCGGCCAGGGTGGCGAAGATTCCGAACACCATGCGGCCGGAGGCGGTCGTGGTGTCGATCTGGGCACCCTTCCCGGTCAGCACACGCAGACCGATCTTGCGGTCTGACAGATCCTTCACGGTGTTGACCAGGTGAGCAAGCGACCGCCCGAGGCGATCGAGCTTCCAGACCACCAGCACATCGCCGGCGCGCAAGGATTTCAGGCAGGCGGCCAGACCAGGCCGATCGTCACGGCTGCCGGAAGCGCGATCCTCATAGATGTTGTCCAGTTCGACGCCGGCGGCGCGCAGATCGTCGTGCTGCAGATCGAGGGACTGCGAGCCATCGGCTTTGGAGACGCGAGCGTATCCGATCAGCATGTTTCTTAAACGTTGGTTTGAGGCGGCGAAGAAGTCGCGGTTGATTTGTTAGCGCAAACTGTATCTTAACCAGCATCAGAAACAAAGCCTCTTAAAGCTAGATAAATTTAGAATAAGGTACAAGCATGCCGCGCCGCATCATTTTAACTGATCGCCAGAAGACTGCCATCTTTCGCCTGCCCGTCGAACAGGCAGACCTCCTCAGGCATTATACCCTCAGCGACGAAGATCTCGAACATATCCGGCACCGCCGCCGGGCTCATAACAAGTTCGGGTTCGCCCTGCAGCTTTGCGTCCTGCGTTATCCTGGCCGTATTCTGGCGCCAGGGGAAATCATCCCCCTCGAGGTTGTAGAGTTCATCGGAGCGCAGCTTGGGCTGAACGAAGACGATCTTCTCGACTATGCCGTTCGGGAAGAAACGCGCCACGAGCACCTTGCGGAGCTGCGCCAGGTATACGGCTTTCGCTCCTTTACCGGGCGTGAAGCGGCTGATCTGAAAGAGTGGATTTACAAAGAAGCAGAGCACGCTGTCTCCAACGAGGATCTGGTGCATCGGTTCGTGGAGGCCTGCCGGCATCGCCTGATCATTCTGCCAGCCGTCACCACAATTGAACGATTGTGTGCGGATGCATTGGTCGATGCTGAGCGCCGGATAGAGTCACGGATCGCCGACCGACTTGCTCCTGACGTTCGCCAAGAACTGTTAGGCTTGCTTGCTGATACTGTGGATGGCCGGGTGACCCGCTTTGTCTGGCTGCGACAGATTGAGCCTGGCAACAATTCGGCAGATGCCAATCGCCTGATGGACAAGTTGGAATATCTGCAAGGAATTCACCTTCCGGACGATCTCTTTCTGGAGGTGCCGGCTCATCGGGTAACGCGTCTGCGCAGACACGGGGAGCGCTACTATGCCGATGGTATGCGGGATTTGCCCGAGGATCGCCGCTTTGCCATCCTTGCTGTATGCGCTTCGGAATGGCAGTCCAGACTGGCTGATACTATTATCGAAACCCATGACCTTATTGTCGGCAAGCTCTACCGATCGGCGGAGCGGCTTTGCGAGGCCAAAATTGCCGATGAAAAGATCGCCGTTCGCCAGACCTTGAAATCTTTCGCGGAACTGGGCGGAACTCTGATCGGAGCGCAAGATGATGGCGAGGCCCTCGATGCTGTCATCAACACAAAGCCAGGCTGGGACGGATTGCGTTTGCTTGTCGCCACTGCATCAAGACTGACGGACACGCTGGCTACAGACCCTCTCAGTCACGTGCTCACTGGATATCACCGATTTCGCCGCTATACGCCAAGAATGTTGATGCTGCTGGATATTCACGCAGCAGCGGTCGCCATTCCTCTCTTGAATGCGGTGCAGATACTGCGACGCGGTGATGGCAAGGAGCATCCACGGGATTTTCTACGGAACGGATCAAAATGGCATCGCCATTTGCGAGCGCAACCCAATGACGATCACCGGCTTTGGGAAATCAGTGTGCTATTCCACCTGCGGGATGCTTTCCGGTCCTGCGATATCTGGCTGAGGCGATCACGCCGTTATGGTGATCTGAAACAGGTGCTGGTTCCGGCACAGGCTGTCACTCATACCGCTCGTCTTGCCATCCCCTTGCGCCCTCAGGAATGGTTGGCGGATCGTCGTGCACGGATGGACATTGCGCTCAAAGCCCTGGGGCGCGCAGCCCGAAATGGAACGATTCCTGGCGGCTCCATTGAAAACGGTGTGCTCCATGTCGAAAAACTGGAAGCTGATGTACCGGGCGGCGCCGAGGATATGGTGCTCGATCTTTACAAACGCATGCCCGATACCAAGATCACCGATCTGTTGCTTGAGGTCGACACCATCACAGGTTTTTCGGATGCGTTCACGCATTTGCGCACTGGAGCGCCATGCACGGACCGGATTGGCCTGATGAATGTCATTCTGGCCGAGGGGATCAACCTCGGTCTGCGCAAGATGGCCGAAGCAACCCACACGCACGGTTTCTGGGAACTGATGCGTATAGCGCGTTGGCATGTAGAAGGCGAGGCCTACAACCGGGCCTTGGCAATTGTCGTTGAAGCGCATGCCAATCTGCCCATGGCGGCCTTCTGGGGTACCGGCCTGACCGCATCAAGCGACGGACAGTTTTTCCGGGCCAGCCAAAAAGGCGAGGCAATGAATCTAATCAATGCCAAGTATGGAAACGAGCCCGGGCTCAAGGCCTACAGCCATGTCTCGGACCAGTATGCTCCATTCTCTACGCAAGCGATCCCCGCCACAGCCAGTGAAGCCCCTTACATTCTCGATGGCCTCCTGATGAACGAGACAGGCAAACAGAATCCGCGAGCAATATGCCGACACAGGTGGCTTTACAGACCACGTTTTCGCCGCCTGCTCGATCACTGGCTTTGCATTTATCCCGCACATCCGGGATCTACCGTCCAAACGGCTCTATGCTTTTGATCCAGCAAGTGCCCCAGCCCATTTACGTCCACTGATCGGCGGCAAGCTCAGCGAACCTCTCATTGAAAGGAACTGGCCGGATATCCTGCGTGTTGCCGCCACGATGACTGCCGGTATCATGCCACCCAGCCAGATCTTACGGAAACTTGCATCATATCCCAGACAAAACGAACTGGCTGTCGCTTTACGGGAAGTTGGCCGGATCGAACGGACGCTTTTCATGATCAACTGGATCATGGACGTCGGCATGCAGCGGCGTGCACGGGTCGGCCTGAACAAAGGCGAGTCACATCATGCCTTGAAGCAAGCAGTCAATTTTTATCGGCGTGGTGAAATTCGTGATCGCTCCACCGAAGGTCAGCACTACAGGATTGCAGGCCTCAATCTTCTCACCGCTATCATCATCTTCTGGAATACCCTGAAACTAGGCGATGCCGTCAAAAGTCGAGACAATGCCGGTTTACCAGTTCCGCCTGAACTCCTCGCTCACGTCTCGCCGCTTGGCTGGGAACATATAAATTTAATCGGAGAGTATAGGTGGCCCATCGCTTAAAGTAGGATTTCGCCCCCTTCCGCAAATAACCCCCGGATTCCACGAAGCGCTTTCCAGTCTTCAATCCCTCCACTGGGGAGCTGTTGGCAGAACTTCCGGACATGGGCGCTGAGGATGTTACCAAAGCGATTGACAAAGCTCATGCCGCCCAAGGACATTGGGCCGGGCTCACGGCCCGCGAGCGCTCGGATCTCTTATGGAAATGGCATCAACTGATCCTCGAGAACAGCGACGATCTCGCTGCAATCCTGACGGCCGAAATGGGAAAACCTCTGGCTGAAGCGAAGTCCGAAATCGCCCATGCAGCAGCCTATCTCCAATGGTATGCAGAAGAGGCAAACCGCATTTATGGCGAGACGATCTCGGCACCCTCAAACGACAGGCGGCTGCTGGTGATCAAGCAACCGGTCGGTGTGGTCGGTGCAATTACGCCCTGGAATTTTCCAGCGTCGATGGTCGCCCGCAAAATCTCGCCGGCGTTGGCTGCTGGCTGTACCGTTATCCTGAAGCCTGCCGAGCAAACACCTCTTATCGCCGGCGCCATGTTCGTGCTTGCCCAGACGGCTGGCTTTCCCGAGGGCGTCCTCAATCTGATCTACGCGTCGGAAGGTGACGCGGTTGGCCGCGAACTGTGCTCCAACCCTAAGGTCCGCAAGATCAGTTTCACAGGATCGACCGAGGTCGGACGGCTGCTCATGCGGCAATGTTCGGATCAGATAAAGAGGATAAGCTTCGAGCTCGGAGGCAACGCCCCCTTCATCGTCTTTGATGATGCGGACATCGATGCTGCCGTCGATGGTGCGATACAGGCGAAGTTTCGCAACGCCGGGCAAACTTGCGTCTCGGCCAATCGCCTGTACGTCCAGTCCAAAATGTACGATGAGTTCACGCAGAAGTTCACGGAGCGTGTCCGAGGCCTGCAGGTTGGTGATGGCTTCGATCCGGATGTTGCGATCGGTCCACTGATCGACACATATGCCCTGGCGAAGATCGAAGCGCATGTGGATGATGCCATTCGAAAAGGAGCAAAGATCGAATGTGGTGGCATTCGCGTCGGCAACTCCGCAACGTTCTTTGCGCCCACCGTAATCAGGGACGTGGTCAGCACCATGCGGCTGGCTCAGGAGGAGACCTTTGGCTCGTTAGCGCCGATCATCCGCTTTGAAGATGCCGAGCAGGTGGTTCGCGAAGCCAATGACACCATCTACGGTCTCGCGGCATATTTTTATGCCTCCCACCTCAAGCGCGTCTGGCGCATTGCTGAAGCATTGGAATATGGCATGGTCGGCATAAACACGGGCCGAATGTCATCCGAGGCAGCCCCCTTCGGCGGCGTCAAACAATCCGGGATCGGGCGCGAAGGATCGCGTCACGGGCTCGAGGACTATCTCGAGATGAAATATCTCTGCATGGGCGGTCTCTAGGATCGTGGCCTGGAAGCCGTTCACGCGCAAAACCAATGCGACAGTTGCTGGGTGCTGGCGACAGAGTCACCCTCATCTGGCTGTATGCCGTTTGGGTAGAAATTGTGGGCCAGTGTGAAATATCAGGATCACAGGTTCCTTTGGCGATCAAGAAACCTCGAGAGTCCAGTTCTCTCAGAACAACGATAGAGGAAGCCGAATTTGGGCGGTACGAACCGCAATTTTGCAGGATCGTACCGATAAAAGTGGGCATTTGCTCCAAATCGTCGCGGCCCACAGGCTAAGGTGGTGGCAGCTAGCACCCTGAAACAGGGCGATTGCATAGCGCCGTGGATTATTCCAGAGAATGCCTCCGTCACACTCGCCACAAGTTCCATCGTGCTGCTTCGGCAAAATTAGGTACAGCCATAGCTGTCCTGGCGGACGAACGCTCGATTGGAGCTCTGTGCGCGTTAGCTTTCATGCACATAGAATATTGGGGCCCAGAAGAGTGAAGTCTGCCTTCAGGATCGACCGTATGCTCGGTCCGATTCTGGCCTCCGCTCTCGTGCAGGACTTACCGCTGATGGTGGACGTATCACATCGGGCGCTGGAGCACTGCTGGCCGTTTTCACACCAGGGCCAAAGCGTAGCGGGCAGTGTTCCGCCCTGAACACATAGCCGAACATGTTCTCCTCTTCTCGGCCCACCCCAGCAGGCCAGAAGACTAATCTGATGCCAATAGTCATAACAAGCGCGAGCCGATGAAACGTCCAGGAAGTTTGGCCAATAACGTGAATGGTGTAGCTGGTGACCATGCGGATGCTGCGTTGCCAGGGACGTTTGCGCCGCTTAAGAACCGGTCCTTCCGATCAATCTGGCTTGCCGCGCAGGTTTCCAGCCTCGGCTGGCTAATAGAGTCCGTCGCCATCAGTTGGCTGATGGCGACGACCTCGACTTCTGATCTGATGGTTGCACTGGTCCAGGCTTCCACGACCCTGCCCGCATTCATCCTTTCCGTGTTTGTCGGGGCCGTCGTAGACAGTTTCAATCGCCGCAAAGTCATGCTCGTCGGTCGGGTCTTGATGATGGCGTCCTCTGGAATCTTGACTGTTCTCGTTGCGCTCGGCTTCGTTAACCCCTGGATCCTACTTGGGGTCGGCTTTTTGGCGGGATGTGGCGCCGCACTCAATGACCCGGCCTGGCAGGCTTCCATTGGCGATATTGTCGAGCGCCGCGATCTACCGGCTGCCGTCACCCTTATCTCGATTGGCTTCAACACTGTCCGCAGCGTCGGTCCCGCGCTGGGCGGCATCATCGTCGCCGTCTTCGGACCGCTGTTGGCCTTCGCCTTGACCACACTTGGCTATCTGGCGCCAATATCTGTCCTGTTGCGGCATAACTGGAAGGTCCGCTCGTCCCCGCTACCTCGGGAATCGATACTCACTTCCATTTATGACGGCGTGCGTTTTACGGCGATGTCATCGGAGATAAAATCGGCCATCATGCGTGGAACGCTCTTTGGTGTGGCCAGCATTTCAATCCTGGCTCTGCTTCCCCTTGTCGTTCGCGATCAGTTGCAAGGAGGACCTGTTGCGTTCGGCATTCTGATGGCAGGCTTTCTCTCTGGCAATAGGGGGTGCGGGTTGGGTCACCGCATGGGCGGGAGTGGGCGTGACCGTCCAGCTGGCGAGCCCCCGTTGGGTTGTAGGCCGGACTCTCTCAATCTATTACGCCTTCACGTATGGGGGCCTGGCCGCTGGCAGCTTGATTTGGGGCGCCGTGGCCCAAAGCTATTCGCTGACTTGGGCGCTTGGCGGGTCGGCAGGAGCTAGTCTGTTAGTCGCGCTGTCCGGCTTCCTGTTCCCGATCCGCGAACGGCACGCAACCGACCCAGATCCCGCTGAAAACATCAATGCGCCTTCAATCGCCCTCGATCTGAAGCCGAGAAGCGGGCCCATCGTCGTCAGAACCCATTACCTGGTACCCAGCGAAAACGTGGACCTGTTCATGAGTCTCATGCTGGAACGCCGGCAGGTGCAAAGCCGCATCGGGGCGCGGCATTGGACACTCACGCGCGATCTGCAAGTGCTATCGCGGTGGACAGAAACATTCCGCACGCCGACCTGGGCGGATTACCTACGACTGAACTATCGCCTCACGACGGCGGAGAAGGAACTGGATGACCGTATTCGTCAATTGCACGAAGGGACGCTGCCGCCAGATGTGACAATTTCAATTGAGCGCCCGACGGGCATCCTGGCCAAGTCCAATCAGCCATCGCCAATCGTTCCCCAACGGTGATTTTAATGGCCGCCAGTAGATTCGCCTGCGCATTGAAAGCCGGACAGAAAAGACACACGGGCCTCCCATATATGATCAAATCATGAGCCGCTTCTCCACATCCCAAGTGCGGGCGATCTGAATCAAGACCGCCGATACCTCTGGCCAAGCACCTACTGGATGGTCGATTTTACGTCGGACGCTGGGCCGATGCTTTTGGGACCTATCGGCAGGTCCCAAATTCGGGTGCTATCGCTCTGTCATCCGTGACGAAGTCGCAACTAACCTGCCATCCACCAACTGGGAACGGCAGCGGCAAAAAGGGAAGCATCTTAAAGATTTCGGTCTGCTTAACTGCATCTCGTTCTACGTGCCGCTCGGCTATATGGCCCCGGTCATCGGTGTGCTAGCCGATGCGGAGATCTCGGTCATGCGTGCAGAATGCGCCCCCTAGCTACTGCGGCTGTCTTGTCGAACGAGCGGCGATCAGGCTTCGCAAATAACGAACATGGAGCAAGAGGGCCGAGACAGCGGCAAGGCATGCGGCTAGGAAAAGTAGTAGCGCGAGTGATTTGGTTGCGAGCGGCCCCAGCGATTGCAGTGATCCGAGCCACGGAGAGGTTCGAAGTCGTGAACTCTGCCGTGACAGCACAAGCAACGGCCGAACGGGAAGAACTGCCCAACGGAGTCGGTCGGCATTCTTAAGGCGACTGAATACGAGGCCTCCAATGTGAGCGGTAACTGCCCATGCTGATAAAATCAAAGCCGTCGCCGCCCTGTCCGCAACTCTTGCCACCGCAGCCACCTCGATGCAGGCCAGCATGCCGTAAGCGGCAGTGCAGAAAGAATCAGGCCGACGGTCAACCAATTTATCCGTCGATCAGGTTTGCGTTTCACTGGTAATTGAAGTTTCTCAATTTTGTGCTCGGCGCGACATCCGATCTGTGCGAAGTCAACCCGAGCAGAGTCGCGCAAGAATTGTCGCGCCAAACTCCCCTACGGCATTCGTTAGCGCGACAATTAACGGCGCGACGACGAACGCAGAGCTCGCCAGATCCGCCTCGGTGTCGAAAGCTGCTCCGAAGGCGGTTGCCGTCCCGCAAGCTCGTCAGGAGCGCTCTTGCCTGTGCTGTGATCGGTGGCAACTTGGCACCGGCAAGCATGGAAACCACCACTGCGGCGATCTTGTCAGGCTCTTCGGAGCCGTGGAAAGACCTTGCAACTCGACTTCGAAGAAATGATCGTCGACGTCAGCCCCGGCTGGCTGCGGTACAGATTGGATTGACTGATGCAAGAGCGTTGCAAGCTCCACATCGCCGCCTTCATCGGGGTTTCATTGCCTTGAGAAGCTGAGCGCAATCGAATTCGATGACAGTTAGAGCTGTTTCGCCCGGAAAAGTGGTGCGGAAAATCACCTTGTCGCAATACGCCATCCCGGCAAGCCGCCCGATCCCCCGGAAGCCAGCATCTCGTTGACGATCCTTCTTCGATGCGCCAATCGAAGTGAGGGTATTCCAAGCCTGCTCGGCACGCACACCCAGTCCATTATCCTTGATGCGGATATTTCGGCACCACGGCCCGAAGAACTATCCAGGGTTTCGAGGCCATCCTATGGCTGAAGAAAGGCTTTGGCTTTTCCGTCGGATGGTCTGTCAACGACTCGACTGCTTTTCGATCACCAGCCAGCGATCGTCGGTTCTGTCCAAATCTTTTTGGCGTAGAACATGATTTCGCGCATGCCGCAAAAATGAGGTACAGAGGTAGCTGGCGAATGTTAGCCTGTCCTCTTTGAAACACGTCCTATCAGTTCCTTCCCTCCGGCGACGCGGAACCAAACTTGGCCTGGCCGCGAACTAGGCCACGTTTGAAGCTTTCCATCGCCGGGCAAAGGCTTCAACGGCCAATGCAGTAAGCGGACCTACCCCAGGGATCGTCTGCACAAGCTTCGCGAAGCAGTTCGGGCAGTTCGCAAATCGGCTCTTCCAATATGTTCGCGATGCGCTTCGTACAGATGCGATCGCAGCGCGTTCACGAGTTCAGTGCGCTGGCGCACCAGCCAGTTGGCGCCAGACCTTTCGAAGTGGCGCATCTAGATGAAATACCATCTGCCAACGACCGTCCGTCCGTTCACGTGTTCCCGATGAAACTTCTCAGTGTTTGCCGACCAAGTGCGGTGTGATTGATAAGAAAAAGGGCCGACCCCAGCCCTCTTGCTTTTCAAGATCCCTCGCCGCTGGTCATGCGAACGAGACGCATCGTTTAACCGGCGCTCAATTGATCGGCCGACATTTTGCCCGTTTTCTTGTCCCGTACGATTTCGTAACTGATTTTCTGGCCGTCATTGAGGCCGCGCAGCCCAGCCCGCTCTACGGCAGAGATATGGACAAAAACATCCGTACCGCCATCATCCGGCTGAATGAAGCCAAAACCTTTGGTCGAATTGAACCATTTAACAGTGCCAGTAGCCATTTTAAACCTTCTTGGTGCGTATGGGCGTGCGAGAGATTGGCAACAACCCGGTTATAGTGCGGCTAGAGATTCATAGTCACGACCGGAAATGTCAATCAGGAGAATTGCTTAGAGGACAATCTCCCTCCTTTCGGTCTCAACCATCGGTTTGATTCTACAAAGCGCTGGGAAATTCTCAGTCGTTGTTGCGGACGCCTACTCCGATCACGGTGGCAACGGCATATGGACCGCCGACACGGCATCAGACCCGCGAGAACAACTGGCGACGTTAGCGAGTACGCTCAAAATCTCCGGTCAGAACATTCGTAGCTGTGTCTCCGCTTCGGGCAAAATCCAGATAGGCTTTTTGCAGCCTCAGCGTAACCGCACCAGGCTTCCTATCAGCGACTGGCTGTGTATCGATCTCAACAACCGGGATGACGAAAAAGGTAGCGCCTGTGAGGAAGACCTCAGACATCTGACGCAGAGCGGAAACCGTCATTGGTTCTTCCTTGACAGGCAGTCCTAGTTCCTCGGCCAAAGCAATGACACGCTTGCGTGTGATTCCTGGTAGAATTGTTGGCCCGAGAGGATGCGTCCAGACAACACCATCTCTATCCACCCCGAAAACGGTGGTAGATCCACCTTCCGTGACGATGCCGCCCTCGTGAAGTATTGCCTCGCCCGCCCCCAGGGCATGCGCTCGGGATTTTGCGAGAACCTGTGCAAGGAGGGAGGTCGATTTTATGTCTCGACGCTTCCATCTAAGATCTTCAACCAGTGCGGCCGAAATGCCGGAATCGAGCCTCGGATCGGAATCGAGCAGCTTTGGCTGGACAATACCAAGGATGGTCGGGGACAGGTCCTTGGTCGGCACAAAATCACGTTCCATCACGCCACGCGTGACTTGAATATAGACGGTCCCCGTCTCAATAGTATTCGCATCGATCAACTGGTGATGAATGGCTTGCCAATCGGCATCACCAAGGTCCACTTTGATGTCGATGTGCTCAAGAGAGGAGCGCAGGCGAGAGAGATGCGCATCGAAATCAACCATGCGTCGTCCGACAAAGGCTGTGACTTCATAGATCCCGTCGCCGAGATTAAGCCCGCGATCAAAGATTGGTATCCTGGCTTCCTCTATTGGAAGATACCTACCGTCCAAATAAGCGATCCGAGCTGATGATATGCCGCTCATCGTCCACCTTTGAGAATTGGTCCGGCAACTGCGGAGGCTACGTCGTTGTGCTTGTCTGGATCGACAAGACCAGATTGTCCCATCAAGCATTCGGTCATGATCTAGATCCTTGTCGAATCGGGATTGATTAGGGTTGAGGCGACCGCGGATCCAGTCGCCAAGTGTAGGAGCCGCCAGCGTAGTCAAGAGAACCTAAACGAACGCGTCGTCTCCAATGGCCAAAGGCGCAATTTGATCAAGGGAGCAACTCAACAATATTAAGCCCGGCTTTGACAACGGAAAATACGGAAGTCGGGTCGGTCGGAATTGGCGGCAGGCGTTAGCCGCATGCGTGCTTACCTATCTCAGGAACCTTTTTTCGTCGGACTTGACCTGGTCCATCTTCTGAAGCCGGAAAATCTCTTCCACGGGCACGATGTCTTTGTGAACGTTCTGCACGCCGCCGTCGGCGATGATCCGCCGGAACGTGGCCTGCATTGCTGTTGTCGCGGCGCGGATGCCGTAATTGCCGTAGATCGTCATCTTGATGTTGCCGAGCGCCTTGATGCGCGTGGCGTCGAGTTCCGGATAAGCGTTCGGGACGATGACCAGCGGAGCCGGCCCTTTCCACGCGCGTGAGAAGCTCTCGATTTCGGCAGGGTCCTTTTTCTTCGAGTGAATGAGGATCATGTCCGCCCCGGCCTCGGCATAGGCGGTGCCACGCTTCAGCGCCTCTTCCTCGCCGAGGCCCGCAATCAGGGCTTCCGTGCGGGCAATGACAAGGAAATCCGGATCGCTGCGGGTGGAGACCGCAGCTTCGATCTTGCCCTGGAATTCCTCGATACGCAGCAGTTCCTGGCGCCCGTCGGCGGCCAAGCTGGTGACTTTGGGAAAAGTCTTGTCCTCAATGACGACGGCGGCCGTCCCCGCCTTTTCATATTCGCGGATGGCGTGAATGACGTTCAAGGCGTTGCCGTAGCCCGTGTCAATATCGGCAACGATCGGCAGCGAGGACTGACCGGCGATCGCCCGCAACATATCGAGATGCTGGGTCATGGTGATCAGGCTCATATCGGCAAGACCGTAAAGCGCCGAAAGCTCGAAGCCGGAAGCCCAGATCCCGTCGAAACCGGCCTCCTCGGCCAAGATGGCCGATAGCGGGCTGTGGGTCGCCATGATATGGACGAGGCCGCGTTCGGCCATGCGATCACGCAGTTGCTTTGCTTTGCTCATAGATCTTCTCACTTTCGGATAGGGCTTCGCAGGCTGCAAGGATGCGGCCGCAGGCGTGCTGGAGCTCTTCGACTGACGCGGCGTAGGAAATGCGGATATAGGGCGAGGCCATGAAGCCGCTGCCCGGCACAACGGCAACACCGAAGTGCTCCAAAAGATACATGGCGAAATCCATGTCGGTCTCGATTACCTTGCCCTGAGGCGTGGTGTTGCCGATCACGCCAGCGCAATTGACGAAGACATAGAAGGCGCCGTCCGGGGTGCGGCATTTGAGGCCTTGGGCCTTGTTTATCTTCTCGACCACGAGATCGCGGCGCTTGCGGAAGCTCAAGACGAAATCGTCGATGTAGTCCTGGTTGCCGCCGATCGCTTCGATCGCCGCATATTGCGAGATCGAGCTGGTGTGCGACGAGGTCTGGCCCTGGATCGTGTTCATCGCCTTGATCAGATCCTTCGGCCCGGCGCCATAGCCGAGCCGCCAACCGGTCATGGCGCTGGATTTGGAAACGCCGTTAACGGTCAGCGTCCGATCGATGAGGTCCGGCGCGGCCTCGGCCATCGTGGCGAATGGCACGCCGTAAACGAGCTTCTCGTAGATGTCATCGGCAAGCACGTGCACCTGATCATGGCGGCGCAGAACATCGGCCAGCGCGGCAAGTTCAGCCTTGGAATAGACCGCACCGGTCGGATTGTTGGGTGAGTTCAGCATCAGCCACTTGGTGCGCGGCGTGATCGCCGCCTCCAGATCTTGCGGCTTCAGCTTGAGGCCGAAACGCTCGTGGCAGGCGACGAGCACCGGCTCGCCGCCGGCAAGCCGCACCATGTCGGGATAGGACACCCAGCAGGGTGTCGGGATGATGACCTCGTCGCCAGGATCGAGACTGGCGAAGAGCGCATTGAATACCACCTGCTTGGCGCCGCAGCCGACGGTGATCGCGTCGATATCGTAGTCGAGGCTGTTGTCGCGCAGGAGCTTCTGACGGATCGCCTCACGTAACGGCTTGACCCCGGCGACAGGCGTGTAACGCGTCTTGCCCTCACGAATGGCAGCTATTCCAGCTCTTTGCACCACGTCGGGCGTATCGAAATCCGGCTCGCCCTGGCTGAGCGTAATGACATCAATGCCCTTCTCGCGCAGGGCGGCGGCAGCGGCCGTCATAGCCTTGGTCTGGGAGGGACGGACGGCTTGTAGTCTCTTGGCGATGAGTGACAATGCAACTCTCCTCGAAGCACCGGGTTTTGACCCAGAACTAGCCAAGGTAACCGCAACGCGCCAATTTCGGCATCGCACAAAGAGAGCATAACGATCGCATTTCCCGATGGACTCAGAAACGTGCCCTATGCTCGGACGTCTTCCTCCGTCATTTTGCGGCAAAGCCGCGTCAGCCAACGGCAGAAGGCGCGGGCGACATCCGGGTTGTCGCTGCGATCGATCGCATAGGCACGGTACTGCATGCCGCTTGGCGCCCGTGACCCGGCAAGCACTTCCAGCAGGCCCTGTCTGATCAGGTCCGCCACCACGATATGTGGCGTCACCAGCAGGCTCTGCCCGGTCGTTACCGCCGGCAGTGCCAGGTAATGGTGATCGTAGCGCGCGCCTGAGAGGATGTCCGATGTTTTCAGGTCCATTCCGCGTAGCCAGGTCGGCAGAATGTCGGGCCGGGAGGTTACGGCGATGACAGGCGTGTTTCGCAACGCCTTCAGCCCCCGTCCGCGGACGCAGTCCGGGGCGCCCACGCAGACCAGTTGCTCGTCATAGAAATCCCATCGGTCGGCTGGTTCCGTCAGCATCAGATCGCGGGTCAATAGTACGTCGAAGGCGTCGGTCGAAGCGGGTGCGGACAAGGTACTGATGACGTCAACGGTGACGCCGCTCATTTCTTTCGAGAATTCGCGCAAGTTGGGAATAAGCACCGTATAGGCGAAGGTGGACAGCGACGTTCGCACGACAAGTCGGTTGGCGTCCTTTCTGTCGTTGCGGCGCATCCGCTTTGCGGTAAAAAGGATCGTATCGAGAGGTTCGGCGACGGCATCGGCGAACAGGCGCCCAAAGTCCGTCAACTGGCTCTGACGGCCGCGCCGCTCGATCAGCTTCGCCCCGAAATACTCCTCCAGCACCGCAAGGTGGCGGCTGACGGAACTCTGGGTGATGCCGAGCGTCTTCGAAGCCCGCGTGACGCTGTTGTCTCGTGCGATCTGCACGAAGGCGCGCACCGCATTGAGCGAAAGATCCTTTTCCTCCGCCAAGTCAGTCTCCCCTCAACGTGATTCGCGAACCATCCCGATCTCGCGTTTCTACTATCGCATTATTCGATGATTGTCATCCCTCCGTAACGAAACCGGCAGATGGTCCCGCCCGAACACCGGCGCACCTCATTGAAGTGCCCGAAGCGCCAAGCCTTGTGCGGCGACAACTCAAATGGGAATCGACAACATGCGTGATCTGACATTTACAAGGCGCAGTATACTGGCTGCCACTGCGGCAGGGAGTTTGATATCCGTGACCGGACTGCGTTTCGCCGTAGCACAGGGGAACGATCGGCGCACGCTTAAGGTGGGCATGTCCGGTTTCCCGCCCGCCGTCGAGCCAGTTCTATATGCTCATACCGCGACACGGCGCATCGCACCGCAAATGTTCGACACTCTGATCGCTTTCGACCAGACACCCGACATGGCGTTGCGCCCGGCGCTGGCGGAACGGTGGGAAAGGGTGAATGGAAAGGCGGTTCGCCTTGTGCTGCGCAAGGGTGTGACGTTCCATGACGGCGGCCCATTTACTGCGGACGATGTCGCTTTCAGCCTGAGCCCCGAGCACTTGCTCGGCCCCGACATGGCAGGCAAATCCACTGCCATGCAGACCCTGGACACGATCGACAAGGTCGAGATCGTCGACAGCCACACCGTTATCGTTCATGCCAAGGGTGACGATGTATTGCTTGAGAAGCGGCAGGTTCCTGGGACGCCTGGACGGCAGCGCCGATCGGAACAGGACCGTATCGGATCGTCAGCCAATCGCTTGATGTCGAAATCAAGCTTGCCTCGCACGACGCCTATTGGGGCGGCTTGCCGCCGTTTGCCGGCATTCTTTTCCGCATCATTCCGGAACTATCTTCACGTATGAACGCGCTGATGGCCGGAGAGGTGGACTTCATTACCGACATTGCGCCGGATATGTTCGGCCAGATCGAGACACATCCAGAGACCGAAATTGCAGGAGGGCCGGTCCAGAATATCCGCTATCTGGCGATCGATAAGACCGACGCTGTTCTCGGAAAAGTCGGCGTCCGCCGCGCTCTGAGCCTCGCCCTCGATCGCAAGGCTCTGGTGCTGGCGCTGTGGCAGGACAGACTTCCCATTCCCAACGGCTTCCAGTTTGCAAGCTTCGGCGAAGCCTATATCGAGGACTTCCCGGCCTTGGCCCACGATCCCGAGCTGGCGCGCAAGCTCCTCGCCGAAAGCGGCTACAACGGCGAGACCATCACCTACAAGCTTCTGAACAACTATTATCCCACCCAGGTTGCCGGCGCTCAGATCATGGTGGAGATGTGGCGGGCCGTCGGCATCAACGTCGAAATCCAGATGATGGAGAATTTCGCGCAAATCCAGACCAAGCCCGTTCATGCGATCTACGACAGCTCATCGACGGCCATCTTCCCGGACCCGCTTGCACATGCGTGGCGCGAATTCGGGCCCAAGGGCACCCTGCCCAAGGTGGGGATCTGGAACAACGAAGAGTATTTCGGCCTGGGCGAAAAGCTTAAGGAAACCGCCGATCCGCAAGCACGCCGGTCAATCATCCGCCGGATGCTCGAGATCGTCGATCGCCAAGATCCGCCTTGTGTGATCCTGTACGGCTCCGGTCAGTTCTATGGCAAGCGCAAGGACATCGCCTGGATCCCGGGTCAGACACTCGACCTGAACTTCGGTCCTTTCAACACCGCCTATGCAGAGAACTGATGACGACGCAAGGAGGAACGGCGATGCGACATCTCGCCGGCTGCGCACTACGACCCGCCTTGCCGGCGGGTCCGGCCTCGCAACCATTGCTCGCGATTGAATGCCTGACCGTCGACTTCAGCGGAGTGCGCGTTCTTCGGGGGATCGACCTCTCGCTTTCACGGGGAGAGTCACTCGGTATTGTGGGCGAGTCCGGTAGCGGCAAGTCCGTTACATGGCTTGCCGCGCTCGGGCTGCTGCCCCGCACAGCAATCGTGTCGGGCAGCGTCAGCGGGCTGTTCTTGCCCGGGCGCTGATTATGCAACCGGCGCTGCTGGTCTGCGACGAGCCCGTCTCGGCTTTGGACGTTTCAATCCAGGCCCAGGTTGTGAACCTTCTCATGGATCTCCGAAGGGATCTGCGCCTCAGTCTTCTCTTCATCAGTCACGACCTGAAAGTGGTTCGTCAGGTCAGTCAGCGTATGGCTGTGATGTATCTCGGCCGCATCGTTGAATATGGCGAGACAAATCTTCTGCTCTCGAACCCTGCCCACCCTTACACCAAGGCGCTGGTGTCGGCCGTCCCCGTTGCAGGCCGGCGCACGCGCGAGCGCATCATTCTCAATGGCGAACCACCCAACCCTGCGGCCCGCCCGACCGGCTGCGCGTTCCACCCTCGCTGTCCCATCGCGCGACCGGAATGCATGAGCGTCTCGCCCACATTCTCAACTCTGCCGGACGGACGCTCCGTCGCCTGTCATGCCGTCGATGCCGCCCCACCGACAAACGAGGTTGGAATCTGATGCTTCGGTTCGCTGCTATCCGTATCCTGCGTGCCGTTCTGACAATCGCGCTGGTGGTCACATTTGCCTTCATCGTGCTCAGACTTTCCGGAGATCCGGCCCGCAGCATCATGGGCGAGGACGCCTCGCCCGAGGCTATGGCCGCCTTTCGTCGGGAGTGGGGTCTTGATCAGCCGCTCTGGATGCAATATTTCCATTACTTCGCAGCGATCTTTCAGGGCGAGCTCGGCCGCTCGATGCGTGGCGGCGGGCCCGCACTTGACCTTGTCCTGGGACGCATCCCGGCAACGCTCATGCTGACCCTGCCTGCGCTATTGATGAAGCTGGCGATCGGCATTCCAGCGGGCATCTATGCCGCTTTGCACCGGGACAGCTCCATTGACCGCGCCGTCATGGTCACGGCGGTCGCAGGCTACACGGTACCAAGCTTTGTCCTCGGCCTCGTCTTGGTTCAAGTCCTGTCGATCTGGTTTGCCTGGCTGCCTACCGGCGGCACGGGCAGTCTGCAGCACCTCATCCTGCCCATCATCACTCTCGGGGTTGGCGGCGCCGCGGTGCTCGCCCGCTTCGTGCGAAGTGCGATGCTGGAAGTGCTGGGGCAACCATACATCCGCACTGCCAGTGCCAAAGGAATCCCCTGGGCTACGGTTGTACGTGGTCACGCCCTTCCGAACGCCGCAATTCCCACAGTTACCATTGTCGGCTTCATGGTTGGCAATCTGATTGCGGGTGCGGTCGTGGTCGAGAGCGTGTTCTCCTGGCCGGGACTTGGCAATCTGCTGGTGGTATCGGTGACTGCGCGGGATCTGGCGGTCGTGCAATGCATCCTCCTGCTGGTCGCTGTCGCAATGGTGCTTTCCAATCTCGTCGTGGACTTTCTCTACGGCTTTCTCGATCCGCGTCTGGCCGAAGCCAACTCGACCGGAGGACGCTGAGACATGACCATGATGGAAAAAGTGAGCACAATGGCAGGTGGCAAGCGTAAGAACACCAACCGCCGGTTCCCATTATCCGTCATCGCCAGCGTGCTCTGGATTGTTCTTATCGTCGCCGTAGCGCTGCTCGCGGATCAAATCGCCCCGTACCAGTACACCGCTCTTGATCTGCCTAACAGGCTGGCTTCGCCATTCCACCCGCAGCATCTGCTTGGAACCGACGAACTGGGACGCGATATCCTGTCGCGATTAATCGTGTCCGTTCGTATCTCGGTTCTGGTCGCTCTGGGCGCGACGCTCATTTCGGCTTGCTTCGGCACGATCATGGGCTTTGCTGCGGCTCACTTTCGTGGGCGCGTCGAGCAGTTCATCCTGATCCTCGCCGACTTCCAGGCGGCCATGCCTTTCCTCATTCTTTCCCTGTCGGTGCTTGCGTTTTTCGGCAACGCTTTGCCGCTGTTTATTGGACTGATGGGGCTTTACGGCTGGGAACGTTATGTCCGTATCTCTCGCGGGCTTGCGATCTCAGCGAGTGCGCAAGGCTATGCGGGTGCTGTTCGTCAATTGGGTGCGAGCCCGACGCGGGTATATCTGCGGCATATCCTGCCGAATATCTCATCGACGCTCATTGTTTCGATGACGCTCAGCTTCCCGGAGATCATCCTCATGGAAAGCAGCTTGTCCTTTCTGGGCCTTGGCGTTCAGCCCCCGATGACGAGCCTCGGCAATATGGTCGGCTATGGCCGGGAATACATGACCCGTGCGCCCTGGATCATGTTTGCGCCTGCTGCGCTGATCGTCACGACGACGCTCGCGATAAGTTTGTTGGGCGACTGGCTGCGCGACCGCTTAGACAAGGGACTGCAGTGACGCTGGAACGCAGCGGAGGCTGCAGCCGTATCAGCCGCAAGAGGATCAAACAGACCGCAGGGTTTCATAAATGAGAATAATTGTTGTCGGAGCGGGGGCAATCGGTTGCTCTGTTGCCTATCATTTGGCCAAAGAGGGTGCGAGCGTTGCGGTCGTCGATCCCGAGGGGTTGAGAGGTGGAGCGACTCTCGCCAGCTTTGCCTGGCTGAATTGCCACAACAAAAGTCCCGAGGATTATTATCGCCTGGTGATGCGTGGAAACACGGCTCATCGTGAGCTAGGCGACGAGATCGGCCATGCGAACTGGTTAAGGCTTACGGGAGCCCTCGAGTGGTGGCCGGCTAATACCGAGAAAGCAAAGGACCATGCCGTCCGCCTCGATCGTCTGCGTTCATATGGCCACCCGATCGAGGTGTTGAGTGCCGACGACGTGCTTGCCCTCGAGCCGGACGTTTCCCGATCAAGTCTGGAAGGCTGTGAAGCGGTCTATTATCCCACGGACGGCGCTGTAGATACCGTCGTGTATCGCCATGTGCTCATGCGCGAAGCCGAGCGCCGCGGGACGACCCTTGTCGAAGCCTGGGTCGATGATCTCCTGGAACGTTCAGGTCGCATTGTGGGTGTACGCCTTGGCGACGGACGCAAACTGGAAGCGGACTATGTTATCAATTGCGCCGGCCGCGCGTCCAACGCCATTGGAATTCGCCTCGGATATTCCATCCCGCTGGATTGGCGACCGGGAATGACAGTGATCACAGATGTCACCCGCAGCAATATCAGCAGGGTCATCAAGGCGCCGAGAATCTATATCAAGCCGGAGGGTGCGGGCCGTCTGCTTTTACACGCAAAGTCTGCTGATCAGACCATCAATGATATCCACGCGCCGGATGCGGGGAAGGAAGGCGCTGAGGAAATCGCGAGACTGGTGGAAACCGTTCTTCCGACCGTGCGGGATGTCAAGATCGCCTCGGTGAGGGTCACCGTCAGACCCTACCCTGCCGATGGAAAGCCCGTCTTTGGCCCTCTGCCAGGTGTTGCTGGCTACCATCTTGCGGTCCTGCATTCCGGAATTTCGCTGAGCCCGCTGATCGGCCGCGCTGCGGTCGAAGAAATCCTGCACGGCAGAACTTCAGCGGACTTCGAAGCTTACAGACCGACGCGATTTTTCGCCTCGGCTGCGGCAGACCAAATCTCGGCGGCACCGATCTAAACCATTCCTCGCACAGGAACATGCCATGGCTTTTCTCCGCCCACTAATCGTCAGCGTGCACAAGTCGGCACCGGAGCACGTCCAGGCAGCGCCGCCGGCTGGCGACGGGCAGGCGCTGTCTTCGTGATCGCGCCTGCGGATTCGCGAGGGCCGATCACCGCAATTGTCGGCGATTTCTACGCTGAAGAGTTTCGAACCACCTCCAGTATGGACGACATCGTCACCTTCCCTGTCGGTCGATCTGATCGACATTAGTAGGTTCCCAGATGGGCCGCTCACGGAGCGCCTTTCGGGCGCTCGCCCACCAGAGCAAGTGCATCAAAAACCGGCAAACTTTGATCGGGTACAGATATTTGCGCTGCGGCATTGGCTCGCCGCAGGATTTCAGCTCGACGGCCCGGAACCACACACTCTTTCTGCCGGTTGCAGAACAGCCTTATCATTGAAGCCTGCCCCAATGTTCGCTGGTCTGATGCTTCTGGGCTAGTCAGTCGCCTGCGAATGATCGAGTCCACGGCGGGATCGAACGGTTACACACTCCCTGCCAAATCTGCCCAGACTGGCACAATGGCCGCCAAGACCCTATTCGGCCGGGCTGCACTGCTTAAGAACTGTTCGCACTCCGCACCGTCTCTGCAAACACGCAGCCGAACTCGGATAGAACGGCCCGGTTTTGGCGACTGGCGCCATTACGATCGGCCTTGGCGCGACCAGCTAAAGGTCGTCCAGCCGGCGCGGAGACGTGATCTGTCTTGACCTTGGATGGTTGCGGCCGGCCACTTGGTTTTCGAGCCCGCGTGATTGGTGTTGTCTCGTGCGCGACCTGAGCGAAGGCGCGTACGGCCTTGAATAAAAACCGTTTTCCTCTGTCAGAATACTCTCCGCAGATAATCCAGTGATCCATCCAGGATCGTGCCATTGGCATCGGTTTATTCGATATATGTCATCAGTTTGTAACACGATGGTTTCAATGGTCTCGCCCATTCAGACAGCAATGGCGGTGTTACTGCCGGCTCAACGAGGAACGCACAATGGCGGGCATAACCATCGAAAAAATAGAGAAGACATTCGGGCCGACGCCCGTGCTGCGCGATGTCTCGCTGAAGATAGCCGATGGTGAGTTCCTGACTCTGCTCGGCCCCTCGGGCTGCGGGAAGTCAACGCTGTTGCGCATCCTTGCAGGCCTTGAGGTCCAGACGGGTGGGTCGGTTTCGATCGGCGAGCGCATTGTGGACGGCGTCCGTCCGAAGCGGCGCGACGTGGCGATGGTGTTCCAGTCGTATGCGCTTTACCCGCATATGACGGTTGCCCAGAACATGGCTCTGCCGTTGCGCATGCGGCGGCTTTCTTCTTGGCAGCGGCTGCCGTTGCTGGGACGATTTATGCCGGGAACGACTGCGACAACCGCGGACATCGAGCGGGACGTCACCCGCACGGCCAAGTCGCTCGGTATCGGTCATCTGCTTGCCCGCAAACCCGGACAACTCTCGGGCGGCCAGCGCCAGCGCGTCGCCGTCGGCCGCGCCATGGTGCGCGAGCCGGCGGTCTTCCTGATGGACGAGCCGCTCTCCAATCTCGACGCCAAGCTCAGAGTGCAGATGCGCGCCGAGATCAAGGAATTGCATAACCGGCTCGGCGTCACCTTCGTCTATGTCACCCATGACCAGTCCGAGGCCATGACCATGTCGGACCGTGTGGCGGTCATGCTCGACGGCGAGTTGTTGCAGGTCGCTCCGCCACAGGAAATCTATGACGATCCCGACGACCGGCGCGTCGCCGAGTTTATCGGCTCACCCAAGATCAACATGCTGGATGCGAGGCTGCGCGATGGCGGACTGGCCGATACGGCCGGCACGAGCTTTTCCATTGCCGGCAATATTGGACCGGGTACAGCCCTGACCCTGGGTATCCGCCCCGAAGCGTTCCATCTCGTCGATGCCGGTGGCCCGAATGTCCTGACTGGCGCGGTGCGGCTGGTCGAGCACATGGGGTCTGACCTCTTCGTGCATCTCGATGTGCCCGGTGCCGATCATCCTCTTGTCGCCCGGCTGCTCGCGGAACGCGCGCCGCATATCGATCCAGGTCAGACCCTGCATCTCGGCGTCAAGCCGGAGCGCCTGTTGCTCTTTTCCGCCGACGGCAAGCGCTTGCGCCACGATGACAATCGAAATGCAACCGTGCTGCGGATCAAGGAGCGCGTGCAATGAGCAGCGCCGTTACCACCGCAATCAAACCTGCCGGCTCTTCGGCAGACCGGCACGGCGCCCGCAAGGCGCTGCGCAATCACAGGCTCGCTGAAACATTCGCGGCCTGGTCATTGGCCGGACCGGCGCTCGTCCTGCTTGTCGCCCTGTTCTTCCTGCCGGTCTTTGCCGTCTTTGGCATTGCCCTCACCGACTGGCAGTTCGGCGCCAGCAATCTCTCTTTCGTCGGGCTCGGCAACTTCAAAGAGGTCTTCGCCGACGAAGGTTTCCGCGCTTCACTGGTCAATACCATCCTCTATGTCGTGATCGTCGTGCCCGGCACAATCATCCTCGGCCTTGTGATTGCGCTCTTGATCGAAAGCGGCAAGTCCTTTCGCGCCTTCTACCGTGCCATCCACTTCCTGCCGTTCATGGCGACGCTGACGGCCATGGCGATTGCCTGGGAGGCGCTGCTGCATCCAACCATCGGCCTCGTCAACCAGACGCTCGTCGGCCTCGGCCTGCCGACCGCCAACTGGCTGCGCGACGAGAACACGGTGCTGCCGGTGCTCGCCGTCATCGGCATTTGGCAGAACCTCGGCTACGCCATGGTGCTCTTCCTCGCCGGGCTCAAGTCGATCCCGCAGGACCTCTATGACGCTGCCGACATCGACGGAGCCGACCTTTGGCTCGACCGGCTGCGCACCGTCACCCTGCCCATGCTTGGGCCGGTCTCCATGTTTGTCTTCATCGTCGTGGCGCTCCGGGCCTTCGAGACCTTCGATACCGTGCAGGTTCTGACGCAAGGCGGACCCGGCCATGCTTCCGAGATGCTGCTCTACACCCTCTATCGCGAGAGCTTCGAGTACCTGCGCACCGGCTATGGCGCCTCGGTTGCCGTCGTCTTCCTCTTGATCGTCGTCGCGCTGACCCTCATCCAGGCCCGCGTCATGGACAAAAGGGTCCACTACCAATGAGCACACAACGCCTTGTCTCCCCATCGGCGATCATGCGCCAGGCCGCGTTACTGATCACAGGAGCGTTAATTCTCATCCCCTTCGTGTGGATGGTCTCGCTGTCGATCAAGCCGCCGGGCGAGATCTTCCGCGCCTCCTTCAGCTTCTGGCCGCAGCAGTTCTACGGCATCGAGAACTATACCAAGGCGCTGACCGAGGCGCCGTTGCCGCAATACATGTTCAACGGCGTCTTCGTCTGCGCCATCATCGTCCTGCTGCAGGTCCTCGTCTGCGCGCCTGCGGCCTATGCGCTGGCCAAGCTCGACTTTCCCGGCAAGAACCTGCTGTTCGGCATGGTGCTGATCGCGCTGATCCTGCCGCATGAGGTGCTGGCCCTGCCGCTGTTCATCCTCGGCTACCAGATCGGCATCCTCAACACTTATGCAGCGCTGATCTTCCCTTATATCGTCTCGCCCTTCGGCATCTTCCTGTTCCGCCAGTTCTTCAAGACGATCCCCGACGACGTCATCCATGCCGCCCGCCTCGACGGCCTGTCGGAGCTCGCCATCGTCTGGAAGATCATGGTGCCCATGGCGCTGCCGGCGATCATCGCGTTCGGCATCTTCTCGGTCGTCTCCCACTGGAACAGCCTCTTCTGGCCGCTGATCGCGGTACGCGACCAGTCCCTCATGCCGCCGCCGCTCGGCATCATGGCCTTCAAGAACGAGGAAGCCGGCAACGACTACGGACCGCTCATGGCCGCCTCAAGTCTCGTTGTCGCTCCCCTCATCATCGCTTTCCTCTGCGCCCAAAAATGGTTCGTCGAAGGGCTCACAGGTGGAGCGGTGAAATGAACTCTTTGAGGGGACAAACAATGCAACTGCTACCAATAGTTATCGCAAGCGTAATATGTCTTTCGACGCTCTCTGCACAGGCAAAAGCTGAAACAGAAATATCAGTTCTATACCCGATCCCCTACACCTTCTCCAAACTCCAGGAAGAAATTGCCAGGAAGTTCATGGAGGCACATCCAGACATCAAGATCAAATTAGAGGCACCGGCGGAACATTATGCTCACGCAGTGCAGCAGATACTTCGTTCCACGCTCACAAAAGACACGCCTGACGTTGCCTATATCGGGCTCGATATGCTTCGGCCGTTGGCGGAGAGGGGCCTGCCAGTTGACTTGGACGCATTCGCCAAAGCTGACGGGGGGCTTCGACAGCTGGGATATAAGGCGTCCGTCGTCTCGCTCGGCCAGATCAATGGCACCACCTACGCGCTTCCATTCGCAGTTTCGACCCCAATTCTCTACGTCAATGCAGATCTCGTCACGGCGGCCGGCGGCTCCATCGATAACTTTCCCACGACCTGGGACGGTGTTCTGGCCCTCGGAAAGAAGATCAAAGCGTTGCCGGGTGCTCCAGGCGGCTTTTCGTTCCAGTGGGACAGCTCGGGAAATTGGCTTGTCCAGGCCCTCGCAAACAGCCAAGGCGGTCACATGACCAGCGAAGACGGCTGCGATGTGTTGTTCGACAGCAAGGCCGGCAACTGGGCTTTTTCCATTCTTGAGAAGTTCTACACCGAGGGCATGGAATACCTGACATATAAACAAAGCCGAGCAGCATTCGACGCTGGCAAGATGGGAATTGTGGCCGGTTCCACATCCTACGTAGCTCAAGCAGACACCGCTATCGGCGACAAGTTTACATTCCGTACATTCCCTTGGCCCGACATTGCCAGGGACGGCCGCCTCCCCACCGGTGGGGCGAGCGCCGTCATTCTGACGCGAGACAAGGAAAAGCAACAAGCCGCCTGGGAATATCTGAAATTTGCGACCGGGCCCGTCGGTCAGACTCTAATGGCGACACAGACTGGATACGGCCCGGGTAATCGGCTCCCCGTCGACGAACCGACTATGCTCGGCAATTATTACAAAGACCATCCCAACCAACTGACGAGCGTCAATCAAATGGCCATCGCTCAACCATGGGAATCCTGGGCGGGTCCGAACGGAATGAAGATCAACGCCGTGATCAATAACAAGGTCGAGGGTTTCGTCAGCGGCGGCCTGAAAGTTTCCAACGTCCTGCCGAAGCTGGCCGAGGAGGTTCGCGGATTGCTGCCAGCCGAGTGCTCTGCTGCCAAATGAATGAAGCAACGCTTGACCGCAGGGTACGCTCCCGCCGGTGGCAACACTGGTGGGCGGCTAAACCAGGCCAGGCTACTCAAATCGATGCGTCTTCTGTAGAAGGGTCCAATCCCATGACCGCGACCTCAAGTGGATCGCAAGGATACATATTGGCGCAAGGGACTGGAATTTCTGATGGGCGTTTGAATATTCCCATCATCGACACCCATGTTCACCTTTGTGATCCTGCCCGGTTCACCTATCGCTGGGCTGACGAGCATCCGGGTCATCTCAGGAAGTGTTACGTCGCCGACGTTTTCGAGACCGTAAAGTCCCCTCAACTGGAACGGTTTATCTTCGTCGAGGCTGCGGCCGACTGGCAACACGTTCGAGGGGAATTGACATTCGCATCCGAGCAGGCTGCGATTGACCCACGTTTGGCGGGTTTCGTCGCCGCCATCAACATGGAGGCCGATCCAGATAACGAAGCTTCGATCGCAGCTCTAGCGGCTTTTCCCTTGGTTAGAGGCATCCGTTTGCTGAGCAGATTTGCCCGCGATCCGAGATTCTTCCTGCGAAACGATATTTCGCGGCTGCTTGGCGGTCTGTCCGATCTGGGATTGACATGCGAGATCGGCGTATGGTCGACGGGCATCAACGACGTGACGGAGATTGTCGCAAGGTGCCCGCGAACCTTGTTCATAATCACGCATGCCGGAAAGCCAAGCATTATCAGCGGTGCCTTTGATCGATGGGCGGATGATCTCGCGCGTCTTGCACAGCTGCCCAACGTGGTGTGCAAGCTTTCCGGTTTGGCGACCCTCGGTGCTGACGGGCGTGCGCTCACCGATGACGTATCGCGGCATTTTGCACATGCCTACGAGGTTTTCGGCGCCAAACGTACCCTGTTCGGAAGTGACTGGCCGACCATAACGTCCGAGGTTCATTACCAACGATGGATCGAGGTCATACGCATGTCGCTCAAAGGCGCTTCGTCGAGCGACGAATTAGCAGTGTTCCGTGACAATGCGGTTGCAGTCTACCGCTTGAGCGACCAAGCACTGACGACTGAAATAGTCATGTAATGGTGTAGCGATCTATCAGCCAGCCGGATCCGCATTTAACCTTGTTAATCCTTGGCTGAATTTTACGGTAACAACTCGAAAGGAGATCCTCAATGCATCTTCAGAATGTGAAGAACACGTTGAAAGTCACTATGGCGTTACTTTCGGTACTCTATGGCTCCGAGGTTCACGCCGATCAAATGAAACTCAGAATTATTAGTGGCCAACCTGCTGAAATCTATACGGCCGTCGCTAAGAAATTCATGGAAGCGAACCCCGATATTTCGGTGGCGATCGAAACCGTCGCCAATGACGAGGAGATGATCCAGGCCCTCCTGCGCGGCAAGATCGTCGGAGATATCCCGGACGTCGCTTTCCCCGGCTTCCAGGCTCTCGGCGTCTTCTCCGAGAACGGATTAAACACGAACTTGGACGATTTCATCGCCCGCGACGCCTCGTTCAAATCTCTTGCTATCCAGCCGAAGATGATCGATCTGGCATCCTACCGCGGGCATGTCGTCGGACTGCCTTTCGGCGTCTCTTCGCCGGTCTTCTACTTCAACGCCGATCTGGTTCAGAAGGCCGGCTTTGATCCCAACAACATTCCAGCAGACTGGGATTCCATACTAAAGATCTCCAAAGCCATCACCGCGCTGGAGGGCCATCCGTCCGGCATGTACTTCGATTACTATAACGTGAGCGGCGGCCAGTCCTTCGCGTTATTGGTCCTCGGAGAGGGGGGCAGCTTCTCACGCCTGACCGCGACGATGTTGCCTTCGATGGACCCGCTGGCCGTAAGGCATTCGAACTGCTCCGCGATATTGGGGAGTCCGGGCACATCGAGATGCAGTCGAACCAGGCCGCACAGGCCTTCGCCTCCGGCTCGCTCGGCATACTCATGAGGTCGAGCGTGAACACGAGACGCATACTTGACCAGGTGGGACCCAAATTTCCGGTTGTTGCCAAGTCCATTCCGATCGCAAGTGCCGATGGCAAGCTCCCCGTGGGCGGCAAAGCTGTTGTCATGCTGGCGAAGGATCAATCAAAGCAGGACGCGGCTTGGAAATTTCTGAAATTCGTCGTGGCGGAAGAAGGCCAGATGCAGATGGCGACCGCGTCGGGATACGCACCGGTCAATGATGCAGCGCTCGCTACACTGCAAAACACGATCTACAAGGATAAGCCTGCCTATCAGATCACACCGTCAGTATTGCCGCGGATTGTCAGATGGGATTCCTTCCCCGGCGCGAATGCGGTGAAGGCCGTCGACGCCGTGCGCAACCACATGCAGCAGGTCATCACCCTCAAGGTCAAGCCCGATGAAGCGCTCTCGGACCTCGCCAAGGATGTCCGCGGCATGATCAAGCAATAATCCCGGACACCTAAAGGAAAGAACCCGCAATGGTCCTCGACCTTACTCTAGCAAAAGCGCCGCTGCCAACATTCGCAGGCAACGAGCTCGCACGCACCCTTATGGAAATAGTGGCTGAAGGGAAAGTTGATTATCTTCTGAAAGGCCATCGATATGCCGGCACGGTTGAGGACCGCAAAGCTGGCGCCAAATGGCTGGCACCCCGTTTCGAAAGCGAACTGTCGGACGATAGAGTTATTGTCACCAATGGAACCAAATCTGCCGTGCTCAGCCTGCTTTCGCACTTGCTCTCAGCTGGCGACCTGGTAGCCACTGAAGAGCTCAGCAGCCTGGGGATCTGGTCCATTCCGGAAATTCTGGGGCTACGCCACGTCGGCTTGGAATGCGATCCTCAGGGCATAGTCCCTGCCGCTTTCCAGGAGCAATGCGAGCGGGAGGCGCCAAAAGTGCTTTTTACGGTTCCGACGCTCAACAATCCGACAACTCAAACGATGTCGGAACAGAGGCGCCGGGAAATCGCTGAAATTGCCCGCGGATTTGGGGTCACGGTGGTCGAAGATGACATCTGCGGCCGTTTCAAGAGTGAGGGACCTTTCGCAATTGCATCACTTGCTCCTGACATCACCTGGCTTGCAAGTGGTTTGGCAAAATGCGTTGGCTCTGGCGTGAGGACCGGTTATATTGTGGCGCCAAGCGCAGAGGACGCTCAACGTTTCGTCTCGCGGTTTAGAGCGTTGTCGAGCTGGCATCCCGCGCCGCTGATGGCGGAAGTCGCCACGCGCTGGATTAACGGCGGAGCCGCCGAAAGGATATTCGCAGCGGTCCGTGCCGAACTTGCCCTTCGCCAGGAATGCGCAGCTCGCGTGTTCGTCGATGACGACATTCGTTCCGACCCCGCAAGTCTCTTTGTCTGGCTTCCACTGTCAGATCCGCGAGGTGATGACGCCGTTGTCGAAGCTATTCGACAAAAACATGTCGTCACCCGCTCAGTTGGTATCTACGCGGTACAGCCAAATTCTGCGCCTCGGGCGTTGCGGATATGTGTCGGCTCTCCGGAGACCGTTGGGCAGTTGGAGGAGGCCCTTACTATAGTGAGGGAATCCATCCGTGCCTAACAGAATGACATCAACAGAACGTGGCCGCTCGTATCGGTTGCTGTTTTTGCAACGTTTGCGCCAACGCTGAAGCGGGAGTTTGACATGGCGCCAATGGCGCTTCCGGCGATCATCGCCTTTGGAATCCTCTCGGTCGTTGGCCACTGGAACAGCCTGTTCTGGCCGCTGATCGCGGTCCGTGGCCAGGCTCTCATGCCGCCGCCGCTCGGGATAATGGCGTTCAAGAACGAAGAGGCCGGCAACGACTACGGCCCCCTCATGGCCGCCTCCGCCCTCGTCGTCGCCCCCTCATCATCGCTTTCCTCTCCGCTCAACGTTGGTTCGTCGAAGGACTGACCGGAGGAGCGGTGAAGTGATTGGCTCGATTGAATGGACATGGAACGGCTCATGATCTCGCGGAGCCGTCCGGTGTTCCCCGCAGTTCCTTCTCCCGAGCGAACAAAAAGAGTGCTCCCATGAGTTCTACCGAGAGAAGCCAATTCGTTTAGGGACCCAACTGGATGCAGTTCAAAAGCGTTGAAACCGTCAATCTAAGAATGAAGTCGAAAAAAGAATTAGGACAGCCGAAATGGAAACAACAAGGACTGAGCTCGTCGGAACACCTCAAGTAGTGTCCCAAATCGATCCCACCCGCCCCAACTGGATGGAGATTGATCTCGGTGCATTGGATCATAATTTCCACTCGCTGCGGAAGATCTTGGGCCCAGATGTGCGAATTCACCCTTCCGTCAAGAGCGCGGCTTATGGGCTGGGAGTTTCCGAAATCGCGCGTCGCTTGGTGAGCCTCGGAGCTGAGACAATTTCTTGCGGGTCATACGAGGACGCGAGAGCTGTTCGTGGGGCGGGGCTTGCCGACATCGGCGTCGTTGTATTCGGCAGCACGTTGCCAGCCGGCATTCCCAGTTATCTCGCCCTCGATGTGATGCCGACGGTTCATAATTTCGAGATCGCGGAAGCAGTTTCATCTTACGCGAGCCGCCCGAGCCGCGTGTATATCAAGGTGGACGCCGGTTGGGGCAGGCTCGGATTTCCAATTTGGAGAGCCGAGCAGGCGATACTCCGTGTCGCGCGGATGCAGAATATCGTGATTGAAGGCATCTACACGCATTTGCCGTTCAGCAATGCAGAGGGCGCATGCTGGGCGCAGGAGCGGACAACGTTGTTCGATGAGCTCATCGAGCGTCTGCGAAAGAAAGGCCTGTCGGTGCCAGTTACACAAGCTCGTTCCAGTTCCGGCGTGTTGTACGGCATTAAAGACAAGTGCAACGCCGTTGCCCCAGGAAGCATCCTCTATGGAAAGCCGTCATTGGCAGACGGTGTTGTCGATTTCTCAGATTTCAAGTCCATTCTTGTAAGTATTCGCTCACATCTCATCCACGTCTCTCCGGACGCAGCTGACAAAACCCCGGGAGTGTTCAGCCGCTTCGCCCATCAGGTGACTGGCGCAACAGGTGTTATTCCCTTCGGACGAAAGGACGGAAACCGGGCGCCGCGCCCAGGGCAGACCGCTTGCATGATCGTTAAGGGCGTCAAGGTTCCTGTTCTTTCCATTTCCTCTGAACAGGCGGTTCTCGACCTTTCGTCTGTGTCGGACCCGAAAGCAGGAGACGAAGTGATCATCCTCGGTCGTAGTGAAACGGAGGAAATCACGCTCGCAGACCTCGCACGCTGGCAGGATACGAGCATGAACGACGTTCTGCTGATGATGCGAGGACGGATGCCTCTGCTCATCACCAAGTGACGAGCGGCAAGGCGAAGTAGGCATTGCTCCCGTAGCAATGAACCCAAGGTCTAGGAGAAAACCGTGAAAGTCGTTGTTGTTTCGGATACCCATTTCATAGTTCCTGGCGAGGCCGTTCAAGGTATCGATAGCAACGATCGCTTGCAAACCTGCGTGAAAGAAATCAACCGACTAGCGGGGGATGCTGATGTTTGCGTCGTCATGGGTGACCTGGTCGACAGACCCAGCGGGGAAGCCTATCGATTGTTTTTTAGTCACTTCGATTGCTTGAAAATGCCGGTTCAATTCCTGATCGGCAATCACGACGACCGTGGCGTGTTCCTCGAAAGCGTGCCGGTCGCCTCGGCAGATGCGAACGGTTTTGTTCAAAGTGCGCTCGAAACCGACAATGCCCTGCTTCTGTTTCTCGACACCCACAATCCCGGATCCAACTCGGGAGATTACGGGCCGGAGAAATTGCAGTGGCTCAATTCCAAGCTAACATCTGCGCCGGACAAATCAGCTTACATTTTCATGCACCATCCGCCATTTCGAACCGGCTTCTTCATCGATCATTCCAAAGTGGAACATTCGGATGCGCTCCTGAACACGATTCACGCGGCCGGCAATGTGCGGCATATTTTCATCGGCCACACGCACCGAGCAGCTTCCGGCCATTGGAACGGAGTCACTTGGACCACACTGCAAGGTCTAGTGAACGAAAACGACTTCGAACTGCTCCCGGGTAAGCCAAACTATCGCAATGGACCTGCGCAAAAAGGAATTCTGCTGATCAACGGCGGGGAAAGCGTACTTCACTTCCACGACATCCTGAATCCCTATCCGATAATCGCGCACAGCGGTCGCTCAATTCGGGAGCCTAGCGGCGGCCCTTCTTCCTGAAAACAACCCCAACACTAAGGAGATACGAAAAATGATCTCACAAAAACCTAGCAAGTCTCTAACTCGCAGGCAGGTTCTATCGGCGAGTGCAGCTGGTACCTTGGCCTTCGGCATCGGCAAATATGCGAAGGCAGCCAATCCAACCCAGCTCACCATTCTTTATACCGACCCTGCGTTGGTTAAGCACATTCACGAACAGATTGCTGCCGCTTTCGTCGAAAAGAACCCCGGCACCCAAGTCAAGTTCAACATTGTCCCGACTTATGATGAAGCTCTGGCTCAGAGTCTTCGCGACGGCATGACCGGGAATGCCCCGGATATCGCCTTTCACGGTTTGAACAACGTGGGACTGCTTGCCCGGCGAGGACTTCTGGCAGATCTTGATCCCTTGATCAGCGCAGAACATTCCTGGGAAGCACTGGGTTACTCGGAAGGACTGAAGGACATCGGTCGTGCGGACGGCAAGGTCTGGGGGCTCCCATTCGCGCTGTCGACCCTGATCTGTTATTACAACGATGATCTGGTGCGGCAAGCTGGACAGGCCGCAGGAACATTCCCTTCTGATTGGTCCGGAATCGTCGACCTGGCCTCGAAGATCAATGCTTCCTCGGGTGGAATGCACTTCCAGTACCAAGCGACCGGCAATGTCTTCCTGTTCGATCTCATGTGCAGTATGGGTACTAGGATCCTCAGCGAAGACAGGAAAGAGGTCCTTTTCGACTCGCCAGAGGGGCTCCGCGCCTTGCAGGTTCTTAAGAAGATCGGTCAGTCGAGAGGCGGCAATGACCTCGGCTCACCGGCAGCTCGGCAGGCTTTTGCCGCTGGGACTTTGGGCATCCTCGTCGATAGCTCGTCAGGATTGACAAACTATCTGAAGCAAGCAGGAGACCGGTTTTCCATTGCGACAGCCGCCATTCCGCTGCCAGCTGGCAACCACGCCAGCCTGCCCTCAGCTGGAAATGCCGCTACGATCATGACGAAAGATCTAGAAAAGCAGAAGCTGGCTTGGGAGTATGTGAAATTCGCGTCGAATCCGGAAAGCCAGACAATACTGGCGAAGAACAGTGCCTATGTTCCGGTCAATTCGAAGGCCCTAACAGACCCTCACCTACTTGGCAACTATTACAAGGAGAAGCCGCAGTATGAGACTGCAGCATCCATGCTGCCATATCTGACGGGATGGGAAGCCTTCCCTGGACCCAACTCGCTCCGCATTGATAAAGAAATCCAAGAACAGGCGCGTGCCGTTCTCACGCTGCAGCGGGAGCCTGAAGAGGCTTTGGCAGCAATGGCTAAGACCGTCCGCGACCTGATCGCGGCCGGCTAATCGCGGTCAACTTGGTCGACCTTGATTACTATGGTGGAGATTGACCCATCCTCTAACTTAACTGATGTGTTACTACGGTCTGACTGATTCATGACAAACGCGGCAACATTCTATTCAACAACGAAAGGCTCATGCAATCCGAAGTGCACGAACTCCTCGTCTATTCCCGCTCAGGTGACCGTGCAAAGCCAATGGTTGTGTTCATTCCAGGTAGCTCGCATCTCGCTCGCGTCGCCTGTGCACCCAGGGGCTATACCGACCAGGCCAGAGTGAATATGACTTGCAAACCAGTACGTCCGTTGTTTGCGACGGCAATCTAGGCGTTCTCGCTCCGCCGTCCAGCAAGCAGTACGCTCAATTCCTCGATAAGCAGGCAGCAGGACGCTTTTCCATTCCGATAGTTCCGTTCCCAATCTCGAACGATAAGGGCACGATTCCATCCGGGTGCGAAGTGACCGGGCCGTCGGCAGGAAATCCCGCGATTGCATCGCGCGTTGTACCGAAACTGCTAGAGCACGTCAGCTCCAATAATTCCATACGGCTGCCTTGTTTGTTTCAAATCCCGCTATCCAAATTGCGTCGCTTTACATCGCATAATTCGATGGTTGTTATTTTTCTGTAACATTTCCATCCGATGGATCGACTGCGGATGAAACCCGTTGGACGCTGTCAGTACACGAGTTAACGAGCGACGTATGCTGGTCGAATCATCGAAGAATGCGATGCGAAGCCCTTGATGCTCATGACGTTGCGACTGAATCCAGGCAACACGTTTATCCATCATCTACGGAGCATAACATGTCATTCAAATCAAAACTGTTTGCGATTGCAGCCTTGGCTGCGTCTCCAGTTCTTGCCCTGCTTCATCGGTCGATGCCGCGGCTCAGGACCGGCGGTTGGACGTCGCACCGTATTCTTCCTCTTACACATCGCTGTTCACCGATCTGAAGGCCGGCTTCGAAGAGAACAACCCCGGCTCAACCCTGTCGTTGAGGACGGTGCCATTGAACAACGAGGAAGTAATCCTCCAGGCAGTCCGCGACGCGGCGATTGGACAGGCACCGGACGTCATCTTCGTCGACAACAACAGACTTCGCTTTTTCTCGGAGCGAGGGCTGGCCTGTGACATGGATCCACTTATGAAGGAGGATCCGGAATGGGCTAATATCGGCGTATCGGAGTCCGCTCTTGATGTCGGACGATTCAATGGACACGTGCTCGGCATGCCGATCGGAGTTACCACCCCGATCCTCGCATTTAACGCCGATCTCGTGAAGAAGGCGGGCGGCGATCCGGATCATTTGCCGACGACGTGGGATTCGGTCCTCGCGCTCGGTAAGAAGATAGACAAACAGACGCCGAATACGGTTGGGGCCTTCTACGAGTGGGACAACACCGGCAACTATATGTACCTCGCTCTTTTGAACAGCCTCGGCGGTCATCCGATGACGCCGGATGAAAAGATGGTCGGTTTCAACGACGCGAAAGGGCTCCAGTCGTTGGAAGTCCTCCGTAGCTTTGGCGAGACCGGGCAAGGTAGAGTGAACATGACGCGGAAGCAGGCACGCCAGTTGTTCGCAAGCGGCAACCTCGGCATTCTTGCTACGTCGAGTGCGCTGCTGGCATCGATGGAGCAACAGGCGGGCGGGCGGTTCGCGGTTCGCGCCGCCGATTCGCTCCTGTTCACCGCAACGCGGATGCGAACTGTGGGTGTTGCGGAGGGATTTCGAAGCCCGCGTGACGCTGTGTCTCGTGCGACCTGCACGAAGGCCGGCACCGCCTTGAGTGAAGGATCCTCTGTCTCTCCGCAGATAATCCGGTGATCCATCCAGAATCGCGCCACTGGCATCGGTTTATTCGATATATGTCATCAATTTGTAGCACGATGTTTCAATGGTCTCGCCCATCCAGGACATCGAGCGACGCAGGCATCCGACGGCTCACCGACAAGCGAGGTACCGCAAAATGGCGGCCATAACCATCGAAAAAATAGAAAAGACCTTCGGCACAACAACCGTGCTCCGCGACGTCTCGCTTGGGATTGCCGACGGAGAGTTGCTGGCACTGCTCGGACCGTCGGGCTGCGGAAAGTCGAACGCTGCTCAGGTCCTCGCCGGGCCCGAGGTACAGACGGGCGGCTCCGTGACAATCGGCGATCGTGTCGTCGACGGCGTGCGCCGAAGCGGCGCGATGTGGTGATGGTGTTCCAGTCCTACGCGCTCTGTCCGCACATGACGATGCACAACATGAGCGTGCCTCTCAGGATGCGGCGGTTGTCCGGCTGGCAACGGCTGCCGCTGATCGGGCATTTCCTGCCGGGAACGAAGACGGTGGCCGCGGAGATCGAGAAGGACGTGATGCGCACCGCCACAGGCGCGCTTCCGGCGATCATCGCCTTCGGCATCTTCTCTGTCGTCGGTCACTGGAACAGCCTGTTCTGGCCTCTGATCGCGGTCCGTGACCAGGCGTTCATGCCGCCACCGCTCGGGATCATGGCGTTCAAGAACGAGGAGGCCGGGAACGACTACGGTCCTCTGATGGCAGCATCAACCATCGTCGTCGCACCACTCATCATTGCCTTCCTCTCTGCCCAAAAATGGTTCGTCGAAGGGCTGACCGGTGGCGCAGTCAAGTGAGCCAAAAAAGGACAGCTACAATGAAACTAACTCGCCGAGCTTTCGCCAAAGTACTCTTTGCTTGCCTCGCCACAGTTCCAGCGCTCTTAATTCTCTCAACCGAAGCATTGGCCGAGACAATTACACTGAAGATTTCCCATGCTTGGCCAAACCGAACCGAGTTGCTGGACAAAATGCGGGCCGGCTTCAATGCGGCGCACAAGGATGTTCAGATCGAATACGTTGCCGCAGGGGACAACTGGCAGCCGCTCTTTCAGTCCACAATCCGGGATTCGCTGGTCGGTCAGTTCCCCGACGTTACCCACCAATTAATCAACTATGCGGGGCACTATTCGGAGAAGGGTGTCGCCCAGCCGATCGATACCATACCCGGAGGTCCGGATTTCATTGCATCATCGGGTATTTCTGGCGCTCTTGTTGAGGCTGCGACGGTGAATGATCATGTCTATGCCGCGCCCTACGGCCTGACAGTGCCCGTTGTCTTCTACAACATGAGCCTGCTCAAAAAGGCGGGTTGGAACCTGGATCGGCCGCCCCAAACCTGGGCAGAAATCACCGATGCCGCAACCAAGGTCTCGGCTCTCGGCGGCAATATCAATGGCGGCTACTTAGAGTTTGAGGCATCCAATAACTTTATGTATCAGAACGTGTTGACCGGCCTTGGCGGCTCCATGGCCAATAAAGACAGCGCCATAGGATTCGACAATGAGACCGGCGTAGAAGCTATGACGACCATCCGAGATTTCGCCAAGGCTGCGAATACTTCAGCGATGACGACGAACCAAGCCCGCCAAGCGTTCAATGCAGGAACAATGGGCATTCTGTTTCGTTCGGCAAGCGGCATTCCTTCGGTTATGGAGGCTGCCCAAGCTAATAGCTTCCAACTCGAGATCGGCTCCTTCCCGGTCGTCTCCGGTAAAGGCAAGCTCTCGGCGGTTTCTCACGGAATGTTCATTCTCACCAAAGATCCCATCCGCCAAAAAGCCGCCCTTCAATATCTCGAATGGGCCTACGGACCTGAAGGGCAGGCATTGGAGGCAGAATACGCTGGCTACTTCCCTGCAAATTCCAAAGCGCTCAACGAAAGCGAGCTGTTTGCCGACTATATCAAATCGAATCCCTACGTCCGCAATCTGACCGCATCACTGTCGGACGCCGGTGACTGGTACACTTATCCGGTCGACAACACTGACCAAATCTTTGACGCTCAGATCGAAGTCGTTCGTGGCGTGATCACCGGTAAGACCGATCCTGCCGCAGCCGTCGCACAGATGTCGGCCGAAACAGAGAAGCTCCTGAAATAAACATGATGGGGACCGATTGGTCATCCTTTCGGCCCCACTTCCCCGCTGGCTGCGATGTCTCTGATCCAGCCCTTCCTGCGCGGGCGCCACCCCATAGAGCCAACTAAAATTAGAAAACTCGAGGCCATGATGAACGCTCCGACACTAGCCGCACAGCTCGAAACCCCGATAACGGGGCGCTCTTCGCTGTCTCCTGTTCCGATGACGGGCAACCTCCCCCCGCGTGTTTCTCAAGTCTTCGATCATGAATACCGCATGGCCATGCGAAACCTCCTAGAAGCGCGGGAGCCGATGGACTGGATTGGCGTCCACCAGTTTCTGGGGTTCCCGGAAGATCGTGCGGCGGGCGCCCAGTTCGTGATGCGGCGCCTTTCTGCGGCTCCCGACCTGGAGCGAGTGGTTTTGTCCCACTCGACACAAGCCATCCTGACCGTTTTGTGCAGTTCGCTCGTGGGAGCCAATGGCGTTCTGGCGGTCGAGGAATTGACCTACCCGACCATGGCGAAGTTCGCCAACCAGATGGGCTTTAATTTGGTCGGCGTCAAACTGGATGAGGAAGGGATCATACCAGACGCGTTCGAACGAGTGTGCAAGGAGCACAAGCCACACGCCCTCTATACTCTGCCCACGTTGCAAAATCCGACGGCCGCCATGATGGGGTTGGAGCGCCGCAAAGAGATCGTTGCGATTGCGCGAAAACATGGTGTTGCGATTTTCGAAGACGATATCTATTCGCTACTGCCGGAGGACGTGCCGCCACCCCTCGCCGAACTGGCGCCCGAGATTACCTATTACATGCTCGGCACGGCCAAATCGATCGGCGCGGGCCTCAAGGCGGCCTATCTGGTAACGCCGACGACTACTGAACCGGCCCGGTTGTTCTGGCCCGGCAGCGGCATGACCTATTGGATGATCGCGCCTGCCAATGCGGGTGTTGCGACGCAACTCGTCCACAACGGCGGTGCCGACAGAATCATTGCAGCTGTCCGCGAAGAAACCCGCGCACGGCAAAACATGGTTGCGGCAACGCTGAAAGCCACCAGTTACCGGACTGCACCCGAATGCTTGCACGTCTGGATGGGAGCCCCATCGAATAGGGATCTCCAGGAGTTCGTCGAAGATTGCAAACGCCGCGGTGCGGACGTAGGCCCTGCGAGCAGTTTCCTCCTCGCAGGCGGCTCGACGCCACATCGCATCAGATTTGGCACCGGTAAGGCGAGGGAGCGCTCCGACCTTCAGCGTGGTCTGGACGCGATTGCGGCGGCCTATTTCTCCTGAACACACGTCAAAGTCGAGTTCATCACCCAGTACTCCGACCTCGGCTTTCCCCTCAATCGAATAAACAATGAGAGCGGACATGGCAGCCCCAGAATTTGTCTATCACAATGGAAAGATCGTTCCGTGGAGCGATGCAACACTACACGCGTTCTCACTAGCCGGAAAATACGGAATCGGAGTCTTCGAAGGCCTCCGGGGCTACTGGAATGACGAGGATGAGCAGCTCTACCTGTTCAGGCTTGCAGAGCATTTCAAACGTTACGCCTTCTCTCAGAAGGCGATGCGGTTCGATCCTGGCCCGAGCGAGGAGGAACTGACACAGGCGATCTTTGACCTATGCAAGGCCAACAACATCCGGTGCTCAGCGCACTTGCGCGTTTCGGCCTTCATTACGAATGAAGGCGATATGGTCGCCACCGGGCCGGTCGGCACGACCATCACAGCCATCCCGCGCCCCTCGGCAAGTCAGGTGAAGAAAGGCGCCTCCGCACAGATAAGCTCGTGGATCAGAATACCCGACAATGTGATGCCGGCAAGGATCAAATGTAACGCCAACTACCATAACTCCCGGCTGGCTTCGATCCAGGCGAAGCAGGATGGCTACGATCTGCCAATTCTTCTGAACTCGCGTGGCAAGGTTTCGGAAGGGCCGACAACATGCATCTTCCTCGTCAAGGGTGGCCGGCTCATCACGCCTGATGTGGCCAGCGATATTCTTGAGTCGATTACCCGCGAAACCGTCATGAAAATTGCCAAGGAATACTTGGACCTCACCACGGTGGATCGGGATGTCGATCGAAGCGAGTTGATCGCTGCCGATGAGGTCTTCCACTGCGGCACAGGCGCTGAGATTGCGCCGATCACGTCCATCGATCGCCTTCCCGTTGGCGATGGTCAGCCTGGCTCTCTGACCACAAAGCTCCAGGAAATCTATTTCTCCCTCGTCACGGGAAAAGACCGGAACCACCCCGAGTGGAGGACACCGGTCTATTGACGGACTAACAGCGTAGCCACCGGATCACTCTTGCGCAGGGCCCAGTTCCTGGCAGTTCCGCGAGAGTTTCAACCATAACATGAGGAAGTTTCATATGTGGACATTAAGACGTAAGTTCCTTGCAGTACCAGTAGCCGCGGCGATCTTGTCGCTGTCGGTTCACATGGCATCGGCCGACGAGGTTGGAAAGATCAGGATAACAGCTGCATCCTCCGATCTTAACGCAATGTGGGTGGAACTGGCCAAGGAGTTCGAGAGGACCCATCCCGGAATTAAGGTCGAGCTCGACAATTCCAATCGGAGCTACGACGACCTCGTTCAGGCTACACTTCGCGATGCGCTCACCAATTCGTTGCCTGACGTATCGTTCCAGGGGGCCAATCGTCTCCGGACCTATACAGACCGCAATCTTGCTGTGCCGCTTGGCCAATTCTTGGATAATGACAGCAGCGACAGTCGAAAGGCGCTTTCCCCCGCTGTCGCTGAGATCGGAGCCTTCAAAGGTGACACGTATGCCCTTGGATTCGGCGTTGCGGTTCCCACCGTCTTCTACAATCTGGATCTGATTGCAAGGGCGGATGGTAATCCCAAGAATCCACCGTCGTCCTGGGAAGATATCCTGGCAATCGGCAAAAAGATCACCGATCTGAGTGACGGGAACGTTGGTACCATCTTTCAGTACGACAGCGCCGACTTCTTCTGGGACGCATTGTTGTTCAGTCAAGGCGCCGGGATGATGAATGCGGAGGAAACAAAGATCACCTTTAATGGACCGGAAGGACTGAAGGCGCTCGAGATCATAAAGGCAATCGGCGAGTCCGGACAGGCCGCCGTCGACATGTCCAAGGATCAGGCCCGTGCCGCCTTTGCCGCGGGCAAAGTGGGCATCATCTTCGATTCAAATTCCAATCTCCCGCGTTTCGAGGAATCCAGTGCCGGCCACTTCGACATGGCAGTCGGAGGCTTCCCTTTGTTGTCGCCCGAAGGCAAGCTACCGGCAGCCGGTTCGATCGCCCTGATGTTCGCGACGGACCCAAACCAACAGAAGCTTGCATGGGAGTTCCTCAAGTTCGCGGCTGGCCCGATTGGTCAGAAGATCGTGGCTACCAAATCCGGTTGGTTGCCCGCGAACGATTACGCGTTACGCGACTCGAAAGAACTGCAGGACCATTTCGCTCGCAATCCCCATTATAAGCCTACCCTTGACCAGGTCGCGGCGCTCAAAGGCTGGTACGCCTTTCCCGGTGATAATGCGTTGAAAGTCACACAGACGATCGTGGATGGGATGCGTGCGGTCATTACCCTTAAGGCATCCCCTGAAGACGCTTTGGCCGATATGTCCGCAAAAGCTCGAAAGCTCTTATCGGTCAATTGAACCCGTTAGTAGCTTCAGACGAACATAGCTCGACAGCCACATGTACCCCAATGAACAGCTGACAATTCGTCGAGGCATTCCATGCCTGACCTGGTCCCTTTATGGTCACAAAGAACGTCCATTGGCGCTCTTTGTGACGGGGTGGTCATCTAGGGCGGATCGCCTATGGTGGTCATTCGGCATGCGATCCACACGATTTTCTAGCGGGCTGGCTAAACAGAGTTGGTTACAACCTCCTTGTACCGTCCCACCCATTGAACATCGGCTATTTGCTACAGCTGTTCCTGACATCATGAGTTGGACGCAGGTTCTTATCGAACTGGCGAAAGAAAAGGTACAGGAATGGGGTCTCGGTCCGCGTTTGGTCGCCATCGCCTGGAGCATGTCAGGACGGTTCGCCACAAAGTTAAAGGTTAGGGCTGCGTCCTCTGATCTCAACAGCAAACTGCCGAAGCTATTCGGTCGCTGCACTCAGAGGTACAAACTGTCGAATCAGAGTTACCGATCTTCTCTTGCACGACCTAGATGAGAACGAAACACGTCCGATTGGGGCAGTCAGGGTATTGCGCTCGAGCAGTGCAGCGCCATGACTGCGGCGCGCGGTTTGACCTTTGAAATGATAGTCACATGTCCATGACGAATTCGACGCGGCTCGAACAAAAGGAGGTAGAGGCATACATAACTGGAATGCCATCTGAATCGACATTAGTCACGATCACCTCGAGCACGCTTTCATTCGGCGGCATCCTCAGATAGCGCGCCTCATCGTTGGTTGGCTGGCGGGAGCGCACACGCATCATCTTTCGCTGAAAATCAGTAATCCCGACTTGGCGCAGACAAGCAGTTATCGAAAGGCGTTCTTTTTCTTCCTGCTGAGCCGAACGAAACACCTCGGAAATTCCGGGAAGCCGTGACGTGGGAAAGTAATTGCTCCCATAGCTAAGGGGAAGGCCATTGGCCTCTCCTAGAAGCCTTGCCAGTGTAGCGGTTTGGCCGACTGGAATGCCTAGCCCCGCCGCGACCGCTTCATTCGCCGGAAGGTCGCCTAATGATATCAGTTTCCGGCTCGGAACTCTATTTAGCCCGACCAAGTTTTCCTCAAACCGGGTTCTCGGTCCCATGCGATAAGATATAACGTTTTCTACAACGAACGCACCTCGTCCGCGTTCGATTCGTACAAGCCCCTTGTCTTGAAGGTGAGCCAAAGCTCGCAGCGCCGTATGTCGGTTTACACCAAACCGAATGGCCAGATCAGGGGCGGAGGGAATTCGAGAACCTGGCGTCCACACTCCATTGGTTATTTCGTTAGCTAGCGTTTCCCCCATTTGCCGCCAGAGGTTCATACCATCGTTTTGCATTCCGTCTTCCTTATTCAAACTTCTTACGCAAGTTTTGCGCTGTCACACAGATGTCATATGGGCGCTCTATTGATGCGGTCTAGACCACTAGACCGCGAAAGATGGCACCGGAATGTATCCCTCAATTGTTAAATTTCTTGTTGTGAGCTTCGATGGCTTGCGTCCTGACCTTATTGATTCTGCCCAGACTCCAAATATTGCGCGACTCAAGGCTCTTGGCACAAGCCTTGCCGCACAACGGACAGTTTATCCGAGCGAAACCCGCGTTGCTTTCCCCAGTCTTGTCACTGGCGCCACTTCCAGCCAACACGGCATGGTCGGCAACAAATATGTCGATCGTGGAACTACCCCGCAACGATACGTGGACACGTCCGACGCCGTCCTGCTCCACCGGCTGAACCGCGAAAGCGGCGGCATGCTGATGAGCTCGCCGACGCTGGGCGAAATCTTAGGACGGGCGGGAAAAAGCCTGGCCGTGCTTGCCACAAATACGCCGGGCACCACACGTTTTTTCCATCACAAGGCGGAGGAATTCGGCCATATCCGCATTTCTGGGCATTTCCCGGAAGCCTGCACCCCCGAAAGCACGCTGACGGAAATTACCCGCCGCTTCGGATCTTTGCCGCCGGTGCCGCCGCAGGGCGAGCCGGACATCGAAGCACAGACATTGATTACCTCGATCTTCCTTGATTATCTCTGGCCGGAGCATGCCCCGGACGTCACCGTACTGTCTTATGGCGAGCCAGATACCTCGTCGCACTTCAACGGCACGGGTGGGGCCAAGACCCGGCAGGTGATTGACCACTGTGATGCTGAGTTCGGCCGCATTCTCGACTGGTGGGAAGCCGAAGGGAGGGCCGCCGGGGTCCAAATCATTGTGCTTTCGGATCACGGGCACATTACCGCCCATACACGTGTGTCGGTCGCCGACAGTCTAACGATCGCAGGCTTCAGCCCGGCCACAGCACCCGGAAGCGGAGTCAATGTTGTCGTTGTGCCTGGACAGGTGGGGGCGCTCTACCTCACGGACCGCTCGACCACGCAGCTTACCCGGCTGGTCGAAGCGCTGGTCGAACAGCAATGGGTGGGGCCGATCTTTACGACTGGAAAGAACGAGGTCGAAGGCATGGCGCCCGGCAGTTTCGCCAGCCATCTCGTCTTTGCCGACCATCCGCGCGCGCCGGATGTATATTTCTGCTTCCGCGCCGACGACAGCGTCGATGAATTCGGACTGGTCGGCGGCACCTTCTACGACAATGACCGGCGCCCGGGTCTCGGCGTGCATGGTGGTCTGCATCCGAAGGAGCTTGCCTCGGTCGGTATTGTGGCCGGCTCTGCCTTTCTTGACGGCGGCTATGTCTCCGAAATCCCCTCCGGCATATGCGACATCACGCCGACCATCCTTTCGCTCGTCGGTATGGCCAGTCCCAACAGCATGACTGGCCGTGTTTTGTCTGAGGTACTGCGCGAACCCCGTACAGGTGGCTCTGGTAGCTTATTACCCATAGTCGGCACACCCCAGATCTTTGAGACCGGCCTCAAGAACTATTCCCAGCAACTGCAACGCACCAGTGTCGACGACGCCCTTTACCTCGACGGCGGCTGGGTGCATCCGAGAGCAATCTAGCGCTTGCTATACATTGAAGTGACGTCGCAAGTGCAGCTTGCAGGTGCCAATTTGTCGAACCGCTTCTGTCCGCGTCGGAAAATCGACTGTTAGTATCAACCCCACTAAATACGGAGCAACCCGAATGTCCGTTAATATCTTCAATGTACTAGCCGTTTCCCTTCCTGCTCTTTTCTCGACCTGCGCCTCGGCGGAAGACTTAAACGTACTATATTCCAACGCTTATCTTCTTAAGAAGCCAATGGAGGAGATCGTTAAGGGCTTCGAGGATGCTCACCCTGGCACGACTATACATCTGTCAGATGTCAAAGGTTATGCTGATATGACGCAGCTTATGCTGCGGGCAGCGATAACCGGCGGAGTTCCTGACGTAGCTTTTCAAGGAACAAGCTTTCTTCAGGTTTTTGTTGACCGTGGCCTCGCCGTTCCACTCGATGATTTTATCAACTCCGATTCAGATTGGAAGAACTTCGGTTATTCGAATTCGATTACCAAAATTGGCCAAGTAAATGGCAAGACCTACGGCATTCCTTTCGCTATCTCTATCCCGACAGTCTATTTTAACGGCGATCTTGTGAAGGCTGCCGGAGGTGATCCGCAGAACCTTCCGAAGACCTGGGATGGCATTCTTGAACTTGCCAAGAAAATTCAGGCGCCCAGCGGCGGGATCTACTTTGACTACGCCCCCACTGGCAACTGGACCTTTATCTCTCTGATTCAGGCCGCTGGTGGCGGAATGATGACGCCGGATATGAAGAAGATTGCCTTCAACCGTAAGGAAGGCATGGACGCCCTGAAGCTGTTGAAGGCGATTGGCGAAGCAGGCATGAAAGACATGAGCCGCGATCAGGCAAAGCAGGCTTTTGCCGCCGGCTCCATCGGCATTTTTGTAACCTCCAGCTCAGACATCACAAGCTATACCGAGCAAGCGGCGGGTCGGTTTCCGCTCATCGTTTCCCAATTTCCGGTCCCCTCCGAGAAGGGCACGCTGCCGGCAGGAGGAAACGCCATCATGATTCATACCAAAAATGCGTCCAAGCAGAAGCTCGCCTGGGAGTTCATCAAATATGCGACCAACCCGGAATCGCAGACGGCCATGGTGAAAGCTGCTTCGTATATCCCGGTGAACGAACGGGCCGTGCAGGATGCCGAACTACTGGGAAACTACTACAGGGACAATCCTAACCTCCGGATTCCGGTCTCTCAGCTTGCTCAGCTCAGCGGTTTCTTCTCTTTCCCCGGTGAGAATTCTACCAAGATCACCAAAGCCATCAAGGATCAGTTGCAAGCGGTCATCACGCTTAAGCGCTCGCCAGAGGAGGCCATGCTGCAGATGGCGAGCGAAGTCGAAGCACTCCTTCCTAACGAGTGATTCGTTGCTCGACACGGTTGCGGCCATTCGGGCCGCAGGCCTCTTTTCACATAAGGACAATTCAATGTCACGAGAACCCATCAGCCTGATACGTACAACGCCGCCCACACCTTCCTGGGTCGGCGAGGAGTTTTCCAAAGCTTTCCTCGAACTCTCGAGGCGAAGCGACTTACCGACCTTAATGCGAACACACAAATTTATCGGTGCGATGGAAGATCGGCGCGCCGGCGGCCTCTGGCTGAAGCAGCGGTTCGGTGAAGAACTAGATCCGGATCGGATCATCGTCACGAACGGCACCCAGAACGCCTTGTTTATAACGCTGGCGACAATGGTAGGCCAAGGCGGACTGTTGCTCACGGAACGCCTCAGCTACTACGGCTTTCGTCGTCTCGCTACCTTTTTGGGCATTGACGTGCGCGCGATCGAGATGGACGATGACGGCGCTTTGCCAGAGGCGTTCGAAGCCGTATGCAAAACCGATAAGCCAAAAGCTCTCTTTTTGTCGCCCACGCTTCACAACCCCACGACTATCATAATGTCGCGCGAGCGCAGGTTGGCATTGGCTGAAATAGCGCGCAGATACGGTGTGATCATCATCGAGGATGACGTGTACGGCCTCTTGCCAAAGGATGCTCCGCCGCCAATCGCGGCCTTGGCTCCTGACGTTACATGGCATGCGACGGGACTTGCAAAATGCATCGCGCCTGGCCTGCGTATCGGCTATCTCGTAGCACCCGACGCCGCAGCCTCCGCAAGGGCCTTTCAGCCCTTCAACACCACCTCCACCTGGTTCGTCTCGCCAGTTTCGGCTGCCATCGTTGAGCACTGGATCGGCAATGGTGTCGGTAGGCGCATTCTTGACGCCGTGAGAGAGGAAGCTGCGGCCCGACAGGTGATAGCGCGGTCGATCCTCGGCCGCGCTAGCTACCTGGCTAAACCAGAAGCGCTGCATTTGTGGCTCGATCTGCCTGCTGGCCTCACGCAAGAAGGGTTCATCAGTGCCTGCAATCAGCAAGGGGTCGTTCTCCGAAGTGGGGAAATGTTTGCAGTGTCGAACGAGCAGGCCTCGCCCGCAATACGAATTGTTCTTGGCAGCCCCAGCAATCGCGAGGAATTGACCACAGCTTTGGAAGGGGTCGCTGCCGTTCTAAAAGCAGCCTGACTTGTCCAGGCCATGGACCGGTGAAGGTCGCTGTATGACATTACAGCGACCTTTCCGCACTCGGGAGCCGGACTGCTGAACTTCCTTTCCTGGAACGCGGTGAATCCAGGCTGCCTCATCACAGGCATTCGTTCCGAACTTCCCGCCCAGATCATCGTACAAGGCCGCCGGCCTCTCAACGCTGCTCGTCGTCGGCGCTGTACACTATGATGACGAGGACCGTCTTGTCCGCACCATTCGCCACGGCGCCCGGGTCACCATCGACAAACGACCGTTCATGCCGTCGATCAGCCGTCTTGGTAGGGGAACTATGACTTCGGCGGGCTCAGTCAACATCAAGTTTGGGTTTAGGAGCATGGCAAAAGCTATCAGTGGAAGCGGGTGCAAACCAGATACTGATGATATCGTCCGTGCCGCCATCCATTTCTTTCGAGAATTCGCGCAAATTGGGATGAGACCGTATAGGCCAAGTGGAAAGCGACGTCCGCACAACAAGACGATAGCGTCCTTCCTGTCGTTGCGGCGCCTGAGCTTTGCGGTGATGGCCGGGCCGCTCGATCATCATCGCCCGAAATATTCCTCAAATCCTGCTGGTTGGTGGCTGACCGAAGTTTGGCTGATACCGAGTGTCTCCGCGGCCCGCGTGACGCTGTCGCCTCGTGCGACCTGAACGGAGCGAAAGATCAGTTTCGTACGTCACAATCTCTCCGTCCAATGACCGGCTTCATCCATCCAGGGATCGCGCCATTGGCATCGGTTTATTCGATATATGTCATCAGTTCGTAACACGACGGTTTCAATGGTCTCGCCATTCAGAGCGATGGCGGTCCTACTGGCAGCTCAACGAGGAACACATGACGGGGCATAACCATCGAACAAATACACAAGACGTTCGGGCCGACGCCCGGACGCCAGAGAGCTGCCGAGATCTCCGGAATCATCCAGAAACGCATCCATATCATCGAATTTCGCGATCTTTGTCATGTGCTTGTCATTCGAAGGGCAGATGAAAACCTTATTATTGAACTCATCGCACCGCAGTTGGCCTTCCAGAGCGACACCGCGAAAACATCAACAAAGACTTCCGACGAGAAGAACGCTGTCGTCCTGCGTTTATCTATACCACTCTCAAGGGCCTGATGCAGGCGCCACTCCTCAAACTCTAATGTGCCGGAGACCATTTTATGCCTAAAAACCGCCGTGCTGTTTTGATCGCAAGCGCCTTAGCTTTAGGCGCATTGGCCGTCTCGTCCGGCCATGTCGTCGCTGCTTCGGCGGATGCGAAGACCGGTACTGACAAGAAAGTAACAATCAGAGTTTCCTATGCCCCAGCGCATCTCAGTGGTCTCTACGAAGCAATTGCCACGCGCTTTATGGAGAACAATCCCGAGATCAAGGTGATCTTGGACTCACCCGCCGCCGATTATCAGGGCCTTACCCAGCAGATCTTACGGCAAAAGATCACTGGCGAACTGCCTGATGTTACTCACGAAGGTCTCAATCAGATCAGAACCCTGGCCGATCGCGGAATCGCGGTTCCTCTTGATAACTTCGTCGCAGACGATCCCACATGGAAAGATGTCGGAGTGCCGGACAGCGTTAAGTCTTTCGCCTCTTTCCAAGGCAAATCGTATGGACTGCCATTTGCGATCTCAGCTCCGGTTATTTTTTACAACGCCACCCTCATAAAGAGAGCAGGCGGCGACCCCAACAATCTCCCTACCGACTGGACCGGCATCATCAACCTTGCCAATAAGGTTAAGACGCTCGGGCCGGAGAATGACGGCATTTACGTCGAATACACCAATGGCGGCTGGTCATTTCAGATGCTCGTAGGAAGCTTCGGCGGCAGGATGATGAATGAACAGGAACAAAAAGTCGAATTTAATGGACCGGCCGGCCTGCAAGCCATGAACCTCTTGCAGCGCTTGGGAAAAGAAGGCCAACCTTCGTTCGGGAGAAATCAGGCTAGGCAGGCTTTCAGTGCTGGCACTCTTGCTATGCTTGCTACTACGAGCGCTGAGCTGCACAATTATCAACGCGCAGCTGCTGGCCAATTCGAAGTAAAAGTCGGACCTTTTCCGGTTTCATCAACGAATGACCGGCTGCCCGCAGCGGGCAACGGTCTCGTAATGCTCACGCAAGATCGGGAAAAGCAACAGGCCGCGTGGAACTACATCAAATTTGCTATCGGTCCGGTTGGTCAGCTCATAATGGCCGAGACCACAGGATACGTTCCGGTTAATGTCGCGGGCATGCAAGATCCAAACGGGCTGGGGAAGTACTTCAAGGATCATCCAGAGCAATTGGTGCCCGCCGACCGTCTGCCATTGATGACCGGTTGGTACACGTTCCCAGGGGATAACACTCCTCAGATCACCAAGGCGATCGAAGACATTTGCTACGAGGTCGTCACGTTGAAGCGAGCACCGGAGGATGCAATGGCAGACCTTACGAAGACCGTTGAAGCATTTCTTCCTCACTAATGCGGGTCTCAGCGCCCTAGCAAACTTTGTATCGCCGGGATCTGGACTGCCTCCTCTACTTGGCGATATCGACCTTAAATTGATGAAAGATTCTGCATGATAAAGGACGAACCGCATCCAGCCTTGTTCACGAGTGAGGAGCGAGTGCTGCAAGGTGGCATCAGAAGTCTCCACTACTTCCGCCGAGGAAATACCGAACAGCCTCTTGTCATCTTTCTTCCGGGAGGGGCCCATTTGGCACGCATCGCCTACGGCGATCCGTCTTCAGATCGCACCCAGTTCCTAGATTATTGGCTCGATCAACAGCAGTTGGGGCTGCTCGCACTATCCTATCCAACCGACCATCCCGCGGTGGAAGCCGTCCTGCCTGATCTAACAATCAAGGCTTGGTCAGGGTGGGTTGCCGCGGTTACATCTGCGGTCCTCAAGGACACGCCGATGCGTCCGGTTGCTGTAGCGATGTGGAGCATGGCTGGGCGCTCCGTTGCGGCAATCAATACGGCACTCCTTCGTCGAAACATTAACGTATCCTGCTTCTTGTCGATGGCAGCGACGCCGCCGCTTCCTGGCCTCATGCCTTTAGCTTCGGGCGGGGAAAAACTGACGACGCACGGGCTTTGGGCCCGCACCCTAGAAGACGCGCCCGACGGTATTGCCGATCGGTTCATTAAGAGCTTCCTCAAGGAACTGAATGCTCAGCGGCAGCTCAATGGCAATGTGATCGTCAGCGACGAAGTCTACTTGCGCCAATACATCTGTAACACGCCGATCATGTTGCGCGGCACTCCGCAGCGCTATTCAGCCGCGGGAGTAAGTTGGGATTTCGAGGCAGCGCAGGAAGATATGAGGGCAACCCACTTCTCAACATTCCCTTTCACCGCGACGATTTTGCCGACCGAGCGTGTCGACGAGGGGCATGTTTTAGGCGATCGATCAGCCTGGCATTTCTTCAACGTCCAAAAGTTGCGCGCCGACGCAGCCCGCCTTGATCTCGATGTGATTTCCTGGGCGAAACTACGTGCGTTCGTCACCGAAATGCCCGGGCGTCTCTACCGGGAGGTCGAAGCCGGCCATTTCTTTTTCCTCGGCGCGCGAGGCGCAAAGGAGACCGCGGACCACATCGCCGAACTGATCGACGAGGTTGGCGAGCTCCGCCGCCAACTTTGTATGATCTTTGGGCCGCGCCCTACTGATCACTAACATCTGGAAAGACATCAATGAGCATTTTGAAACTCGCTGATCGCGAACCGATCGATATGACGCGGACGATGCCGCCCGACATTGCGGGTCTCAACCTTAGAATTCGGGCATCGCTCGCCAATGTCGCAAACCTGGATGATCTTGATTTCATGGTTCAACGCCATCGCTTCTTTGGCTCCGAAAGTGAGAAGGAACTAGCGGCGGACTGGCTTGGCAAACGGCTCGGCTTTACCCCTTCAGCTGATCGGCTATACATTTCCGGTGGAACGCAAAATTGCCTACAGATTCTCATGCCCCGGCTCGTCGGGACCGGTAACTGCCTAGCGACCGAGATGATGTCCTACGCAGGCATTTCGCAAATTTGCCGACTATTCGACATTCGCGTAGCTGGCGTTGAGATCGATGAGTATGGGCTCGTTCCCGACGCCTTCGCGCGCGTTTGCGAGCGCGAGCGGCCCAAAGTGCTCTACTGCAATCCGACAATTCACAATCCTACGACGTCCATCCTGTCGGTGTCGCGCCGTTCCGAGATAGCTGAAATTGCCCGCAGGAATGGCGTCATCATCATCGAAGATGATGTTCACGGCAAGCTCATGCCAAATGCCCCACCACCTATCGCCTCAATCGCTCCTGATATCACTTGGTATCTCATGAGCGTATCAAAATGCATCGGGATGGGACTGCGGGTAGCCTTTCTTGTGTCACCTGAAGACGAGGCCGCTTTTCTCGACTTATGCACTCCTATCCAGAGTATCTCGTCATGGTTTGTGCCAGGCATATCTTCGGCCATTGTGGCCGACCTCATCAAGAGCGGCGCAGCCGACGAAATTGCTACAGAAATCCAAAAAGAGGTAGCTGCGAGGCAAGCGATCGCATCAGGCGCGCTCAAAGGCTTCTCGTTCTTGTCGAAGAACGCTTCCCTCCATCTCTGGCTGAGCCTTCCCGATCATTGGAAAGTTTCAGACCTCGTGTCTGCCGTGAGACGAGACAATGTGCTAATGCGTGCAAGTGATCTCTTCAATGCTGGCGGGATCACGATGCCAAATAAGGTTCGTCTTTCCTTGGTCGCGCCGAAAACAAGGGCAGAGCTTTCCTTCGCACTTGAACGCATCGTCGAAAACTTAAATAGATACCCACCGGCCGTTTAGGAAATGGACGCCGATCTGATTGCCGGAGCCTGCTGATCACCCGCACGCGCACTGGCACTGGCCGGCCTCAACAGAGGCTTCAACTGATACAAGAAAGGCCCCAATGTTCGAGATGGCACTATCGGTTGCCCACGCCAGTCGCGCAGCGTTAGGCCGCCGCGTTTATTAGCAAATCATTGGCTAATCGTTGCAAGGGGACTGCCGTTCCTTCACCCTAATGGCCGGACGTCGTGCTATGTCTTCGGCAAAAGCAACCACAGGATTGAATTGGATAGCTTGATGTCTTCACCAACGAAACTGGTTGTGGTCATGGCCTTTGACCTTGATGACAACGGAGAACTTGCTCCTGCCTTCGATGCTGTGCAATTTGACAGCGAGGAGCGTGCACTGCGCAGCGCACGCGACCTTTCCAGAAAACACCACGGGGTGATTGCATGGTCCCGTGAAGCCGAGCCAAATATCGGCGAGTACGGCCCGCCAACGACCATCTTTCAGTCAGGGGAAGTTCCGGATATGGACTGACCTTGTCGCAGAAGCCCGGAATTGTACATCGGCTGTTGACCAGTGCGCGGACGCTGGCAGCAACCTCGCGGCCAGAGCAGCAGATGCTGCTTCGTGAAGCTGCAAAACAAATCGAGGCATATCAAAACCTGTTGGCTGTTTATGGATCCGCTGCCTACGAAATCGATGAGGAAATTTGTTGCAGGCTGACGGACTACGCAGACAGGATCGATTTCAGCTATCTTGATGAAACGAGATTAGTCATGCTGGAGGCCGCTGCCGTGATCAGACGTCTCCGTTTGATACTCGGCATCAAGCCCGAAAGTTCATCGCCCTGAGTTACAGCAATGATCTCGGCGGGTTTGCCCTTGTGGAGCGGACCAGTGGTGAGGCAAAGTTGGCGGGCCTTTCATGACCATTGGTGGGTTCAAGCGGTCTTGGCCTTTATGAAGTCTTCAACAGTGCTTTTTGGCTTTCGGCCGATTCGGCTCGCAAATTTCCGGCCGCGCCTAGCCTCGATTTCTCTTGAACATATGAGACCTCACGTACCACAAAACGTTTCGAGCACGCGCTCGTTGATTTCCGGTGGCTTTGCATAGTGCGCGAATTTCGCCCGGTCCTCGAAAGGTTTGCCGCGAACCGCCAGCAATTCTTCAAACGGGCGGAAATTATTATTCTGGACCGCTGCCGCTATCACCGCTTCGACGCGGTGATTCCGGGGGATAAAAAGCGGATTGACGTGGAGCATGGCAGTCCGGCGCTCAAAACCTGTTTGTGATTCACGAGAGATCCGGGACCGCCAGCGTGCCAGCCATTTTCTGAACGCGCCAGGTTCTGTAAACAGGTTGAGGACTTTCTCATCGGCGTTGATGGTCTCGGCAGAGTAGCCCAGATATCGGAACGTCAGAGTAAAGTCCGCTCGGCCCTTCTTCATTGTGTCGAGCAGTTCTTTGATAAGTGTCAGGTCGTTTTCTTCTTCGGTGAACAGACCAAGCTTCCTCCTCATCCCGGTGATAAACACCGTCTCGAATTGGGCGTCGAAAGTGGCTAGCGCGTTTTGGGCCAAGGACACTGCCGTGTCCTGATCGTCCGCAAGCAACGGGAGCAGTGTCTCTGCCAAACGCACCAGGTTCCACAGAGCGACCGGTCCCTGGTTGCCATACGCGTAGCGGCCCGCGTGATCGATAGAACTGAAAACCGTCGCCGGATCGTAATTGTCCAGGAATGCACATGGACCATAGTCGATAGTCTCGCCGGCGATGGACATGTTGTCGGTATTCATCACACCGTGGATAAATCCGGCCAACATCCACTGTGCAACCAGCGAGGCCTGGGCTTCGATCACTGCCGCCAGGAGCGACCGGTAGGGCATCTCGCCTGCTGCCGCCTCGGGATAATGGCGGGCAATGACGTGGTCTGCGAGAGCACGGATGCCCTCAGTGTCACCCCGTGCGGCAAAAAATTAAACGTGCCAATTCTTATATGACTGGAGGCGACGCGGGTGAGAACGGCACCAGGGAGAGACGTCTCACGCGCAACAGTTTCTCCGGTCAGTACGGCAGCGAGCGCGCGGGTCGTTGGAATCCGCAGGGCATTCATTGCTTCGCTTAAGATATATTCGCGCAGAACGGGACCCAGCGCCGAACGTCCATCTCCGCCACGCGAAAAAGGCGTCGGTCCCGCCCCCTTTAACTGTATATCACGTCGGACACCGTCTCGATCAATGACTTCACCGAGCAAGATCGCCCGGCCATCGCCCAGTCGCGGGACGAAATAACCAAACTGATGTCCTGCATATGCGGTGGCAATAGGGTTAGCGCCCCTCGGGACATTGTTTCCCGCGAGCATGTGGATACCCTCGGCGCTGTTCAACCACCGATCATCTAGCCCCAGCTGGTAGACGAGGTCCAAGTTCAGCTTGATCAATCTCGGAGATGCAACAGGGGTAGGCATTGTCCGAATGAAGAACTTGTCCGGCAGTCGGCTATAACTATGGTCGAATGCGATTTCGGTCATTCCAAACCTGCTTTCTGGTTGCTTAACGTAGCCAAGCGTTTGCCAGAGCACAAGTTGGCGTCGATCGTGCCAAGAACGCACGTTTTGCTCAATTGGCAGCAATCGCAAAATTGATTTGTCAAAAGTTTATTTCATCAGTCGAGGCTCCATTTGCGCCGGAGTTGCCGCCATGACCGCAACCGAGAATGCCACTAGCCGATCCGCGGGCGTCCGTTGCTGATGCTTTTCGAATCTCCTGCAGAATTGAACATCAGTCTGTCTCGTGGATTGCTTCTTTAATCATGTCCACGACAATGACGGGGTGATGATACTTGACGTGTCATCGCCTCGAGCGCCCTTACCCCCTTTCGTGATCTCCTCCACCAATCAGCGAGCCAGCGCTATCGGCTATAGAGAATTCGCCACCGAGACCGCAGTAACGGAGATGCTGTTTCGCGGGGTCAGGTAAATTTAGAATATTATCTCTATAGATTTAGTCGATTATGCTATTCGATAGTTCTGTCGACATAACAATGAGATTTACTCAACGCCCAGCGGACGTCTCGCTGGCCGGATGTGACTTGCTGTCTTCTTCCAAGATCAACCAGGAGATTCCCATGAGCAACCCAGTCCTTGTTAATCAGACCATTCCTCAGTCCGACGTTGTACCGCTGACCGGCCGTGTCGGAGCCGAAATCAGAGTTGTCCGCCTTGGCGCAGACCTTTCGGATGCAACGATAGCAGCCATCAACCGGCTTCTTTTAAATCACAAGGTGATTTTCTTCCGCGGCCAGGAGCATCTCGACGACGCGGAGCAGGAATTGTTCGCGCGGCGTCTGGGTGACCTTGTACCTCACCCTACACAAGGACCTGTGGCAGGCACGGCCTCAATCCTCAATCTCGATTCCAGTCGGGGCGGCGGCAGGGCAGACCAGTGGCATACCGACGTGACCTTCGTGGATGCCTATCCGAAATTCTCGGTCCTTCGCGGCGTGGTCATTCCGGCAGCTGGGGGCGATACGCTTTGGTCCAATACCCACGCCGCATACGAAAGCCTGCCGGCGCCGCTCAAACTATTGGCTGACAATCTATGGGCCATTCACAGCAACGCCTACGACTACGCGGCCGTGCGCCCGCGTGCCACCGCCGAAGAGAAGAAGCATTACGAGGAAGTCTTCACATCGACAATCTACGAAACCGAGCATCCGGTCGTGCGCGTCCATCCAGAAACCGGGGAAAGGTCCCTGCTGCTGGGCAATTTCGTGCAGCGCCTCGTCGGCCTGTCCAAGAGCGATTCCGCAAAACTCTACGAGGTGTTCCAGTCCTATATCACTGCTCCGGAAAATACCGTGCGGTGGCGCTGGCAAGCTGGTGATGTCGCTATCTGGGACAACCGCGCCACCCAGCATTATGCGGTCAACGACTATGGCGACCAGCACCGGGTCGTGCGCCGTGCCACGGTTGACGGTGACGTTCCTGTCAGCGTCGACGGTCGCCGCAGCGTAACCCATGTCAAGGCAGCCAAGCCGGCGGCGAAAGCAGCCTGACCGCGTTCAAAGGGGGAAAGATCATGAAACTTCGTATCTTCGCGGCGCTTGCCGCACTTATCACCGCGCTTAGCTCTGCCTCAGCAGAGGAATTGACCATCCGCTTCGGCCATCCCGGTATTGGCCTTGACAACAAGCAATATTCGTACGGGGATGCGACTTCCTATGCGCGGGCCCGAGAGCTCATAGAAAAGGAATTCGCCTCCGACAAGGACATCAAGGTCGAGTGGACCTTCTTTCGTGGCGCTGGTCCTGCGCTCAACGAATCCGTTGCGGCAAAGCAGCTCGATTTCTTCCTGCTCGGCGACCTGCCGGCGATCGTCGGCAGGTCGCGCGGGCTTGAGCACAGGTTCCTTTTCGCCACCAGCCGGCATGAGCCGATCTATCTCGCCGTGCCGGCCAACAGCGATATCAAATCCATCGACGACGTGAAGGGCAAGAAGGTCGCGCTCTTCAAGGGAACCAATCTGCAGCTGGCCACGGACCACGTATTGTCCACCCACGGCCTCACGGAAAAGGACGTCCGCTTTATCAATCTCGACACCAATGCTGCCGTACCGGCACTCACGTCTGGCAATGTTGACGCCGTGTTTGGCGGCCCGGAGTATCTGGCGCTGGCGAAGAAAGGGATCGTGAAGATCGTCTACACCACCAAGGGCGACGATCGGACGCTCGGCCGGAACACGTCCTATCTCGTCACGACCGCCTTCGAACAAGCCCATCCTGATATTACGCAGCGGGTGGTCACCACCTTTGTGAAAGCAGCGGCCTTTGCCTCCGATCCAGCCAACAAGGACGAGGTCTTCGATGGTTGGGCGCTTTCCGGCTTCCCGAAAGATGCCTTCGAAGCGGACATTGAAGGTGACACTCTTGCGAACCGGCTCAATCCCCTCATCGATGATTTCGTCGTCGCCCGCTACAAGGACCAGGTCACGCGGGCAAAAACCTACGGCTTGATTAAGGGCGATGTCGATGTCGACGCCTGGTTGGAGCCGAAATATCTGCAGCAAGCGCTCAAGGAACTGAAGCTGGAGAATTACTGGTCAAGCTACACGGCCAACGGCGAGATCGCCAAGCCGGGTGACCTCGACAAGAAGCAGACGAACTGAATGCCGCGGGGCCGAGCCCGCGCAAACGGCGCGGGTGGCTCCTTCCCAAGAGGACAAACGATGACCTTGACTGTTTCGGCCGATCCGCCTGCAGAGCGACAATTCACCAGGTTATTGCCGGCTTTGGCCGACATCACCTACGGGATTTCACTACCGTTAGCGCTGTTGCTGGCATGGGGGTTTTCATCGCGCTTCGGCTGGCTGCCGGAACAGATCTTGCCCGCTCCTGACGTGGTCTGGACAACGGTCGTGGAACTGTCGCGCGACGGGTCACTTGCCGAACACACCCTTCAAAGCCTGCGGCGCGTTGCCATCGGTTTCGCAATTGGAGCGACGCTGGGTCTCGTTGCCGGAGCGGCTCTCGGTCTCCTGCCCCGCGTTAGAGCGTTCATCTGTCCGGTCTTCACGGCCATTGCCCAAGTGAACATGCTGGCTTGGCTGCCACTTCTCGTCCTGTATGTTGGCATCGATGAGGAGCTCAAATATGTCAGTATCGCGTGGTCGACAACGATACCGGTGATATTGGCGACCACACGCAGCATTGCCGACGTCTCCCCAAAACTCGTGGAACTCGGACGCGTCCTCGATTTCACCCCGCTGCAGCGTGTGTCGACGATTGTCCTGCCAGCCGCACTGCCATCTCTTTTCACCGGCCTTCGCGAGGGATTGGCGGCCGCCTGGCAGAACCTGGTGATTGTCGAATTGTTCGCGTCGTTCGAAGGTCTTGGCTACTTGATGACCTGGGGCCGCCAGCTCTTCCAGCTGGAACTCGTTATCGTCGCCATGCTGGTTATCGCGGCGATCGGCTTGTTGCTTAACACGACACTCCAATATCTGGAACGCTTCGTCCAGCCTTGGAAGACGGAGGACGCCCATGGCCGCTGACACCTCGCCTTTCCATTTGCTTCGTAGCGTAGCGCGGCATTGGCGCCCTTTTCTGGCTTTCGGAGCTATCTTCCTTCTTTGGCTGGCGGCAACGCGGTTTGCATGGGTGGATCCCCGTTTCGTTCCTTCGCCAGCAGCAGTGGTTGCTCGCGCCAGAACGGAATTCACCACCGGCACGCTGGCCTTCGATATCAGTGAGAGCCTTAGGCGAAATATCACCGGCTTTGCGATTGGCGCATCCGCCGGCCTGTTGCTCGGCCTGGCACTTGGCTTCTCGCGCACAGCGGAGCGGATTATCGGCCCTAGCCTGCTGGCCTTTCGTCAGATCGCGCTTTTCGCCTGGGTACCGCTCTTGTCAGTTTGGTTTGGTGGCGCGGATGCCGGGAAGATCGCCTTCATCGCCGTCGCCGCATTTCAACCGGTGGTCATCAATACGTGGCAGGGCGTGAGAGGGCTGCCTCCAGCCTACCGGGAGCTGTCGGAAGTGTTGATCTTCAGCCGGATCGACTTTGCGCGTCTCGTTGCTCTGCCTGGTGCACTCCCCTCCATATTCACGGGCCTGTATGGCGCTCTGATCTATGCCTGGCTGGCGACAATTGGCTCGGAGCTTTTCCTCAATGTGACGCCGGGAATCGGCGGCAGGCTTAACGAGGGGAGCCAGCTGTTTGAGATGGATCTACTCTTTCTCGGCATCATCATCCTGGCCGTGATCGGCCTCTTCTACAATACCTCAGCCCTCTGGCTGGAAACATGGCTTCTCAGGAGAAGAACGAGATGAACCAGATATCCCCATCGCCCGCTTTTCAGGTTAATGTCGCGCCGTCACTTGAAATCCGTCATCTCGACAAGAGCTTCAATGTGGCCGGGCGAGAGCTGAAGGTGCTTGCCGGTGTCGATCTTTCCGTCAAGACCGGAGAGTTCGTCACCATCGTGGGCGCGTCAGGCTGCGGGAAGTCCACTTTGTTGCGGCTTATTCTAGGCCTCGATCTCGACTATAGCGGGGATATCCTCGTCGACGGCACGCGGGTCCATCGGCCAGGTCTCGATCGTTCGATCGTTTTTCAGGATCACAGACTATTGCCCTGGCTCACGGTCGAGGGAAATGTCGCGGCTGCGTTGCGACGCAGCCCTTTATCACGGACCGCAAAGAAGGAGACGGTGCGCGAGCATATCGAGCTCGTTGGTCTGACACAGTTTACGAAAGCCTACCCGGCACAGCTCTCGGGTGGAATGGCGCAGCGCGTTGCCATCGCCCGGGCGCTCGTCAACCGGCCGCGGTTCCTGCTTCTTGATGAGCCGCTCGGTGCATTGGATGCGCTAACGCGTCTCAGGTTGCAGGACGAACTTAAACGGATCGTTCAACATGAGGGGACGACGGCTCTACTAGTCACCCATGACGTCGACGAGGCGGTTCATCTCGGACATCGGATCGTCGTCATGCAGCCTCACCCCGGCCGCATCGCCACCATCCTCTCTATTCCCGAGCAAGCACGTCAAGACCGGTCCACCCCGGAGTTCATCCGCCTGCGGGACAAGGTTCTCGGGCTTCTGGGCGTCGGTGCCGCGGTACGCCAGACAAAGGAACGGACTGTTGCCAAAACCATCGGCGAGCAAACGAGGTAAGGCAAATGCAAACATCCCTGTTGGTTGCGAGGGCACGCAACCAACGATTCCTGCGATTGGTCGAGCGGCGCGTTCCGAAAATCGCAGCGTAACAATCATCGACGGCCTTCAGCGAGTTCGAACCACTGCCCCCTATCTCCATGGCGGAGGCTCACCATAACTCCCGGATTTACCGCATTGCCGCATGCGCCGCTCCCGTTTCCAGCGTCACTACGCGCGTTGAAATCCTTTCAGCCATGTGAAGGTCGTGAGTAACCATTAGGACAGCAAGACCAGTTTCCCGGACGATCTCCATTAAGAACGTGACAACCTCCATCTGGCTGACGGGGTCAAGCCGGGACGTCGCCTCATCTGCAAAGAGAAACGCAGGTTCGAGCAGCAGGGCGCGCAGCAGCGCGAACCGCTGCAATTCGCCGCCCGAAATCTGGCCTGGCAGGCGATCGAGCAGGCTCGCCGGTAAGCGCAGGCGGTCCTGTAGTTCCTCGATGACTTTCCAGTGCTTGCCATGGAGACGAGCCAGATCCTTCAATGCCTTGCGGATCGTCTGATGGGGTGCGAAGGCCGCGGGCGGGTCCTGATAGAGTTTCTGAAAACGCAGCGACGACAGCCCGGCCGTGCGCTCGACCACGCCAGCATCGGGCGACGTCAGGCCCAAAAGGATATTGCCAATAGTGGTCTTGCCGCAACCGCTCGGCCCCAAGACCGAGACGATCTCGCCCGCAGAAACTTCGATATCCAGGTCGGAGAAAAGGGGGTTACCGCCATAGCTTTTTTTGAGCCCTCGCCCGGCAATGACCAGTCCCCCGGATGCAGCCGGCGCGCGTCGCTCCCACTGCGAAGGCTCGGACGAAAGAAGGGCTTTGGTGTAAGCATGTTCGGGCGCCTCGAACAGCTTTTCGGCGGGACCGTATTCAACAAGGCGGCCATCCAGCATGACGCCTATCGTTCCGCCAAGGGCTCTGGCGACCGCAACATCGTGGGTGATGGTTAGCAGCAGACGCCCACTGTCCACTTCCTCTCTCAGGCGAGCGACCACCGAGTCCCTGAGCATCGTGTCCAGGCCTTTGGTCGGCTCGTCGGCGATCAGGAGTTCGCTGTCGGCGGCGTGTGCCATGGCAATCGCCGCTCGCTGGCCCATGCCGCCGGAGATCTGGAAGGGATAAAGGGCCTCCGCGGATGATAAAGAGACCTCTGACAGGTTTCGTTTCGCCGCAGTCGCGCTTTCGGCAGCAGCCCTGCCCTTCACGTAGCGATGGATTTCCGTGACCTGTGGCAGGACGGGCATCGTCGGATCGAGCGCCAGCCAAGGCTCCTGCGGCAAGAGGCCAATGCTTCTGCCCCAGCGACGACGTGGGTCAGTTGGAGACTCATCGAGAAGGTCCGCTCCCTTGAACATCACGTGTCCCGTCGCATGCAGTTCCGGCGGCAAATTGCCCATGATCGCTTGCGCGACCAGCGATTTGCCTGAGCCGCTTTCGCCGAGCAACGTCAGGGGCTGCCCCCTTCCCAATGCCAGGGATATGTCCGAGACGATGCGACCTCCGGCCGAATGGATCGACAAGTCAGAGACGGAAAGATCGGAGGTTACCTGGATGTTCATGCGCGCTCCCCCTGAGCGAGAAGTTGCAGGCCGAGAACAAGCAGGAAGATGAGCCCGGCGGGAAGCAGCACATGCACCGGCGCCTCGCTGTAATAAGGCAAGAGTTCAACGATCATGCTGCCAAGCTCTGGCGTGGGAGGCTGTAAGCCTACGCTGATCGCGCTCAGGGTCGACACCGCAATGATGGCGCTGGCCATCGCAAAGGCCGCAAGTGTCGCGATCATCGGCGCGATCACCGGCAGGACGTAGCGCGTCAGGATGTAACTCGATCCGAAACCCAGCATGCGGGCCGCCTCGATATGCGGCTGGGCCAGCACAGTCTTCGTGGTTGCCTTCGTCACTCGGTAGAATTCCACCCAGAGCGTCAATGCCAGTCCGAGGAAGAGCGGGCCATAATTGCCGGGTGAGAAGGCCAGGAGGAGCAGCACCAGCATCAATCCCGGCAGTGCCAGAACCACGGTCGCCACAAGTTCAAGACCCCTTTCTGCCCAACCGCCCTTCCTGGCCGCGAGCAGGCCCAGCAGAACGCCGGGTATGGCTGCCGCCAGCATGGTGAGGAAGGCCATGCCAAAGGAGAGGCGTGCGCCGTGGGCAAGTCGTGCCAGCAGGCTGCGCCCATAGTGGTCGGCGCCTAGCACGTAGTCGCCGCCGATCGGAGCAAGGCTGGCGCCGAAGTCCTGCGCCGACGGGTCCACGGGGATGACCGCCGGGCCGATAAGGGCAAACGCGCCGAGCAGGATCAGGAGGCCGGCGCCGGTCAACCGCGCCGCTCCCGGTCCGGTCTTGAACCTTGGGGACGATACGTCGTTCAATAGACTCATGCTGGTCTCCTCTGGCGCGGATCGAGCCAAAGCGAAAGAAGATCGACGAAGGCGCTGATGGCGACAAACATCAGCCCCATGACCAGCGCTGTTCCCTGCACCATGGGGATGTCTCGTTCGACGATCGCATGCACCAGGGCGTGGCCGATCCCCGGATAGGCAAACAGGGACTCGACCACCACGACCCCCTCGATCAGGTAGATCGCCTGCAATCCGAGATAGGAGATGACGGGGATGGCTGCGTTGCGCAATCCATGCCGACGCACCACGACAGCCTCGGGCAGTCCCTTATAGCGGGCGAAGGCAAAGTAAGGCGCCCGCGCGACCGCAGCGACGGCGTTGCGCGTGACGCGGCTCGACATGGCCGCAAGCCCGAGTGCAAGTGTGAGCGCCGGCAGCAGGATTTCGCGCGGTGAGCCGAAGCCTGCGGGCGGCAGCCAGCCGAGTTGCTTGGAAAATACCAGCATCAGGATCAAGCCCAGCACGAATGGTGGAATGGCGCGGAAAGTCACGGCGCCTATGAGGCCCATACGGTCTGCAACTCCTCCCGGCCTCAAGCCGGAGAAGAGGCCGATGATCGGCCCGATCACGAGAGACAACAGAAGGGCGGCCGCAGCCAGCCACACGGACGCGCCGAGTTGCACCTGCAACTCATGCACGACAGTGCCGCCCGTGACCAGAGAATGGCCAAAATCCAGGCGGAGCAGATTGCCAAGCCATTCGAGGAACTGGGTCGCAATCGGCCGATCGAGCCCCAATTCGAGCCGGACTTTTTCGGCTGCCTCGGCAATGCGGGCATCCGGTCCATAGCGGCCAGCCGCGATGCGCATGGCGGCATCGCCGGGCAACACGCGCATGAGGACGAAGCAAAGGGCTCCGACCACGATGGCGACAATGCCAGCCTGCAGCAGGCGTGCAAGAAGGAAGTTTCGCATAGGCCTTTCCCTCATTCTGCCCAGTGGATGGCTGAAAGGCCGTAGTTGACCTCAAGCGGATCAACCTCGACGCCGGAAATGCGCTTGCTGGAAACGATAGCCAGCTCCGACCAGGTCACCGGGATGCTCGGCAGCTCCTCTTGCAGGATTTCCACGGCGCGGGCCTGGAGCGGCGCGCGGGCGGTGACATCACTTGTCGCCGCAAGCTTTTCGACGATGCCCTGGATCTCCTTGTTGTCCCAGCCCATCGAGCCCCAGTCGCTTCCGCCCGGGCCGTAGTCCTGGAGCAGCGTGCCGACGGGATCCGGGACGATTGAGTAAAGACGCGACACCAGTCCCATCTCCAACGTCCCGTCCTGATGACGAGCGGGGATTTCGGAGCTGTTGCCGACGGAAACCTTGACGTCGATGCCGACCTGCCGCAGTTGGGCCTGAAGTGCGGTGGCAATCGGGGGAAGCTCCGGCCAGCTGGAATAGGTAAGCATGGTTACGCTGAAGCGCTTGCCGTCTTTCTCCAGAATGCCGTCGCTTGCCGGCACCCAGCCTGCTTTTGCCAAAAGCTCCTTTGCCTTCTCGACATCTCTCACGAGAGGCCGAACATCAGGAGAATTCCAACCCTTCATGGCGGGTGGGAAGAGTTGCGTTGCGGCAAGATCGGCGTTGCGCAGGATGACTTTGGTGGTGCCGACGCGGTCGATGGCAGCACTGATCGCCTGCCGCTCCTCGACCTGATCGAAGAAGGGCGATGCCGCGTTGACCTTCAGGAGGCGGGTGCGTGGGATGGTCGCTATCTGAACGTTCAGCTTCGGATTGGCCTTCAGCCGGTCCACGGAAACCGGAAGCATCGAAAAGACGAGGTCGGCCTCGCCGCTCTCGGCCATCAACGCTCGGGTTTCCCCCTGCCCCACGGCAAGGTAGCTCACGTCCTGGATGGCGGGCTTGCCGCCCCACCACGCGCCGGAACCTCCCAGTTCAAGCCGCGCCGGTGGCGTGAGGGTCTTAACCTTGTAAGGGCCTGTGCCGACGATCTGTGTGATCTTGCCCGCTGCATCGAATGAGGACGGCGCCAGGATAATCGTGCTGAAATGTACCAAATAGGCAGGAAGAGCGGAGAACGGTTTTGTCAAGCGAATGCGGACATCGGCCCCCTCGCTTGCAATATCGGCGATGGGAGCCTGGGACAGAACGCCGACGCCTGCCAATGCCCGTTGAAGGCTGGCAACCGTCGCCTTGGCTGTTACCGCCGTTCCGTCATGGAAGGCGGCGTTGCCACGCAGCTTGAACGTCCAGACGAGCCCGTCCTGCGAGACCGTCCAGCTTTCGGCAAGACCCGCAATAAGCGCGCCCTCCTTGTCAGTGGTGACGAGCGTCTCGGCAACCTGGAGACGGCTGAAGACATAGCCGGTCTGCGCCGGTTCGATACCGGTGATCTCCCAAGGGCCAGCAACCTTGAGCGCTTCGGCCTGAGCATAAGTTGCCGGCATCAAGGCGCCGAGCAGGAGTGTGAGGAAAAGCGCTTTCGCAACGCGCATGGAATTTTCTCCGTTTCAATTTGATATTGGTGCAAAAATCAGTCGGGATTGGAGGCAGCGGAAAACGCCTGGACTACGTCGTCCTCCGTCACGTCCTTCATTGGCTGGTGAACCGAGACCTGGACCGTCTCTGTGCCCTGCATCACCAGAACCACAGTCTCTCTGGGAGGGCAGCCCGGCACGTGGCAGGCAAGCTCGCTTACCGAAACAACAGCTTCATCCGGTAGCGAGAGCAGCTTGCGTGTCCAGGATTTGATCGCGCGAGCGCTGTTGATGACCGACGGTCCATTCCGTGCCAAGGGATTTACGAAGGCCTCGCTCATGCCGCACCCCGCTTGTTTCTCGCCGCGCGCGGAGCCAGCACTTCGAACAAATCGCGGATCGGTTTGGCCGGCATGTCCTGACCGATGAGGACTACCCGGCTGCGGTGATCTTTGCCCGGCCAATGTTCGAGGCGCTGAAGCGGATAGAGCCGGTGCTGTACCGCGTGGGCGACCAGCGGACGGACCGGGTCGTCGGTGAGCGCGAACAGGCCCTTCAGGCGCAGAAGACCGGAGCCGATGTTTGTCGTCACGATATGCAGGAAGGTCTCGACGGCCTGGGGCGAGAGTGGAACATCGTGGCTCAGGCTGATCGCCTCGATCTCATCCCCATGCCGGTTGGGGTCGTGGGCGTGGTCGCCGTGAGCTCCGAGCCTCTCCATGGCCAGCCAGCCAGGTACGTCCTCCATCTTGCCCGTGACGGAGTAAGCGCCGTCACCGAATAGCCCGGACAGATTGAAATCCTGTCGATGGCGATCATGGTAGACTGCCGCAGGATTGAGAGCCCTCAGCTCATTTGGCCAGTCGTGAGCCGCAACTGCGATATCTGTCTTGGTCAGGACCACATGATCGGCAAAGGCGAGCTGTTTCCAGCCTTCCATGAAGCTATTGAGGGTTGCGCGGCCGCCCAACACATCGAAAGTTGTTACGACGCGGGCGAGATGGAAGTGCCGCGCGACCACGTGATCTCTCAGCCCCATGGCAGGTGACCCGCCGGGAATAATGCTGTTGATGATGGGAGTGGGATCTGCCAGTCCAGTGGTCTCGATCACGACCCGTGAGACAGGCGGTATGTCGCCACGAAGCCGCGCCTCGTGAAGCTCCGAAAGGGAGCTTCTGATATCGCTTGTCGCCGTGCAGCAGATGCAGCCGTTGGTCGTGCGGAAATAGGTTTCGGAGCCCTTACGGACGAGATCGTGATCGATCGGAACAGTTCCGAACTCGTTGACGATGACGGCGGTCCCCTGCATGGCCGGATCGGCCAGGAGGTCATTCAGCAGCGTTGTCTTGCCCGCGCCAAGAAAGCCGGTCAGGAGCGTGACCGGCACGGAATCGTAGAGCCGTTTCACGTCATCCTCCATGGCACCGGGTGCGTCGCGCCACCGCTTGAACAGGCCGCCAATCATGCTGCAGGGGATCCATTTGGGTTGAATGTCAGGGTGAGGCTCGCCCGGCGCATGCCGGGCAAGCCTTGCGATCAGCTTCCGAGGATCGCGGCCTTCAGCGTGTTGACATTGTAACGGAACATGTCGATGTAGGTGGATGCCGGACCGTCGCTCCTGGACAGGGCATCCGAGTACAGCGTACCGCCGATCTTGATGCCGGTTTCCGTCGAGATCTGCTCGATGAGCCGCGGATTGGTGATGTTCTCGAGGAAGATCGCCGACGCCCTGTCGTGCTTTACCTGATCGATCAACTTTGCCACGTCGGCGGCAGAAGCTTCCGCCTCCGTCGAGATGCCCTCAGGCGCGATGAACTTGAGGCCGTATTCGTGCTCGAAATAGCCAAAGGCGTCATGGGAGGTGATCACCGTGCGCTTTTCAGTCGGAATGGCTTCGATTGCGGCCTTCACCTCGGTCTCAAGTTCGCCGAGCTTGGCAACATAGGCCTCAGAGTTGGCGGTGTATGTAGCGCAACCGGCCTTGTCGGCCTCGCAGAAGGCATCGGCGATATTCTTCACATAGATTTCGGCATTGTGGATCGACTGCCAGGCATGCGGATCGAACTCGCCGTGATGATGACCCTCATGCCCATGATCATGGCCCGCTTTTTCGTGATCATGTCCAGCCTCGGCCCTCTCCTCGGCCTCATGATCATGCTCTTCTTCAGCGCTCTTGAGCGGCTCGATCCCCTTTGTCACCTCGACCACCGAGGCTTTCGTGCCGCTCGCTTCGATCAAGCGCGACATGAAGCCTTCGAACTGAAGGCCATTGACGAGAACGACATCGGCTCCTTCCAGAGCAGCGGCATCTGCGGGGCGGGGTTCATAGACATGCGCGTCACCATCGACCGGAACCAGGGTCGAGATTTCGACGCGGTCGCCGCCGACGTTCTTGGCGAAGTCGGCAATGATCGAGAAGCTGGCGACCACCTTCAACTCGGCAGCAGACGCGCTGGAGGCAAAGCCGCCAAGCGTGATGAGGCTGGCATAGGTGGCAAGGCGTAGAGTGTTCAACATGGAGATCTCCGTTGGTTGATCAGGCTGTTTTGTGGCGGCGGGACATGAGAACGCTTGGCAGCATCCCTCTCCTGCCGACCAGGGCGGACACGGCGTAGATGATGCCCGCCGTCAAAATGATGGCGGGACCGGACGGCAAAGACGCGTGATAGGACAGCAGCAATCCACTGACCGAAGAGAAAGCGCGAGACAATGCCTGAGCCGAGCGCCACCAGCAGTCCGACGATCAGACCGCCGATCGTCATGGGAACGATCTGAAGCCCGAACAGCACAAATCCCACGGCTGCACCGGGAAGAATGGCATGCGCCATTGCGTCGCCGGTGAGGCTCATGCGCCGCAACATCAAGAAGACGCCGACAGGAGCGCAGCTCACGGAGAGAACCAGCGATCCGAACAGCGCGCGCTGCATGAAGCCATAGCGCAGGAATGGGCCGATCAGATCCTCATACATGGCCGGCAACCTTGCGATGGTGTGGGAGGTGAGTGATATGGTCGTGGCCGTGAGTGTGGCCTCCCTGGCCTGCATCCTCCTCGCACCAGCCGGCCTGTTCGTCCCAGGCCTCCTGAAAGCTGCGTGCCATGCTCAAATTCTCAGAGGTCATGACATCGGAGGTTGCTCCCCACGCCACCGGTTTGCGAGCCATCAGCAGGGTCTGGGCGAAATGTTCGCGCACCAGCGCGTGGTCATGGAGCACGCACAGAACGGTGCGTCCTTCCGACACCCAGCCTTTTATGACTAGAATAAGGTCCGCAATGGTGCGGGCATCGACGGCATTGAACGGCTCATCCAGCCGGATCAGATCGGCATCCTGAAGCATGGTGCGCGCAAAGAGCGCGCGCTGCATCTGCCCGCCGGACAGGCTGTCGAGCGGGCGCTTCTCAAAACCAGTCAACCCAACCGCGTCCAGGCAGGCAGAAAGCCTGATCTTGTCGGCTGGTGTGAGGCGCCCAAGCAAGCCACGCTTATGCCAATAGCCGAGGGAGACGAGGTTTATCACGCGCGCCGGGAAAGTTCGGTCGAGTTCGGATTGCTGCGCCAGGTAAGCAATACGCCGAAAACCTGGAACGCAAGCACCGTTGATCGGCCTTAGAATTCCGGCTATGCCTTTCAGCAAGGTGGATTTGCCGGACCCGTTAGCGCCAACGACTGCGGTGAGCGAACCCCGTTGGACGTCACCGCTCAAGTGATGAACGGCCGCGTGACCCTGGTAGCCAAGCGTAAGGTTTCTGAAATCCAGACAAGTGTTGTTCATCGCGTCCTCGGGGATTGACAGCGACTGCATAGGTAATGTTATTACGTTCGTCAATCGGAAACGTAACGTAATAACATTCGTAGCAACCGAACCGCCGGCAGTCGCTGCCTCACGCCGATCGTTCAGGAGGACCACCATGTCTCAGATCGAACCCACCCCCGTCACGGTGCTGACCGGATATCTGGGTGCCGGCAAAACCACGCTTCTCAACCGCATTCTGACTGAGCCGCACGGCAGGAAATTCGCCGTCATCGTCAACGAGTTCGGCGAAGTCGGGATCGACAACGACCTGATCGTCGAGTCCGACGAGGATGTGTTCGAGATGAACAATGGCTGCATCTGCTGCACGGTGCGAGGAGACCTGATCCGCATCATCGAAGGACTGATGCGCCGCCCCGGCCGCTTCGACGGCATCCTCATCGAGACGACAGGTCTCGCTGATCCGGCTCCGGTGGCACAAACCTTCTTCGTCGACGAGGATGTCAGGTCGAAGACCCGGCTGGATTCGATCATCACCGTCGTCGACGCCAAGCATCTTCTCGGCGAGATCGACCGCGCCCATGAGGCACAGGAGCAGCTCGCCTTCGCCGATACGATCATCCTCAACAAGACCGATCTCGTCAGTGACGACGACATCGCTGCGGTCGAGCAGCGCATCCGGCGGATCAATCCCACCGCCAGCATCATCAGATCGATCCGTTGCGATATCGACATCGCCAGTCTTCTGGATCGCAAGGCATTCGATCTTGACCGCATTCTGGAGGTCGAGCCCGACTTCCTCGACGAGGAGCATGATCACGAGCATGACGATCATGTCACCAGCTTCTCGCTGGTTGAGCGGGAACCCATGGATCCGGGCAAGTTCCTCAACTGGCTGCAGACGACGGTGCAGGCTTTCGGAATGGATATGCTGCGGATGAAGGGGATCATCTCGTTTGCCGGTGACGACGACCGCTTCGTCGTCCAGGCGGTGCACATGCTGCTGGAAGGCGATCACCAGCGCCCATGGAAGGAAAACGAAGATCGGGTTACCCGGCTGGTGTTCATCGGCCGTGATCTCCCCAGGGACATCATCAGCGACGGCTTTGCAAAATGCCGTGCGGTTCGACAGGCCGCCGAGTAGCCCGCCGCGCGCAAAAAATCACAACATGAAGGAAGGAACCCGATGAGACTGTCTCTCACCCGAAACCGCGTGCAGGCTGCCGTGACAGCGAGCGTGATCTTCGCCGCACCCGGCGCCTTTGCCGACGATCACGAAACCAAAGAGGCCTGGCGCTTGTTCGTAGCCGACCATACAAACCCAGTCGTCCGCGTCATCGATTTCGAAGATGGCAGCGAACTTGGCCGGTACGACGTCAAGGGATATGCGTCGCTCACGGCGAGTGCATCGGGTCAGACGGTGTTCGCCGCCCAGACGGAAGCGGATGTCATTCACGCGATCAAAACCGGCATCAATTTTTCCGACCATGGCGAACACCGCGATCTCGAAGTTTCCGAGCCCGCGCTTTTACCTGTGACGTTTGAGGGCAAGCGCCCGGGCCACGTCGTGCCGCATGATGACCATGTCGTCCTGTTCTACGATCGTGCCGACAAGGCAGAAATCGTCGATGAAGCCGACATCCTCGACGGAAAAGTCGAGAAGCGGATTGTCGATACGATCAAGCCTCATCACGGCGTGGCGGTGACGATGGGCCGCTACGTACTTGTCTCGGTTCCGAACACAGAGGCCGAAACGAAGCCAGATGAATTGCCGCCGCGCATTGGTCTTCGCGTCGTCGATGAAAAGGGCGAGCAGGTTGGTGCGATGGCCACCTGCACCGACCTTCACGGTGAGGCGACCTCGGCCCGCCTCGTTGCCTTCGGCTGCAAGGAAGGCGTTCTGGTTGCTCGTCCCGGCGGACTTGATGGTCCCAAACTGGAGATGCTGCCCTATCCCGCCGATTTTCCTAAGGCCTACACCGGCACGCTCCTCGGCGGCAAGGCTATGCAGTTCTTCCTCGGAAACTACGGCGATGACAAGCTCGTGTTGATCGACGCGGATGCCGAACAACCCTACAAGCTGATCGAACTGCCGACGCGCCGCGTGGATTTCCAGCTCGATCCGGCAGAACCGCGCAACGCCTATATCCTGACGGAAGACGGCGACCTGCATGTTCTCGATGTCGTCAAGGGCGAAATCGTCAATAAGGCGAAGGTCACAGAGCCTTACAGCAAGGATGGCCACTGGCGCGATCCGCGCCCGCGTCTGGCGGTCGCCGATGGCCAGATCGCCGTCACCGATCCGCGTCATTCTCTCGTTCGCGTTGTCGACGCGGACACCTTGAAGGAGACGCGCACCATCGCAGTCGAAGGCCAGCCCTTCTCGATCGTTGCCGTAGGGGGTTCGGGCGCTTCGCACTGATACGATGAAGCTATCGCCCGGAACTGTAGCGCAGTTTCGGGCAGACTCTCAAAACGGCACGTCCCGGAGATGAGCATGTTGCAGGCAGTCCATTCCGACGATCTGAAGCTGACGAGGAACCAGAGCCTCGTGCTCTCGGTGCTGCAATCGTCCGAGCAGCCGCTCAGCGCCTATACCATTTTGGATCGTCTGCGGGAACACGGCTTGAGGGCACCGCTTCAGATCTATCGCGCGCTCGACAAACTGATGGAGGCTGGCCGCATCCACCGGTTGGAAAGCATGAGCGCCTTCGTTATCTGCTGTCATTCAAAGAATGGCCAGATCCACCCGCGGTTCACCGCCTTCGAAATCTGCGAAGCCTGCGGCAAGGTCAACGAATTTCACGATACGAAGATCGAGGATGCCCTTGGAAGGCGCGCCAAGGGTAGCGGCTTCAAGATCCGCTCCACCACAATCGAGGTCCACGGCCTCTGCGCCGAATGCCACTGAATTGAGCGATAGACAGGCCTCTGTCGCGCCATCCACAAGTGTTACGTTATACTAATAGCCAGGATTCCCAACATGAAGAAGCTCCCTGTCACCGTCCTTTCTGGCTTTCTCGGAGCCGGCAAGACGACACTCCTCAACCACATCCTGACCAACCGCGACGGCATGCGCGTGGCCCTGATCGTCAACGACATGAGTGAAGTCAATATCGACGCTGCGCTGGTGCGAGACGGCGGCGCCAACCTGTCACGAACGCAGGAGCAACTGGTCGAGATGACCAATGGCTGCATCTGTTGCACATTGCGGGACGATCTGCTGCAAGAGGTGCGGGCACTGGCCGAGCAGGATCGCTTCGACTATCTGCTGATTGAATCAACCGGGATCGCCGAACCGCTCCCCGTAGCCGCTACGTTTGACTTCCGCGACGAGAATGGCCAGAGCCTTGCTGACGTGTCCAAGCTCGATACGATGGTGACAGTCGTCGATGCGGCAAATCTCCTGAAGGATTACAGTTCCGCCGATTTCCTTGCCGACCGTGGCGAAACCGCCGGCGACGGGGACAACCGCACGTTCGTCGACCTTCTGGTCGAACAGATCGAGTTTGCCGATGTTGTCATCCTCAACAAGATCAGCACCGCCACAACCGGACAGCGCGATGCCGCACGCAAGATCATCGTTGGCCTGAATCCGGATGCGAGTCTCATCGAGGCCGATTTCGGAAAGGTCGATCTGAAGGAAGTTTTGGGCACCGGCCGCTTCGATTTCGCCAAAGCCGAAACGCATCCGCTTTGGTACAAGGAATTGCATGGCTTCAAGGACCATGTTCCCGAGACGGAGGAATATGGCATCCGCTCCTTCGTCTATCGCGCCAAAAAGCCGTTCGATCCGATGAAGTTCCAGGCGTTTATCGACCGGTCCTGGCCGGGTGTGGTTCGTACCAAGGGCTTCTTCTGGCTGGCGACCCGGCCGCATCATGTCGGCGAGATCAGCCAGGCGGGCGCCCTAGTCAGAACCAGCAAGATGGGCTTCTGGTGGACCTCCGTTCCAAGAGACCAATGGCCGCAGGATCCGGGCTTCCTTAACATCATGAAACCCTATCTCGATCCCGTCTGGGGTGACCGCCGGCAGGAGATCGTCTTCATCGGCGCCGACCCGATGGACGAGGCAAAGATCCGCGCCGAACTCGACGCTTGCCTGATCGACAGTCCGGTCTTTGTCCCAGACCTGTGGCGCAGCCTGCCGGATCCATTCGCAAGTTGGGGCCGCAAGGTGGCATGATCAGCTACAGTGCGCCGCCGCTCGAAGGCGGCGCACCTAACCGGCCTACAATAGTGACGTTACAGCATGCTGCGGGAGCAAGTTCAGACCTCATGTAGCTGCCGAGACGACCCACAGCGTTGATGTTGTTAATTAGAGCGTTCTAGCGACAAATACTGTTCAGACACCCGAGTGCCGGCTGTTTCGCACTTCGATGAGCGCCGCACCGCCTCCCCTGCCTTTCGTTTTCCCCGATGGCGTGGATCACATTCAAGGCATCGCCGTAGCCCGTATCCATCGGCGACGACCGGCAGCGAGGACTAACCGGCGATCGCCCGCAATCAGGCTCATATCGGCAAGACCGTAGTGCGCCGAAAGCCCAGAGACCGTCGAAGCCGGCCTCTTCGGCCAAGGTGGCGGACAGCAGGCTGTGGGCCGCCATAATGTGAACGAGGCCGCGTTCGGCCATGGGTTCACGCAGTTGCTTCGCTTTGCCATAGGCCCTCTCACCTTCTGACAGGGCTTCGCAGGCTACCAGCATGCGGCCGCAGGCGTGCTGCAGTTCTTCGACTGACGCGGCGTAGGAAATGCGGATATAGGGCGAAGCCATGAAGCCGCTGCCCGGCCTAACGGCGACACCGAAGTGCTCGAGAAGATACATGGCGAAGTCCATGTCGGACTCGATCACCTTGCCCTGAGGCGTGGTGCTGCCGATCACGCCATGGCAATTAACGAAGACATCAAAGGAGCCGTCTGGGGTGCGGCATTCAAGTCCTTGGGCCTCGTTGATCCTCTCGACCACGAGATCCCGGCGCTTGCGGACGAAATCGTCAATGTAGTCCTGGTTGCCGCCGATCGCCTCTATGGCCGCATATTGTGAGATCGAGCTCGTGTGCGACGAGGTCTGCCCCTGGATCGTGTTCATCGCGTTGATCAGATCCTTCGGCCTTGAGTTCGAAGCAGGAGGCCTCCATCAACTCCACATCGACGCTTGGGAATTTCTCGAGAAAGCTCTTCAACGCAGCGCGGTAGCAACCTGACGACATAGACTCTTAGAAGCCAGATGCGCCCGGTTTTACCGGCGCTGCTGGCTTTTGCGCGGTCTGAATGCCGCGGGAAGGCCTTGACGGTGCGTCTGGCGCCAACTACGAACTCCTCGCCGATGGCCGTCGGCCACGCACCAGCTGTCGAACGATCGAATAGGAAGACACCAACTTCCAACGTTGATGATCGGCTGGTGCACATTCATTTCAGGCTGCACTGAAGCGTCCATTGCGAGCTGCCGCGACGGGGTCGCGGCAGATGACGAAGGTCCACAGCTCCCCCCTACAACAGAGGACAGCGTCACCATTGCGCATTCTCAGGTTCGCATTCTGTTGTTGCTAGATGTACTTATGGTTTCGCATTTGAGACAGGTGCTCACAGCCTGCGGTGATTTGTGTCATGACCTGTCTGCCAGGATTGACGGATGCCGATCATACCGCGAGGGTAACCACGGCATGATCGGACTGACTCGAAGACGGTTCTACCCCTATGCTGCCTTGGGTGAAGCGCTGCGGATCACCTTGACCTTGTCCATGAACGCCTTCACTCGGGCAGGATCGACCGCGTTTTCGAACACGCCATCGATCTTGAAGGTGGAACCCACCACCGCACCGTCCGAGACAGAAAGCTGCCGTTCGACATTCTCGAGGCGGCAACCTGTATTGCAGAATACCACAGTGCTCGGAACAGCATTCTTCACGCTGGATAGAACTTGTGTGTCAGTTTCAGCGCCGGCGGTCAGGCCAGAAACGCAGAGCGCATCAGGGCGATTATTGAAGACAGTGGAGCGCGCGATATCGATGATGTTACGGTTTCCAAGATACGAGGCCGCCTCCGGAACGATGTTGTATAGAAGCTTCAAATCCGGGGAGAGGCGCATCTTATGGCGGACCGTCTCCCCGACATTCGTGTCCCAAAGTCCGAAATCGCTCGCATAGACGCCGCTCATGATTTCGCGAATGAAGACGGCGCCGGTTGCCGCTGCGAGGTCGATGGAGGCGATCGGATCCCAAAGCACGTTCACGCCGAACGGCACCTTGATCGACGGCATGAGTTCGCCAATCACCCGGGCCATGGCGGCCGTCGTCTCCGGACGCACCTTCGTCAGATACGGAAGGCTGAACTCATTGGAGAACATAACTGCATCGACACCACCATCCTGGAGATGCGTGAGGTCGGCGAGGGCCTTGTCGATGACCTTTTTCATACCGCCGGCAGTGTCATACGCCGGGTCGCCAGGCAGTGCCTGCAAGTGGCACATCGCAATGATGGGCTTATCGACGTGGAAGGTTTCTTTGAGCCATTGCATGAGTCTCATCCTTTTCGTGCTGTTTGGTTGGTAATCTGTCGTAGGGGTAGCTCCGCCGCTCGAGGTGGGTGCAACGCCGTTGACCGCAAAACCTCAATGCGCATCAGGTTGGGTCGGATCGCGCAAACACCGCCGGCTAGTCACCGATCGTGCGAGCGGCATCTTCGGTCGGGTCTGGCGCTTGAATTGCAATCTCAGAAAGAAAGCCAGCAATGAGCTCGGCTGTCCAATCGTAGTAGTTGGGAATGGCTAGCGCGTCGTCTTTCCGCGGGGCCTTCTCAAACCGTGAGCCGGGTATGCAGCGATGAAGCCGTTCGGCGAGTGCGAGCGGATGAATATCATCCGCCTCGACGCCGACCACGAGGGTCGGAACTTTTATGATTTCGAGTTGCGCGACAGAGAACTCAAATCCGTCGCCTGTGATATCCGTCAGCAGTTTTCCGAGCCATTCCGGCTGATGGTCACCGAGATAGTCGATCAACGTGCCGTAGTTGTCGGGGCTCGACTGCCTGATCCGGGCGGCGAGGCTACTTGCGACGAAGGCGTCCAAAGCCTCCTTTGGCGTGTTCCGCTGCAGCAGTTCACCGATCTCCCGTATCGGCTCGAGATTGGCGGGGGATTTGCTGAGAAACCATGCCGGCCGAACCAGAATGAGGCCGTGCATTTTGGTCGGGTTTCGGATGGCGAAAGCGAGCGCCAAGGCTGCTCCCATCGAGATGCCGCCGGCAACAAAGCCATGCTGGAAATGCTCGGCTGAAAACGCCTCGATGTCCTCGTAGAACGACTCCAGCGAAAAAGCCGGTGGTTGGGGGCAAGACGAGGCGCCATGTCCGGCGCATTCGACCGTCGTCAGATCAAATCTTCCGCCTTGCGGGAAAATGCGCGCCACCTGCTGAGCATCTCCGCCCAGACCGTGCTGAAACAGAACGGGAAGACCACCGTTGCCGAGTCGGACAACGTTCAGGCGCGCGCCACTTTTCGCAGATTGGATGAAGCTGCTGTTCGCCAAAATTATTCCCCTTCTCAACCGCATCTAAAGATCGATGTGGCGGCGTGTGCGGATACTTTGATCGGCGGCGAGCACCACGCGAAGGCTGTCCACCGCCGCGGTGAGATCACGCATATCAATAGCGCCAGCGCGGATAGCGTCGAGAAAGGCTCGCTGCTCCAGCTCACAGAGTGCATCATGATCGGGCTCGTCAGCCATCTTGATGATCTCGTCGGCGTGCTTGAGGGAGTTGTCCGGGTTGAGCTCGGAATGATGGATCCGTAGCGCGCTCGTCTTGACGTGATTGAGAATGTCCGACGATGCCGTCGTCGATGCGCCTTGCGCGGCTGCATCACCCTGTTCTGTCATGGTAATGCTCACGGCGCCCTTCGGACCGACGACGTCTTTCACGAAGTAGGCAACCTCGCTCATCATCGGACCCCAGCCAACCTCATACCAACCGATCGAGCCGTCGTCGAAGGTCACCTGAAGCTGCCCATAGTTGTATTGGTCTTCGGCGATTTCGTTTGAGAGACGCGCGCCGATTCCGTGAACGCGGACCGGCTTCGCTCCCGTGAGCTCGCACATCACGTCGATATAGTGGACTCCGCAGTCGACGACCGGCGACAGGGACTTCATCAGGTTCTTGTGCCAGGTCCAGGAATCGCCAATCGACTGTTGATTGATGTTCATGCGCATGACAAGCGGCTTGCCGAGCTCTTTTCCGCGTCGGATAAGTTCGCGCCACGACGGATGCACCCTGAGGATATAGCCGATATAGATGGTGCGTCGTGTTTCTCTCGCGACCGAAACCATGCGTTCCGCCTCTTCGACACTCCGCGCCATCGGCTTTTCGACGAAGACATGAGCGCCGGCCCGCATTACCTTGATGGCGAAATCGGCATGGGTGTCAGGATAGGTGCTGATGATCACCGCGTCTGGCTTTAGCCTATCGAGGGCGTCATCGAAGTCATTGAAACGGGCGATGGACGACAGCTCAGGCGGCAACTCCATGCCAAGCACGGAGCGGCTGCAAATACCCACGAGCTCGAAACCATCGATGCGGGTGATGGCCTGGGCATGCGAGATACCCATGTGCCCGAGCCCCACTGCCAGAACCCGGAGTGGAGCCGACTGATTGCTGCGATTCTGCTGCATGTGGGCGTCCTTCAGTGCGTGGCCGTTGGTGTCCATAATCTCTCCCTCCCGGAATGTGCTTCGTATCGCTCGGCATGCCGTCGCATCGCGTTGACCAGTGCCGCATCGCTGCCAAAAATTTCAGGAATCTGGCTTGGATAAAGGCGGGCGGCCTCGATGCGCGCTGTCAGATCGACGTCTATGAATTCGGGCGTCGGGCACTTCCAGCCCGAGAGCTCTAAACCGAGCTCGACTGATATCGGTTGCTCGGCCGGGAATTCGCCCAGCAAATAAGGAAATTCCTCGTAAAGACGCAGGGGTATGTGTCCGAGGCAAACCTCTTGGGCTGCTTTCACTAGGCTGAGATGATCGGCATGCCGACCAATGCCGATTGGCGCGTAGGCAAAGTCAGGCTTTTCCTCCGCGAGGATCTGATCAAGCTTGCGCGCAATCGCCTCGACATTGGCTTGATCTTCGGGTTTCAATCCAGCAAACAGCTCTGGGATGTCATGATAGATTGGTCCGCCATTCTGGTCCTTACGATAGATGGCATCCAGGACACCCTCGTGCCGGTACCGTGCGCCGAGTAAGTGCGCGACACACTTGTCCTCCTCGCGGCGGATTGCGTAAGGGCGATCGCCCCGATTCCAAACTCTATGGAAGCGGCTTGCAAGCGGGGTTAGGGTTCCGGTCGCATCTCCCGTGATGAAGGTTGAGATGACGACATCGTCGCCCGCGCTCGTCAGTTTCTTGATAAGCCCGGCGCAACTGAACGGCACATCGTCGAGATGTGGGGAGAGGAAAAGGTGGCGTGAGCCTGCGTTCGCCATCAGCGGATCACCCTTTGGAAGGAAGAAGATCACGCAAGAACGCGGCCGTAGAGGCGGCCTCGCTTTCCCCGAACCCATGGGCGATGATTGGGCCCGAGAAACCTTCGCGCAAGAAGAGGTTGAAAAGACGTTCAAAATCAATAAAGCCCCTGCCCGGAGCGCACGGCTTGCCATCGTTGCGCATGTCCTGCGCATGGATAATCGACGTTGCATCTGCCAAGTGGTCGAAGGCGCGAAGCAGGGTATCGGAGGCATGATCCCGTTTGCTCCAATCAACCAGATTGAAGGGGTCGAATACGATTTTTACCCGCTCGCTACCGACCTCGTCCAGCAGTCGCCTGGCGGCCCGCGCTGATGAGATGACGTTGGACGGCTCCGGTTCAACGCCAAGTGTCACGTCGTAGGTTTCGGCAATCTCGATCAGCCGATCGAGTTCAACGCGAAATTCGCGCCAAGCATCCTGCCCTGCGTTATCGGGATGAGATTTCCACTTGTCCTCCACGTTCCGGGTGCCGGTGCAGAGCGTGATCGTTGAGTAGCCAAGCGCCTTGCTGGCTTCGGCGAGTACGCGAAAACCAAGCCTGCCCTGTTCGACCACCTTTGGATCGGGGGCGATCATGTTGTAGGTCCCTGAAATGACCGGGATCGTCACACGGCTTGCCTCGAAGTCGCGCTTCACGGTGGTCAGACTCGTGTAGTCCATCACTTCCGGCAGCGTTTCAAGTCCGATGCTTGCCATGTTGAACTGCGTGCATTCGTAGCCGGCCAGTGCAATGGCGTCGGCGAGCTTGGCGCTTGTCTTGCGGTCGAATGTTTTGGCGAAGATACCGAGCTGGATCAATTTTAACGTCCGTTTTCAGGAAACCCGGCCGACGTGCAAGGCGCAAATGGTCGGCCGACAATTTCCAATGGTTGGGTTGCCGGTCCCGTCTGAAGGCTTGCCAGACGCGACAACACCTTCAGCGGTTTTCAGGTGCAGCCAAATGACCACTTGACAATGACTAACACAAGCGAACATTATATGACAATAGCAAACATGAACGAACACGGTGGAAAAATGGTCGAGACCGAAGGACACGCCCAGGCCGCATCTCAGAATTCTACCGGCCGACAACTGCAAACGGCGCGCCAGAGAGCGCTCCTCGCAATGGTGAAGTCGCGCGACTTCGTTACCGTCGCCGAGATGGCAGTGCATTTTGGCGTCTCCGAGATGACAATCCGGCGTGACCTTAAAGCGCTTGATAAAGATGGCAGTCTCGAGCGCGCTCATGGTGGCGCCATTCTCCCGGAGACCGCACCTCTCGGCGCGGAACAGCCTTTTCGAGATCGTCAGGTCAGAAACCTCGATGAAAAGCGAAAAATTGCCATTGCTGCCGCTCGACTGATCCGACAGCACGAAATGATTGGACTGGATGTCGGCACCACCACGCTAATGCTGGCGAAGGAGATTGTCGGTTTTCCCAACCTTCGCGCGGCGACAAACAGCCTTCGCCTCGCCATGACACTGGCCGACAGCCTCGTCTCGGTCTTCGTGCCGACCGGTCAGGTGCGGCCACTTGAAATGTCAATTACAGGTGCGCGTGCGGTCCGAGAGCTCACGAACTATCGGTTCGACAAGACATTTTTGGGTCTGTCGGCGGTCGACGAAACCGGTCTCTACGATTTCTCGATCGAAGACACCGAGGTCAAACAGGCGTTCGTTACCCAGTCAAACCAAGTCATCGCACTCATCGACAGCAGCAAGTTTGCAAAGACGTCGACGGTTCGCCTCGGCGGCCTGGACATGCTCGACATTCTGGTCACCGACGCTGCTCCACCGCCAAGTCTCGCCCGAGCACTGAAAGAAGCGAAGGTGGAAGTCATCATTGCGGGGGATGAGCGCCGCTGACGGCGATAACGGAAACTGGCAGCCAACGGCAGGGCCACCGCATGCTTCATCATTCAACAATCAACCACAAAAGGGGAACGCGAATGAGAAAACTATCCTTGGCAGCAACTTGCCTTGCTGCGGCAGCTTTTTGCAGTGGCGCCGCGCGCGCGGAAGACACCACACTTACGATCGAAAGCTGGCGCACCGATGACATTGCGATCTGGCAGGACAAGATCATCCCGGCTTTCGAAAAGACGCATCCGGGCATCACCGTTCGCTTCTCGCCGACGGCACCGACCGAATACAACGCGGCTCTGAATGCGAAGCTGGACGCAGGTTCTGCAGGTGATCTCATTACCTGCCGCCCGTTCGATGCATCGCTCGCGCTCTACGACAAGCACCAGATCGTCTCCTTGAACGACCTCCCGGGAATCGATGACTTTTCGTCCGTCGCGAAGGCCGCGTGGACCACCGACGATGGCAAAACCACGTTCTGCGTTCCGATGGCCTCCGTCATCCACGGCTTCATCTACAACGCAGATATCTTCGCGGAACTCGGCCTCAGCGAGCCAAAGACGAACGACGAGTTTTTCAAGCTGCTCGAGGCTATCAAAACTGATGGCAGATATGTGCCCATGGCCCTTGGAACCGTTGATCAGTGGGAAGCCGCGACAATGGGCTACCAGAACATCGGCCCGACGTACTGGAAGGGTGAAGATGGCCGGCTTGCGCTCGTCGCCGGCAAGCAGAAACTGACAGATGAGGGCTGGGTGGAGCCCTATCGCGTGCTCAAGCGCTGGAGCGATTATCTTGGCGACGGCTACAAGGCTCAGACCTACCCAGACAGCCAGAACCTGTTCACCCTCGGTCGCGCAGCAATCTTTCCGGCCGGCTCCTGGGAAATCGGCCTGTTCTCGCAACAGGCGCAGTTCAAGCTCGGCGCCTTTCCGCCTCCGGTCGCCTCCGCCGGCGACACCTGCTACATTTCAGATCATCCCGACATTGGTCTCGGTCTGAATGCCACTTCGAAGAACGCCGAAGCTGCACGAACCTTCCTGAGCTGGGTGGCTTCGGAAGAGTTTGCGACCCTCTATTCCAACGCACTGCCGGGCTTCTTCGCTCTCTCCAAGCATCAGGCCAAACTCGACAACGAGCTCGCGAAGAAGTTTCTCTCCTGGCGAAACGACTGCCAGTCGACCATCCGCTCGACCTACGCGATCGTCTCGCGCGGCACGCCGAACCTCGAAAACGAAACCTGGAACGCGTCTGCCAACGTGCTCAATGGCGTAGAGCCCCCGGAGACAGCAGCCAAGCGTCTGCAGGACGGTCTGGACCGTTGGTACAAGCCCGCAAAGTAACGTTGGCCAATGGGTCTTAGTGCCGCACGTCAAGACGTGCGGCGCTGGACCTCTTGTGATCCTCAACGCAACGGAACGGGTCCGCATTATGTCTTCAGCAAAGTTGAACCGTTGGCCATCGCCCCGATGGCACATCCTGGTTTTCCTCGCCCCAGCGCTTTCGGTCTATACGGCGCTCATGGTGATCCCGCTAGCATTGACGCTCCGGCAGTCGCTCTACAACGGGGTTGACGGCACACTTGCCTTTGTCGGGTTTGAGAATTTCAGCAAGCTCCTATTTGACCCGACCTGGGCAACAAGCTTCTGGAACGCGCTTTCGAATAACCTCGTGTTCTTCGTAATCCATATGGCTTTGCAGAACCCGATCGGTATCGCCTTGGCGGCGCTACTTGCCAATCCGAAGCTCAGGCTGGCCCGCTTCTACCGAACCGCCATCTTCGTTCCGACAATCCTATCCTTCGTCGTCGTTGGCTTTGTCTGGAAGCTCATTCTTTCCCCTCTCTGGGGTGTCGCGCCCTCTATGTTGAAAGCGATCGGCCTTGGTTGGCTCTTCGCCCCTTGGCTCGGACGGGAAGACAGCGCGCTTATCGCGCTGTCGCTCATTTCTGTCTGGCAATTCGTTGGCATGCCGATGATCCTTATCTATGCCGCCTTGCTTTCCATTCCTGATGAAGTGCTCGAGGCGGCGGAATGCGACGGCATTACCGGGTGGAGCCAGTTCTTCAAGATCAAGCTGCCGTTGATCCTGCCCACGATCGGTATTGCCTCCATCCTGACTTTCGTCGGCAACTTCAATGCGTTTGACTTGGTCTATGTCAGCCAGGGTGCGCAGGCAGGTCCGAACTATTCCACAGATCTGCTCGGCACCTTCCTTTATCGCACCTTCTTCGGGTTCCAGCTCCAGCTGGGTGACACCTACATGGGGGCGACGATCGCGTCGATGATGTTCCTGCTCATCCTGTTCGGCGTCTGCACTTATCTCTTCTTCGTGCAGCGCCGCTTGCAGAGGTACCAATTCTGATGTCTCGATCACCATCAATCCTCATGCGTACGATCGGTGCCCATGTTGCGCTCGGCGGTTATACCCTTATTGCGCTCTTTCCTGTCGCCGTCATCGTCATCAATGCCTTCAAGAGCCGCGCTGCGATCTTCAGCGAGCCGCTCACGCCGCCGACGGCGAAGAGCTTTTCTCTGATTGGCTTCGAGACGATCTCCGCGCGCGGGGATTTTGTCTCCTACTTCATCAATTCGGCAACTGTGACCGGGGTTTCGCTCGCCCTGATCCTGTCGTTCGGCGCGATGGCCGCTTTCGCGCTTTCCGAATATCGGTTCCGTGGCAATGGGCTTATCGCTCTGTACGTCGCGCTCGGCATCATGATCCCGATCCGCCTCGGGACCGTAGCCATCTTGCAGCTGATGGTGAGCGCCGGGCTCGTGAACAACCTCCTCGCCCTGATCCTGGTTTACACCGCACAGGGGCTGCCGCTGTCGGTCTTCATACTCACTGAGTTCATGAGGCAGATTTCTGCCGATCTGAAAGATGCAGGTCGAATCGACGGCCTGTCGGAGTACAAGATCTTCTTCATGCTTGTACTGCCGCTAGTGCGACCGGCGCTCGCGACGGTCGCGGTTTTTACGATGATACCCATCTGGAACGACCTTTGGTTTCCGCTCATCCTCGCTCCAGCCGAGCAGACGAAGACGATCACCCTTGGCGCTCAGGTGTTCATCGGCCAGTTCGTCACTGACTGGAACGCGGTGCTGGCGGCCTTGACGCTCGCGATCGTTCCGATCCTCATCCTCTATCTCCTCTTCTCTCGCCAGCTTGTGCGCGGCCTGACGGCCGGCGCCGTCAAGTAGGGTTCGAAAGGTACCGTTATGACTGCACCAGAATTTGCCCTCAAAATTGAGGGCTTGAACAAGACCTTCGGTGACTTTCACGCTCTTGACGACATCAATCTGGAAATCAAGCCCGGTGAGTTCGTCGTCTTCGTTGGGCCATCAGGATGCGGAAAGTCTACGTTGCTTCGCATTATCGCGGGGCTTGAGCATGCCTCCAATGGCAACATCGATATCGCTGGCAGGCGGGTCAACGACGTGGAACCTTCGAAGCGCGATATCGCAATGGTGTTCCAGTCCTATGCGCTTTACCCGCATCTCAACGTCAGGGGCAATCTGTCTCTGGGATTGAAGCAGGCGAAGAAGCCCGCCTCCTTCATCGAGGCGCAGGTCCAAAAGGCGGCAAAAATGCTCGCGCTCGAAGAGCTTCTCCACCGTCGTCCGTCGGAACTCTCAGGTGGTCAGCGACAGCGCGTGGCAATCGGCCGCGCGCTCGTGCGGGAGCCGCAGCTGTTCCTCCTCGACGAACCCTTGTCCAACCTCGATGCGGCGTTGCGCGTCAACACAAGGCTCGAAATCGCGCAGCTCCACCGGGAGACGGGAAAGACCATGGTCTATGTGACGCACGATCAGATCGAGGCCATGACATTGGCTGATAAGATCGTCGTGATGAACAAGGGGAAAATTGAACAGATCGGATCGCCCATGGAACTCTACCAGCGCCCCGCAAACACATTCGTTGCCCGCTTCATCGGCTCTCCGCAGATGAACGTCTTTCCCGGATCGAAGGTTGGAATGAGCGACACGAGCCTTGTCGGGATCCGCCCCGAACATCTGACAATTCGCATGGATGATGGCCCTATCTCTGGCGCTGTCAGCCACGTCGAACATCTCGGCGCCGACACCAACGTCTACGTTGATGTTGCCGATCTCGGTCTGGTCGTTGTGCGCGTGTCCGGTGATGTAGAGTCAAGACCAGGCGACATTCTCCGCTTGGACATGCGGCCGGACCTTGTTCATCGCTTCGACGTACAGGATCGGCGGGTCAACTGAAGCAGGATGGCTGCCGGTTCCGTATGCGGATTCTGCACGTCTTCGTGCACGTCAGTCCATCAAGCGGTCCGCCTTCCGTAAAGCCAACGTGTCGGCTGTGCGGCGCTAGCTGCTCATACGCGCGATTTTTCAGCCACTTCAGAAGTTTCTTAAATCAAGATCCACAATGCGCGATATCGCGCAAAAATATCTTGACTGCACGGAGATGTGCATATCTGATGAAGCCGTTAAAAACGGTAGGCGGTGGGCAAGTCACCCGCGCTCACGGCCGAATAACTGGGGAGCAATCCGATGAAACGACTACTCGCGTGGGCCCTGATGCTGACCGGCGTCATGACCGCTCAAGTGCTTGCAGCCGATGTGAAGCTGAAAGCACTCTTCATTGCGCAGGCCGCTTACAACGAGCAATCCGTCCGGGACATGACGGACGAATTCCAGAAGCAGAACCCGGGTATCTCGGTCGAGCTGGAATTCGTTCCCTACGAGGGGCTTCACGACAAGATCGTTCTCGGCCAGGGATCGGGCGACGGCTATGACGCAGTTCTGTTCGATGTGATCTGGCCAGCCGAATTTGCAACGAACAATATTCTGGTCGATGTTACCGATCGGATCACGCCGGAGATGAAAAAAGGAGTCCTTCCTGGTGCCTGGACCACGGTGGACTACAAAGAGCGCCGTTACGGCATGCCGTGGGTGCTCGACACGAAGTACCTGTTTTACAACAAGGAAATGTTGGCCAAAGCAGGCTTTGATGCTCCCCCCAAGACGTGGACAGAGCTCATGAGCCAAGCCAAAGTCATGAAGGAGAAGGGAATAGTCCAGCACCCGATCGCTTGGAGCTGGGCTCAGGCGGAAGCGGTGATCTGCGACTATGGCACCATACTTTCAGCCTTTGGCGGCAAATTTCTCGATGAAAACGGTGCGCCAGTCTTCCAGAAGGACGGTGGCCTCAAGGCGCTGGACTATATGGCTGCATCGATCAAGGATGGCACGACCAATCCGAATTCGCGCGAATATCTGGAAGAAGACGTCCGCCGTGTTTTTCAAGACGGAGAGGCCGCTTTTGCGCTCAACTGGACCTACATGTTCAACCTCGCGAACGACCCGAAACAGAGCAAGATCGCAGGGAAAGTCGGCGTTGTTGCTGCTCCAGGTGTTGAAGGCGTCAGCACCGCATCGGCGATCAATGGCTCGATGGGCCTTGGCATCACCAAGTCGAGCCAACATCCGGAAGAAACCTGGAAATACATCACCTTCCTGACCTCGCAGGCGACCCAAAACAAATACGCCAAGCTCAGCCTGCCGATCTGGGCGAGTTCTTACGAGGACCCCGCCGTCCTTAACGGCCAGCAGGAAATGGTGGCCGCTGCAAAGGTGGGGCTTCCTTTGATGTATCCGCGGCCGGCGGCGGTGAAATATCAGGAACTGTCCCTGGCTTTGCAGGTGGCGATCCAGAAGGCCCTCTTCGATCAAGCCACTCCGACCGGGGCTCTTACTGAGGCGGCTAGCTCGTACCAACCCTAAAATTGTGGCGGGGTGGCTCTAAGTCCGCCCCGCCTACTCCGCACCGCGACGTGCTTCACTTGTGCAACTAACGGCGTCCATGGCTGCATGTTGTCACCGACGAGCCCTCACCGCAGGACGAGCCGGTCGCCAGAATGACTATCTCCAACCTTTGCCTTGCTGGCTTGAACGGCCGGTGCTCCAAATCTCTAGTGAGGATACCACCATGAATCAACTGACCGGGCGCGAGGCCATCGAATCTGAGATGGCGCGCCAACAAGGCGATGCCCTTGCGTCATTCAAGGCCGCAGAGACCGTTGCAGCGGACATTGCGTCTTCGATCCAGGCGACCGGGCAATTGACCCTGCTCGGAATGGGAGGCTCTCACTGTGTCGGCCGAACTGTCGAACCCATTTACAGGACGTTGGGGGTCGACGCTGTGGCAGCGACTTTTTCGGAGCAACTGGATACGGCGCGGCCCCTGAAGGGGAAAACCGTCATCGCAACTTCACAATCGGGTGAAAGTGCTGAAGCCGTCAGGTGGCTAAGCCAGTCGGTTGAACGACGCGATAGTTTCGGCATGACGATGGAGAAGAATTCCACTCTTGCGAGAAGCGTACCCTCTCTGATTGGATGCGGTGGCTCGGAGATCGCGGTCGCGGCGACACGCAGCTTCACGATTGCCTTTGCACAACATCTGGCTGTTCTGGCGGCGCTCGGTGTCGATGCGACGCAGGCACTTGCAGCTTTGTCCCAGACACACGCGGTCTCGCTCGACGATGCCCTCGCTCATTTCGGTAATGTGTCCACGGTCATCACTTCCGGGCGCAGACTTCGCGGTCTCGCCGAAGGACTGGCGCTTGGCGTCGCCGAGCTTTCAAGGTTGCCATCCTTTTCCATCGAAGGTGGCCAGATGCGGCACGGCCCGCTCGAAATGCTGGGAGCCGATCGCGGCGTCACCCTTCTTCGATCCTCTGAATTGGGCGGGGAGCGCTTCGCGGGGCTGGCAGAAGCCGTCCGCAAAGGCAACTCTCCCGTCATTGTATTCGACACGTCAGGCGACGATCTCATCCCAGATGCCGTCAACGTACGGCTGCCCGAGAGTTCCGATATGACGGCGATCTTCTTTTTGCTGCCGGTTCTTCAGCGCTTCATGTTGGAGTTCGGCAGCAGGCATGTGGCGAATGTCGGTACGCCTCTGCACATCGCAAAGGTGACGAGGGTAGAGTAGGCGAGGAGCAAGCCAGGTTTGAGCGCAGATGAAATCCTTTGCAACGCTATAATCCGCTGATATGAGCGCCAGGGCCAATGCCTTGGGCGGCGCAGCCAAAGCGAGATACGCGCTCTACAGCAGCAGCTTTTACGCAACAAAGTCGCCTTACGCCGGAGGTAGAATTGCATAGCCATCCCAGTACTCAGCTTACTAAAAGCTTCCTATGCAAAGCGATCCTCTTCGATATGGACGGGACTCTTGTCGACTCCACTGCCGTGGTTGAGAGACTGTGGGCAGAATGGTGCAACAAGAATGGTAAAAGCCTCCAAGATGTATTGGCGCTCGCTCACGGTCGTCGTGACATTGATGTAATAGCGGAAATCGCGCCGGAGCTCGACGTTCTTCAAGAAGCCGAAGACTTTCTCCGTCGGGAAGTCACGCAGCTTGAGGGCGTCCTAGAGGTCCCTGGCGCGGCCGCACTTCTGAAGCGGCTGCCCGCTCACAGTTGGGCTTGCGTGACTTCGGCATCCCGTAATCTGGCTGTTGCCAGAATGCGCGCCGCAGGGCTTCCTATACCGGAGGTACTCATTTCGGCAGAGATGGTCGAGGCGGGGAAGCCGTCGCCAGAGGGATATCTCAAGGCTGCGTCAGCGCTTGGCATCTCGGCGGCTGAGTGTGTTATTTTCGAGGATGCTATGGCTGGGATACAAGCCGGCATCAATGCCCACGCCGTTGTGATTGCAGTGACCTCGATACCGACAGGTGTTTTTATCAAGCATCAGCCACGGATTAATAACTTCAATGAGATCACCTGCACGGTTCTTGAAGATGGCGGCTTGGAGCTTAGGCTCGCCCAGAATAGTAAAAGTTGACGCTTCGGAACGACTGATCAAATGAAATCAAGCGCTTCCTGCGGAGACAGGATTCTCCCATCCTTCCGTTTTCTTAGCACGGCAGTTGCAACGCGGCTGCCCAACCGGGCCGCCTCGGACCAGTCCATGCCCTTCGCCAGCCCAAACAAAAGCCCGGCATTGAAACTGTCGCCGGCGCCCGTCGTATCCGCGGACGGGACCGGCTCGATCGAATGGCGGAAGGTTTCTCCATTCGGACCCATGCCCGCACACCCGTCCTTGCCAAGCTTCGCGATCAGCCAGCCGTCACAAAGCTTGCTGACCTGTTCCAATGCGTCGTCGATATCGCTGCACCCGCTGATCGCAAGCAGTTCCTGGGCATTGGGAACGAAACAGTCGACAACCACAAGATAAGACCTCAAATCTGCCAAAACCGCCGGAGACCAGCCGAACTGATCGGATCCCGGGTCGAAGAAACTCATAGAGCCGGACGATTTGATCAGACCGAGTTGCCGCAGCGTGCTGGTTTGAAGAGCGGGCGTCGTGAAATAACCCGTCAGAAGCACGAGATCGGCCTGGTAAGCCGAGGGATCGATATCTTCGAACGAAAAATGCTCGAGGTGGCCGCGCGCTGATATAAAGCTTCGGTCTTTGGCGTCGGATTCGAATGCCAGCGAGATCGTCGTCGGAAACTCTTCGGTGACTTTAAGGCCCAGGAGATCAACCCCGACGTGCGCTAGGCTGGTCTTCACTGTGCGTCCGACAGTGTCGTCTCCGATCGTCGCGTGCAGTTGGACGGGCGCACCCATGGAGGCCAAGACCGCCGCCGTCGTTCCGGCTGCCCCGCCGGTGCGGAAACAGATGGAATCGACCAGTATCTCCATGCCGGGTGCCGGCCACTCGTCAACTGCTCTTGAGACGATATCGGCCGCGACGTTGCCGATGACAGAAATTGTTTTCAGCATGGTGTGCTTTCAATCCTTCGGCCAAGCTTGGCAGTGGCGTTTCTGTTCTGGCGCCGTGTGGGAACTACAAGCGATTTCCATTGGACGCCTGGAAGAAGTGCAGGCTCTGGGGCGCAACGCTGAGCCGGATGGCCTTTCCGGGTCTGGCCTCGATATTCGCCGGCGCTGTCAGAATCAGGTCCTGCCCCCCGACACGCGTCGAGATGAGCTGCTCTGGTCCGGTTAGTTCGACCAGATTGACACTCGCGTTGATTTCGATGCCGGAGGTCTGGCCGTGAGTCGCGACGCCGATAGCCTCGGGCCTGATGCCTATGACGATGTCCGAGGTGGTGTGAGGACCGTTGTAATCAAACTCGATCGGGCAGGTGTCACTGCGGAAGCGGCCGTTCTTGACCTTGCCGGAAATGAAATTCATCGGCGGCGATCCGACGAAGTCGGCGACGCGCATCGTTCTCGGCTGATCGTAGATCTGCGAAGGGTGGCCCTGTTGTTCCACCTGGCCATCGTGCATCAGGACCAGTTGCGTCGCCAGTGTCATGGCTTCGACCTGATCATGCGTCACATAGACGACCGTGGTTCCGAGGATGCCATGGAGCCGTTTGATCTCATGACGCATTTCGGATCTCAGGCGCGCGTCCAGATTAGACAGTGGCTCGTCGAACAAGAAGAGCTTTGGCTTTCTCACCAATGCGCGACCAATGGCGGCGCGTTGGCGTTGCCCACCCGACAACTGGGCGGGCTTACGTTCGAGCAAGCTTTCGATCCGAAGAAGCTTTGCCACCTCAGCAACGGACTTTTCCTGATCCGCCCTTGGAACATTGCGCATCTCCAGCGGGAACGCGATGTTGCGCGCGACCGACAGGTTCGGATACAGGGCATAGGACTGGAACACCATCGCGATATCCCGGTCCTTGGGGTGGATTCCGACGAGAGACCTTCCATCCAAACGCACGTCACCAGAGGTCGGCTCGGCCAGGCCCGCGATGATGCTCAGGAGAGTTGACTTACCGCATCCGGATGATCCGAGGAGAACCAGGAACCCCCCGTCATCAAGGCCAATATCAACGCCCTTGAGAACCTGAAGAGGTCCGTACGCCTTCTTGATCTGACTAATCTCTAGAGCTCCCATTGATCCTCCCGAATCGGCCTGTAACTGTTCCTGTATGAGCTCATCCCTTGACTCCGCCCTGGGTAAGCCCAGAGATCAGGGCCCTTTGCAGGATGAGGCCGATGAAGACCGGTGGAAGGGCAGCGATGACGCCAGCTGCGGCGATGACCCCGTAATTTGTCTCTCTTCCACCGGAAATTTCTGCAATCGCAACTGTGACCGTCTTTGCTTGAACCCCGGACGTGAACAGCAATGCATAGAAGAACTCGTCCCACGCCAGCAGCAGCGCGAATATCGCAGCGGTCGAGATGATGGGCGCGATCAGAGGAATGCTGATCAGTCGCAGCGTCTGGTCGAGCCGGGCGCCGTCCATGGACGCAGCACTCTCGATCTCACCGGGAAGGGCGTCGAAGCCAGACTTGATCAACCATGTCGTGAAGGGGGCGAGGATCGCGAGGTAAATCGCTGCAAGCCCAAAGACCGAGTTAAGAAGGCCGATGCGGGCAAGCACCATATAAAGGGGCACGGCCAGCGCAACGGGTGGCAGCATGTAGAGCAGCACCACGACGTTCAAAGACCAACCCATGGATTTTACTCGCGAGACTACCCAAGCTGCGGGAATAGCCACGGCGAGCGCCAAGAGGGTGGCAAGGCCCGAGACGCGAAGGCTGTTGAAAAGTGCGGACAGGAAGTCGCGTCCCTTGCCGCCGGTATAGTCGAGCAGTTGATGATAATTGGTCAGATCCACTGCAGAGGGCCACCACCGGAGCGGTTTTTGTGTAAGAGTTTCGGCCGGCGAAATGCTCATGATGACCAGCCAGACGAATGGCAAGAGGACAATCAGGAAGACGATGATCGCTGCGACATAGGTGAGGAAAGTTGCTGTTGTCGAGCGATACTCCATTACTTCATCTCCTCGGTGCGCCGGATCAGGCGGGCATAGAACACGGCAAGCAGCGTGATGATCAACGTCACGATAAGAGCGAGGGATGCGCCCGATCCGGCACGCTGGAAGGCAAAGGCTTCCTGATAGACCAGGAGCGACAACGTTCGCGTCGAATTGGCTGGCCCACCGCGGGTCAGAACCCAGACGATGTCGAACACCTTGAATGCCTCGATCGTGCGCAGTACAACCGCAACCATCAGAGGCCCGGCGAGATAAGGCAGCGTAACGTAACGGAAGCGCCGAATGATGCCTGCCCCATCGATCAGGGCGGCCGCTTGTATGTCCTTAGGAACAGCCTGGAGTGCTGCGAGAGAAATCAGGGCGACGAGCGAGAAATTCTTCCAGACATCGGCCACGATGATCGCCCAGATGGCCGAGTCCGGCTGGCCGAGCCACGATTGGTAGCTTCCCAGTAGTCCGACTTGCGTCAAAGCCGCATTCAACGCGCCATATTCCGGATTATAGATCAGCCGCCACAACATTGCGTTGACGACCGTTGGCAATGCCCAGGGCAGGATCATCAGCGCCCGCAACAGCGCTCGACCATAAAAGCGCTGCTGCAGCAAGAGCGCGGTCAGCACCCCCAGAACAATCTCGGCGCTGACGGAGACCACGGTGAAAATTGCTGTGGTTGAGAGGGCCTGGAGAAAGTCGGGGCGCGACAGGAGCTTGGTGAAGTTGTCTAGCCCCACGAAATTGCCGGTACTGCCGATCAGACGAGCATCACTCAGGGACAGCCGAATGGTGTCAAATAGCGGGTAACCGATGACAGCCGCCATTACGACGATGAGCGGCAGAGCTAATAGCCATGCTTGGCGCGGTATCCAGGCAGTATTCAAGTTCTAGCCCACCCTAATCGAGTTTGACGTTCTGACGTTCGAGAGGGGATGGTGCATCAGGTTGAAGCACCACCCCCCGGGAGGGCGGACCGCAAGGGCAGTCCGCATTTACAGGCTTGAGCCGCGCTTTGGTCCATCGATTGCCCTGGAAACCTCGCCCGGTGAGACTTCAAGTTTGTTTAGATCCTCAGGCGAGAGATAACGGCGCGAGGCCGGGCGCCTCAGAATCTCTGAAGCAAGCGCTGTCCCAAGATGTGCCGACCTAACCCAATCAAACCCGCGCGACAGCCCCAGCGCAAACCCTGCGTTGAAGCTATCGCCTGCGCCGGTCGTATCTGGCGCCTCCACGGGATTGAGCCGGATCTCCACAGGCGCGCTGTCGGCGCTTGCCGAGATAAAACAACCTTTCGCTCCCATCTTCACGACAAGCGCCCCGTCAAAGTGCTGCCGCAGTCTTGCCAGGGCATCGATCACGTCACCGCCGCCAGTCAGCGCCAGCAGTTCTGCCTCATTCGGCAGGAAACAATCGCATTCCTTGAGGACTGAAAAGAGCGTCTCGCGAACCGTATCTGACCAGCCAAACTGGTCGGATCCTGAATCGAACAGCACGATGCTGCCATTGCCGCGCGCCTCAGCGGCAAGTGCGGGCACATCGGCCTGAAGAGCGGGCGTCGTGAAAAAACCGGTCAGCAAGGTAATCGGTGCAGTTAGCGCCTCATCCGCAAGATCGTTCTTCGAAAACGCATCCATGTGTCCGCGCGACGTCAGGAACGAGCGTTCCCTTTCCGCCGCTTCAAGGGCGACCGTGATGCTCGTCGGCAAATCGATCTCTCGGATGTCCGAGGTTTGCACCCCGACTTCCGCAAGCATCGAGCGGATTACCGAGCCGATCGGATCCTTACCGAGCGTGCCGAACACCCGGACCGGTGCACCAGCTGCAGCAAGCACCATCCCGGTGACGCCGCCGCTTCCGCCAGGACGGAAGCTGACGTCATCGACAAATCTCTCCTCACCGGGGGGAGGCAACGCCGCCACAGGTCGGAGGACAAGATCGGCCTGCACATTGCCGATGACAGCGATTGCCTTCGACTTGCTCCCCATCGCGGTTCACGCACTCTTGCGCTGGTCGGGCTCTTCACGAGCGGTGAGCGAATTGACGGTGTCGACAATTTCAAGAGCCTTTAGGCCGTCGCGCGCATTCGGTTCGACGGACCGGCCGCCAAGGATTGCGGCTGCGAAGGCTTCAACTTGAAGCTTATAGGCATCGGTGTCGCCGAAGACGGGCTCCTCGTAACTGGACTCCTCAGCCCGGAAAATACGGACGCGGCTGGCTGCGCGCGAGAACGGGAAAGGAATGTCCGCACTGATATGCCCTTTGCTGCCATAAATCTGGAAGCCTTCGGTCCATTCGGCGTGAACGCTCGCCGTAATTTCGAACGATGCCGCTGCACCGGCCTGCGTGGTCGCGATGCCATGCCAAGAATGGTCCACGCCGTCGACGGCCATGATCGCAGCCGCGACCGTAAGGTCGCCGAGGAGGAAGCGCATCAGATCGAACGTATGAATCCCATGCGTCGCCAGAAGGTGGGTTTTGCGATTGGCGGCCTTTAATGCGGTCTCCCGGCTTCGCACGTCGTGATCCACCAGCATTGCAGGAAACAACGTCGCCTCGACCGGCGGACGTAGCTCGGACATAACGCGATACCAGCACCGCGCACTCAGGATCCGGCCGATCCCCCCTCCTCAATCACCCGCTGGGCGCGGGCAATACCGGGATCGAAGCGCTTCATGCTGCCGACCTGCAGCTGCAGACCGGTTGTGTCGAGGACCCGGACCAGGGTTTCTGCTTCCGCCGTAGTCACGGCGACCGGCTTTTCGACGAGAACATGTTTGCCGGCCTGAAGTGCGGCAATCGATACGGGCACGTGAAACCGGTCTGGAATGGCGATGAGCACCGCATCGAAGCCGGCGTTGAGAAACTCCTGCTGCTCCGTATAGGCAGGAACGCCAAGCTGCAATCCTGCGCCTTTGGCCAACAGCGCACTCGGATCGAACACGGCGGCGAGTTCGACGTTCTTCGCTTTCTGAACGGCGGGAAAGTGCGCCGCCTGAGCGATGCGCCCGCAGCCGACTACGCCAAGTTTCAGTTTGTCTTTTGTCACTTCGCCTCTCCGGAACGATTGATTGATAGTGTTAGCTAAGAAGCATGCACGATACTGTGCAGTCAAGCAAAAAAATGCGCGAGATCGTGCAGTGATTAGGCAGCGTGATCGCCGAGAAACATGCAGGGTGTTGAGCACCAACGAACGAGGCGCTCGCGGCTCGAACGATGGGCAGCATGTTGTCGAGTGAATCGCCGTGGGCAGAAGGGCAGACGCGCTGGCTCTATAGCCTGGAGAGGCATGGGTGTGTCGTCAAAGCGCGCAACACACGAGAGTGAAAACCGCGTGGGGCGTGGTCGTTAGGTCGAAGTTAGCGCGTCAAACCTCGACGATCTTGAGCTTTTTCCCAAATGCCTTGCGCTGGTCCGCCCCAACGCGACTGTCGGTAACAATCTCGGAAAGTTCCTCGATCCCGCAGACCCTGGCAAAGGATCTTTTTCCAAACTTCGAACTGTCGGCGACCAAGACCGCCAAATCGGCCGCGCGGACCATCGCCTGCTTTACAGGAACTTCGATAACATTGACGTTCGTCACTCCAAACTCCGCATCAACGGCCTCCGCTCCGATAAACGCGACATCGACGTGGATCTTGCTGACGTAATCGACGGTGTTAGGGCCTACGAGCGTGTACACGGTGTCGACTTGCACGCCCCCTGTCACATGAAGATTGATGTTGCTGCATTCGGAGAGCAAGAGCGCGATCTGGAGATCGTTTGTGATAACGGTCAGATTCTCCTTGGATTTTAGGTTGTTGGCCACATGCCACGTGGTCGAGCCACTATCGACCAACACGGTCTGGCCATCCTTGACCAGGCTGGCTGCATATTCCCCGAGGCGACTTTTGGCAGATGACCGAAACTGTCGTCTGGGCTCATAGGGATAGTCAAAGCTTTCCTTGGTCTCAATTGGGAGGAACCCGCCCTGTGTGCGTATGACGAGACCATCCTCTTCGAGGCGTGCAAGATCTCGTCTGATCGTTGAGCTGTCGACGCCGAATTCGTCCTCGATCATCTTCGAGGGAACATACCCCGTCTTACGAGCACGCTCGACCATCAGGCGTCGCCTCTCGGATGCGTTAGTCATGAGGTCCCTCGTGAGATTTCTTGCACGCTTGCGTGTAACTCGCAGCCTCTTCATAAGGCCACGCCATCGACCGCGCAATTGGCAACGATTATCAGGTCGTATTTGGTCTGGTGTTATCTTTCAGACAAACTCTCTGGAGGTAGCTCCCTGCTCCACTTCGGGCCCTCCGACAGTCGACGACCGAGAGCCGCGACAAATTGGTCATAGCGCTCACCCCCTTTCGCCCGAGCCGCCGCCAGTGCCTCTTCCGGTAGGGGAACCGTTGTGTTCAGCCAGAACCTGACGAACAGGGCCAACGTCTCACCCGTAATCTCAAGATCTCGCTCAAAGCGCTGAAGATTGCGGTCGATCCGATCCAGCCGCTTGACGATCGCGGCTTCCTTCCGCTCATCGACGTCTGGCGAGAGGAACGATGCGATGGCAGCTTCCGCAATCAGCGAAGCCGACTGCTCGCGTCTCTCGGCAAAGTCGGCAAGCCGGCGCTTCAAGTCGGGATCCAGATATACCGACAGGCGCTGCTTCTTTTCCGGGCTTACCGCCATCTCAAAGCTCCACGCCGTCGTTAGGGTCCATGGAAGCTTGGCGTGCCACCTGACCCATGCGACGCGTCAGGGTCCGTGCCGAGAGAGCAGCCCGCTCGGGCTCGTCGGCATCCAGGTCGAACTCATTGATCGGCGACGATGCCGGCTCTGGAACGATCTCCTTGTGCGCCTCCAGGCCAGGCTCTCGCCGAAGGCCAGCATTCGCCGTATCGTCAGTTCCCTCGGCACCGTCCGATAGAACCGCTTCAGCGCCATGCGCGCGCTCACTCGTGCGATCGTTCACTGCTATTGGGGCCTCATTCGACCAATCGTCCGCGGACAGCGGACGATCGCCGGGTTTGCCGCTCACCGGTGCGGGCACCACCCGTTGGCTCAATCGCATGTCCTCGTAGTAGCGCGCCTTCTTCGTCCGGATGGGCGCGATGCCGGCCACCATGACAATTTCGTCGTCAGGCGGAAGCTGCATCACTTCTCCCGGCGTCAGCAGCGGCCGCGCCGTCTCCGATCGGGAAACCATTAGGTGCGACAACCACGGCGCCAGCCGGTGTCCCGCATAGTTCTGCATCGCCCGCATTTCCGTCGCGGTGCCGAGCGAATCCGACACATGCTTGGCAGTGCGTTCATCATTGGTGGCGAAGCTCGCCCGCACATGGCAGTTATCGAGAATCGAATTGTTCGGACCATAGGCCTTCTCGATCTGATTGAGGCTCTGGGCAATCAGAAACGCCTTGATGCCATAGCCGGCCATGAAGGCGAGCGCGCTTTCGAAAAAGTCGAGACGGCCGAGCGCGGGAAATTCATCCAGCATCATAAGCACGCGATGCCGGCGATCGCGCGCATGTAGATCTTCGGTCAGCCGCCGGCCGATCTGATTGAGCACGAGACGGACCAGCGGCTTTGTCCTCGAGATGTCGGAGGGCGGCACGACCAGATAAAGCGTGGCTGGCTGGTCCTCCCCAACGATGTCGGCGATCCGCCAGTCGCATCGGCGCGTGACCGTGGCCACGACCGGATCCCGATAGAGCCCAAGGAACGACATAGCGGTAGACAATACGCCGGAGCGCTCATTGTCGGACTTGTTGAGTAGCTCCCGGGCGGCGCTGGCGATCACGGGGTGCGGTCCCTTCTCTCCAAGGTGCTGCGTCGTCATCATCGCGGCGAGCGTCGACTCGATCGGACGGCGCGGATCGGAGAGGAAAGCGGCGACGCCGGCAAGAGTCTTGTCCTTCTCGGCATAGAGGACATGCAGAATCGCACCGACCAAGAGCGAGTGAGAGGTCTTTTCCCAGTGGTTTCGCTTTTCCAGAGAGCCCTCGGGATCGACCAGGACATCGGCGACGTTCTGAACGTCCCTCACCTCCCATTCTCCTTTTCGGACCTCCAGCAGCGGATTGTAGGCGGCCGAGTTTGGGTTCGTCGGATCAAACAGCAGCACCCGGCCGTGCCTGGCGCGGAAACCGGCAGTCAGTTCCCAGTTCTCGCCCTTGATATCGTGGACGATGGCCGAGCCCGGCCAGGTCAGCAGGGTCGGCACCACGAGACCAACGCCCTTGCCTGATCGGGTTGGGGCAAAGCACAGAACGTGCTCGGCGCCGTCATGGCGAAGATAGGCGTCGTCATAGCGGCCGAGCACGACGCCGTCATCGCCGAGCAGTCCTGCCCTTTCGATCTCCTCGCGCTCGGCCCAGCGGGCGGAGCCGTAGGTATGCACGTCCTTCGCCTCGCGCGCGCGCCAGATCGACATGGCGACGGCGGCGCCAATTGCGATGAGACCACCGGAGGCGGCAATGGCTCCGCCTTCAATGAACACATGTGGCGCGTAGGCGTCATAGAAGTACCACCACCAGAGAAGCGCCGGCGGCGGATAGATCGGCAGGCTGGCGAGCTCGAACCAGGGCGTTCCCAGCTGCGGCTGGAAACCAAGCCGCCAAGCCGTCCATTGCGTCGCCGCCCACACCATGATGAACACGATCAGCAGGACGACGAAGATCTGGCTCCAGAGGACGCGCGTGGCCGGCAAGTGAATGGTTTCCCTTACGAGGATGAAGTAGGTTCGACAGTGGAATGGCAACTCACAGGGCGTTGCAACGCGCGCGCAGACAGGCCTCGCAGGGAAGCGAAGCGCATCGCAAAAATACTTGTCGCTTGCGGATCAAAGCCCCAGACCGCGCTCGCGGCCAAAGCTGCCGCGTCGGTCTTCCATTCGCATAAAAAATAGTTAGAACTATCCTCTAACTGCGGATTGACACGCTGCCGTAATTTCCGCAGTATGAGGCATGCTCGAACTCAGAGAAATTGCCGACATCTACTCAGGCCTCGCCATCCACGATGATGACGCAGGTTCGGCACGTTTTGTACGGCTCTCCGACCTCTCGGATTTGAAAGCAGGGCGCGCTCCCGATTTGGTGACCGGTGAACCGCCTGCTGTCGCTCGGGCATTGCCAATAGAAAAAGGTGATCTGATCGTAGGCGCGCGAGGTTCGATAACGGATATCTGCCTCGCTAACAATCCGGTATTAGGCGCCTTCATCTCGCTCGATCTTTATTTGGTGCGCCCTAATAAATCGAAGGTTGATCCGGGCTATCTCGCGGCCTTCCTTGATCTCCCCACCACACAAGTGGCCTTCTCCAGTAGCAAGCAGGGCAGTGGCCTCGCACGACTTCCAAAAGAGGCACTTGATAAGCTTGCCGTCCCGCTTCCACCGTTGCCTAAGCAACGTTTGATTGCCGGTTTGGCGCAATCTTTTCAGGACGAAGCGACGCTGCTGCAACGGCTTGCCAATCTTAATTCCATCCTTGGCCGCGAGGCCCTCGCGCGCGCCATTCGCGGCGCCGCCACAAGCCCGAATTCATAGGAGACCTCATGCCCACCCTTCAGCAAGACGACATTCTCTCTACCGTTTGGCGCGCCTGCGACACCTTCCGCGGAGCAGTCGATGCTACGCAATACAAGGACTACGTACTTACCGTTCTCTTCCTCAAGTACATCAGCGATGTGCGCCGGAAGCACGTCGAAGAGTTTCGTCGCGAATATGGCGGCGACGAGCTTCGCATTCAGCGCCGTCTTGATCGCGAGCGTTTCAAGCTGCCGACGGTGGATTTGAAGAATAGCAAGACCAACGAGGTGGAGGAGAGCTTCCTCGGCGATTTCTATGGCCTTCACGAACGCCGCGCGCGCGACAATATTGGCGAACTGATCAACATCGTTCTGGACGAGATTGAAAAGGCCAACGAAGGCAAGCTCGGCGGCCTCTTTCGAGCGATCGACTTCAATTCTGAAACCAATCTGGGGCAAACGAAGGACCGCAACCGACGGCTGAAGACGCTTCTGGAGGATTTTGCCAAGCCGGGCTTGGACCTGTCTGACACCTCCGAGGATATTCTGGGCGATGCCTATATTTTTCTGATTGAACGCTTTGCATCGGACGCCGGCAAGAAGGCGGGAGAGTTCTTCACTCCGCGAACTGTGTCTGAGGTCGTTGCCCAGCTGGCAAACCCAAAATCTGGCGATCGGATTTGTGATCCCGCTTGCGGATCCGGGTCACTACTGCTGCGAGCTGGTGAGGAAGTCCCGGATGGCAATTTCCAACTCTTTGGACAGGAATCGAATGGGAGCACCCGCTCGTTGGCGCGCCTCAACATGCTGCTACACAAGCAAGATGGCGCGCGCATCGATTGGTGCGACACGCTGAATTCGCCGACGCTGATCGAAAGCGACCACCTGATGCGCTTCGATGTGGTGGTCGCCAATCCGCCGTTCAGCCTAGACAAGTGGTGGGGGAATACGGACTCGGAAGGCAACGCGCTTCCTGATCCTTACAAGCGTTTCACTCCACACATGCCGCCCAAGAGCCGCGGCGACTATGCCTTCATTCTGCACATGTTGGCGATTACCCAGCCGACGGTCGGGCGCATGGCGGTCATTGCTCCGCATGGCGTTCTGTTCCGCTCCGGGGCCGAAGGCAAGATCCGAGAAAAGCTGATCCGCGACAATCTGCTCGATGCTGTCATCGGTCTGCCGGGACAGCTCTTCCCAACAACCGGCATTCCGGTCTGCATCTTGGTGTTTGACAAGGCGCGCGAAGCCGGCGGCTTGCGGTCGCACGAGCGGAACATTTTGTTTGTCGACGCCAGCCGCGATTTCGAGCCCGGGAAGAAGCAGAACCGGCTGACGGAGAAAAACGTCAAAAGGATCGTCGACACCTATCGCAGTCGGACTGTGATTGACCGCTATTCCCGTGAGGTTACCTTCGAGGAGATCGAGACCAACGGCTTCAATCTCAACATTCCGCGCTACGTCGATACGTTCGAACCCGAGCCCGAGGTCGATCTCCAGGGCGTTCAGAAGGAAATCGGCGCCCTCGAAGCCCAGCTTGCCGAGACACGGAAGAAGATGAATATCTATCTGAAGGAGCTCGGCATCGATGTATGAAGCTCCCTCGCGCGCGATGTCCCGGCGCGGACGCACTCTGAAACTTTATCTGGTTGATGGCTCGCCGTCCGGCGTGATCACGGCCGAACTTGGCATCTCCTCCGTGCGGGCTGCTGTCGCCTCGCGCACGGCATTGCCCGATCTGATCCGGCGTGAAGAGGCGAGCCGCACGGGCCTCTACCTCCTAGTCGGGCCGGACCCGGATTTGCCGGGGCGACAGCGCGTATATGTCGGCGAAGGCGACAAGGTGAAGACGCGGCTGGCAGCACATGACGCCGACGAGTCGAAAGAGTTCTTCACGCGGGCTGTGTTGATCGTCTCCAAGGACGAGAACTTGACCAAGGCCCATGGCCGGTATCTGGAAAGCCGGATCATCGCCGCCATTCGCGGCGCGGGCCGGGCCAAGCTCATTAATGGTACAGAACCGCCGTTCAAGGGGTTGCCGGAACCAGAAATCGCCGACATGGAGCGGGTGCTCGAAGAAATCGAAATTCTGTTGCCGGTACTTGGATTCGACGTGCTGCGGCCAGCAGGGCAGGATGGGATTCTATCTGCCCGAAGTGCTGGTCCTGAGGTTGCCACTGCACCCGCATTTATCAGCAACCAGGCCGCTCCGATCTTCATCTTCACAGAATCCGGCACCAATGCCAGAGCGCGAGAAGCCGGTGATGAATTTGTCGTGCTAGCTGGTTCGATTGCAAAGGCACAGGAAGTGCCGAGTTGTGAGGAAGGCCTAAAGCGTCGCAGGGCGCAGATGATATCTGAAGGGAAGCTGTCTCCGGCAGAAGACCCCAAGTTTCTTCGATTTCTCGCCGATACGGCTTTCGATACGCCATCGGGTGCAGCGCGAGTCGTCTACGGCGGCAATGTCAGCGGGCCTCGCTATTGGCGCCATGAAGCGAGCGGCCAGACCTGCGGCGATTGGCGGAAGCGCAGGATTGCGGAAGGGGGTGAAGCATGAGCGCCCTCTTCTCTGATGGATGGAAGAACATCGTTCTTGGAGATCATGCCGAATTTCGAAATGGTGTGAACTTTACGGCAAAATCTGCCGGAAAAGTCGTGAAGGTCTTGGGCGTTTCCGATTTCGCTTCTCGATCTATTATCTCCGACTTCCAGCAGATGCCAAGTGTCACGTTGGCAAATACCCCGAATGCTGACGACTATCTCCGCGATGGAGACTTTGTTTTTGTCCGATCAAATGGCAGCCGAGATCTAATCGGACGTTGCGCAATGGTGCTTCCTCGCAATGAGAAGGTGATGTTTTCAGGCTTCACCATTCGTATGCGCCTGGTATCAACGGAAATACTCCCTCGGTTTTGGCTTAATTTTGTGAAGTCTGAACTATTCAAAAAGGCACTACATGAGCGTGGTAGTGGGAGCTACATCACAAATTTGAGCCAAGAGACATTGTCGAAGATTGATGTATGGCTTCCGCCTCCTGAAGAACAACAGCGCATTGTGGACATTCTTGACTCCTGGGATCAGGCCATTGACCAGACGGAACGTCTGATTGGCGCCAAGCAGCGCCGATTTGATGCCGCTCGCATCCGGCTGATCGAAACCTTCCAGTCAGCAGACAAAGGCAACAATTTATGGGCGCCCGCTGAATTCAGCGAAATTGCCGAAGAGCTGAAGCTGCGTAATACCGCCGGCCACGGCCCAGACCGAGTGATGGGGGTGATCAAGGGCGAAGGTCTGGTTCCCATGCGCTCGCACGTGATGGCCGCCGACCTTCGGCGCTATCTGATCGTGCCGCCGCGAGCCATCGCCTACAACCCCATGCGTTTGAACATTGGCTCGATCGCCGCGTCACGATACGATCAGGACGTTCTGGTCAGCCCCGACTATGTCGTGTTCCGCGCCCGCAAAGATAGAGCCGACCCTGACTTTCTGCGCTTTCTGATCGGGACAAAGCGGTGGCGTGATCATCTTGTTATTGTCGGCAGTGGCAGCGTTCGTACCAGGATCTACTTCGACGGCCTAGCCGAAATGGTGCTGAGGGTGCCCGATATCCGCGAGCAGAAGCGGATTGGTCAGTTCCTTACCGCTGTCGAGCAAGACCTCAATGCGACAAAAGAGTCCGCATCGGGTCTTCGGACGCAGAAGCGCGGCCTGATGCAAAAGCTGCTCACGGGCGAGTGGCGGCTCGATGAGCGCTTCGATCCGGAAGCACTGACGCCTCCCCTATTGAAGGTTGGAGGGCGGTCATGAAATTCGAGGTCTATTGCGACGAAGCCCAACCGGATCTGTTCACGTCGGCCAAGCCCCGCGCCCGCTATCTGATGATTGGCAGCCTCTGGTTGCCGGCAGAGCTGCGTGAGGACGCCAAGGAGAAGATCGGGCGCTTGCGTGAGCGCCATGGCGTGTGGGGCGAAGCGAAATGGACCAAGATCTCGCCCGCCAAGGCGGACTTCTATCACGAGCTCGTAGACCTGTTCATGAGCTACGGCATGGATATGCGGTTTCGCTGCATCGCGGTGGATCGCACGCAGGTCGACATGGCGCTGCACGATGGCGACGGGGAACTGGGTTTTTACAAGTTCTATTATCAACTCCTGCACCACTGGATTCTCGACTTCAATGAATACCGCATCTACTGCGACCTGAAGAGCAATCGCGATCGCACACGGCTCCGGGTTTTGAAACGCTGTCTCGATTACGCCAACAAATCCGCGACCATCGCCGATGTGCAATCGCTTCCGTCGCCCGAGGTCGTGCTCTTGCAGCTTTGTGACGTGTTGCTCGGCGCTGCCAGCAGCCGACTGAACGACACGTTGAAGACCGGCACGGCGAAGGAAAGTCTCGTCAACCGCCTGGAGGCGCGTCTTGACCTGCGAGGGCCGCTTGCACCTACGGGCGCTGCGGAGAAGAAATTCAATATTTTCAAGATCAATCTTGGCGGGGGTTGGTAATGCCACCGCTTCTCGTTCTTGCGACTGACGCCGAGTATCGGCAGAATTTCGAGGGTACTTATTGCCGTGGGGTGATCACCACCCACGACGGCATCCGCGTCTACTTCAAGAAGGAGGATTTTGATCACTCTTTCTTCGAAAGCACGCTGCGCAAAGGCGTCAAGGATACGACACTATCGCAGGTTCGTGCGCAGCGGATGGGCTGGATTGCCGCAACGCTCGCCGATCCGGCTGCAGTGCGGTTTCAAGGCTGGGACAAAAAGAACGGTCGCTACGATCCGACGCGCTGTGTCAGCGTCGTCTTCGGTGACTTCGTTGTAGTGATCCGCCTTGGCAAAAAGGCCGACGGCACACTGAAGGCCAATTTCGTGACGTGCTACCTCGCCGACAACAGCATCGGCAAAATCCGCCAATCCCCGTTGTGGAACAGGGAGGATTGCCTCAATGCGCTGTGAAAGGGAGATGCGGACGCTGATTTGCTACGCTGGCTCAGCGTCCGAAGCCTCGATAGGTTCAAAGCCGATAGGCAGTGAACTCGTAGTGTTCATATGCATCCTATTGGCCAAAAGTCAACATTTTGTTGACTGGTTGGTGGCGCGCTTTACACAACGAACGGCACAAGTTCTTGCTTATAATTTTGAAAATAAAGAAAAAAATGACATTCGCCTGCCTCGTTTCATGAGGGTAGAACATTGACCCGTTCACCCGAGTTCACCACCTCAGAAGCGGGAGGCGCGCAACTTCAGGCGCTGCACACGTTGATCAACTGCGGCTGGCGCTATGTCTCACGGGCCGAGGCCGATCAATGGCGCGACCGGCGCCGGAGTCTACCATTCCTGGAAACCCAACTCCGGGCCGATCTCGCACGCATCAATCGCATTCAAGTCGATGGGCGCGTGCATTCGTTCTCCGAAGCCAACATCGACGCTGCGGTTCGGCGGCTCGCCGATCGAATTCCAGAGGGCGTGGTGCGCGCCAATGAGCGAATGACCGACGACCTCATGCTCGGCATAGCCTTGCCGCAAACCATGGGAGCCACATCGCGAGAGTGGCCGTTCAAATTCATAGATTGGAACGACTGGCGCGCCAACAGTTTTCAGGTGACGAGCGAATATACAGTGAGCGAGCCGGGCGGCCCGACGATCCGCGTTGATCTCGTCCTCTTCGTTAACGGCATTCCATTGGGGGTCATCGAAGTCAAAGCTTCGCATGTCGCAGCGGACCAGGGCGTCAGCCAGCAGATTCGCAATCAGAAGGTCGGCGAAGGCGTTCCCGCCCTCTTCTATTCCGCCCAGCTCCTGTTGTCAGCCAATAGCCATGATCCACGCTATGGCACGGTGGGCACCCCGCGCAAGCTCTGGAGCGTGTGGAAGGAGCGCGAAGATCCGCTGGGCTTCGCCGAACAGGTGGTCAATCGCCCGCTCGATACCGTAGAAGGCAAGCGTGTGGCCCTCGACTTTGCGCCGTACATGAAGCGGCACGACGAATTGATGGAAGACTACCGCTTCGTCACACCGCTGGATGAGACGATCGTCGGGCTATGCCGTCCGGAGCGCTTCATGCGGCTTGTTCGTCGCTACATGCTGTTCGACGGTCCGCACAAAAAGGTTGCTCGTTATCAGCAGGTCGCGACGGTCGAGACACTGTTGCAACGCACGGCAGAACGCGACACTGCCGGGCGGCGCAAGGGGGGCGTCGTCTGGCATACTCAGGGCTCGGGCAAGAGCTTGACCATGGTCATGCTGGCCAAGTCCATCGTCATGGCCCACCCGCAGGCGCGCATCGTCATCGTGACCGACCGGACCGATCTCGATGACCAGATCACCAAGACCTTCCGCGCCACCGGCCAGGAGCCGAAGCGGGCGGCGACAGGCGAGAACCTTCTGACTCTGATCGAGGACATGACGCCAGTCGTCACTACCCTCATCCATAAGTTCCGAGCGGGACTGAACAAACGACGCGTCGTCGATACGTCGTCCGACATCTTCGTCTTGGTCGACGAGAGCCATCGCAGCCAGTATGGCAACCTCGACAGCCTGCACGCCCGCATGCGTGAGTTGCTACCCAAAGCCTGCTTCATCGCCTTTACCGGCACGCCGATTGCGAAAAAGGAGAAGAGCACCTTCGCCAAGTTCGGCGATCTAGTTCAGCCCTCGTATTCCATGCGTGACGCGGTCGCCGACCAGGCAGTCGTGCCGCTGCTCTATGAAGGGCGGGAAGTCGTCACCGATGTCGATGATGCGCAAATCGACCGTTGGTTCGAGGTCCACACCCGCGGTCTTTCCGAAGACCAGCGTGCCGACCTGAAGCGAAAGATGAGCCGAGCGCGCGAAATCGAGGGCGTCGATTCGAGGCTTCAATCCATCGCATTCGATGTCGGCCAACACTTCGCGACGAACTTCAAGGGAACGGGGCTGAAGGGACAACTCGCGGCATCATCGAAGAGAGCGGCAATCCTACTCAAGAAACTGTTCGACGAATTCGGTGCCGTTACGACCGAGGTCGTGATCTCCGCTCCGGAAATGCGGGAAAGTGAAGATGAGGTCGATGGGGCCGACGACGATCTCGTCCGCACGTTCTGGCGCAAGATGATGGAGCGGTACGGTGGCGAGGACGCCTATAACCGCACCATCGTCGAGCAGTTCAAAGGTCCAGCCGATCCGGACATCGTCATCGTCGTTGATAAGTTGCTCACTGGTTTCGATGCGCCGCGCAACACGGTGCTCTATCTGGCCCGCCGCCTGAAAGAGCATGGTCTGTTGCAGGCCATCGCGCGGGTCAATCGCGTTTTTGACGAAGACGGCGCGCCGGATAAGCCCTTCGGCTTCATCATCGATTACACGGGGGTGCTCAAGGACCTTGGCGACGCACTCGCCAGCTACGATGCGCTCCAAGGCTTTAGCCCAGAGGACATCGCCACCAGCGTATTGGCTATTCGGGATGAGGCGAATAAGGTGCCGGGCGCCCATGCTGTCTTGCTGGACGTGTTCAAATCCGTTTCCAACAATTTCGATGCCGAAGCCTTCGCTCGCCTCTTGGCCGACGCGGAGATTCGGACCGAGTTTTACGCACGCCTCTCGGCGTTTTCCAGCGCCCTTTGCGTGGCACTCGCCTCGCCAGCCTTTGTCGAGGCGACGAAGCCGGAGCTGCTTAAGCGATGGAAGGACGACCTCGGCCGGTTCGTTTCGTTGCGTGCTGCGGTCAGCCTTCGCTATGCAGAGCGCGTGGACTGGCGAGACTATGAGAAACGTATCCGCCAGTTGCTGGACCGACATGTCATCGCGCGCGACGTTGTCACGCTGGTCTCGCCGCTGAATATCTTCGACGATATCGCTATTGAAGAACGACGGCAGGAAAGGACGGAAAGCGATGCGTCGGTTGCTGACACGATCGCGCATCAACTGACGCGTTCGATCGAGGAGAAATGGGATGAAGATCCCACTTTCTTCGAAAAATTCTCCAAGCTCGTTCGGGACACGATCGCAGATTTTCACAAAGGGCGCATCAACGACCTGACGTATCTTTCAAAGGTCAAGGAGTTGCGCGACAAGGTTCAGACGAGGCAGGACGAAACCGATCCGACTCCGGGGCGTCTTCGCGACGATAGCCATGCTCAGGCCTTTTGGGGGTTGGCGAAGCGCAATCTGGAAAAGGCTGGTGTTCGTAACACCGAATTGGCTGCCGACATCGCACTTGAGATCAGTCGGATTGTGCAGAAACGTCGCAAGGTCGGTTGGCAATACGATCGTGATGTCGAGAACGGTATTCGGAACGACATCGACGACTTCTTCTTTGAAGAGTTGCGCGGCACGCGTGAAATTGTGATCGATCCTGCCATACTTGATGGCATCGTCGACGATGTCCTCGCATCGGCTCGCGTGCGGTTGGCGCAATAAGGACGATCATGCGCGATCATTCCATAAGCGAAAAGATCGAAATATGCTGGGGTAAGCGTCGGATCGTCGCCGAACTTCGCCGCACGGATAGACGTGTTCTCAGAATTGATGTTGGTCCGACTGGCGAAGTGGCCATTCTTGCGCCAGTAGGAGAGGAAATCGACGAAATTCGGAGCAGAGCGCACCGAAAGAGCGCCTGGATATTCGCTCAGATTGACACGATTGCCCAGAGACCAAAACTAACGCCAACGCGCCGGTTTATTTCTGGCGAGACCCATCTTTTGCTTGGCCGACAGTATCGGTTAGCAATCGAGCAATCCAATGATCCACACGTGAGAATTGAGGGCGGGCGAATGGTGATCAGTGCCCGTTCGACCGACGATCAGCCCCATTGCAGACGTCTTCTTCACGCATATTATGCACTCCGCGCTCGAGAAGTGTTCCGACAACGGTTGGAAATTGTCGCGGAACCGTTCATTCGAAAAGGTTTGAAGCGCCCCCCAATGATAATTCGCCGAATGTCAAAGCGCTGGGGTAGCTTCACGCCTGGAGGACGGGTGGTGCTCAACGTCGACCTGGTGCGTGCCAGTTTCAGGTTGATCGACTATGTGATTTGTCATGAACTAGCGCACGCTTTCTACCCAGATCACGGCGAAGAGTGGAGCAAATTGCTTCGAACGGTAATGCCTGACTGGGAGGAACGAAAGGGAGAACTGGAAGCGAAGTTACGCTAAATCGGCGACCATAAGCCTAGCGCGCTGATCGCAACTGATCACACCGCAGTGGCAAGTCCTCCTGTCGCTTCGCTTTCGCGAATTCCCAATCCGTCTCCATAAGCCTGACGACCTTGGGCACTATGAGCTTTGCCGGCTCCGTCGTTCCTGCCTCGCCATCAGATCCAAGAGCTGAAACCGGAGGAAACAGAATGACCTCGTTCGATCATCGGAGATAAAGTCGCTAGCGAGCTCCTGCCGGAGCCTGGTTCTCTGCGCAAGGCCCACCAAATCCGGCTTCGACCCTTCTAGTGGCGAGACTTACATCCAATTCTTTAGGCGCCAGCTTGATGCAGGCCTTGATTTCCGTCAACGGAACCGATTGATTGCCAAGCAATTTTGGATTTGGGAGTCGGTATGATTGACGAAAAAATTGAACTTGGCCTTAGTGCTTTGGATATTCCAAGTCTATTGTGGTTAGTCCGCGACGGCATAGAACAAGTAAAGAACTCACGCGACCCTTCTTTGAACTACGCTTTGGGGATCGAGGACCGCCTCCACAGCTTGGGGTACTCGCCCGAACCAATATTTCACCCAGACGAGATCAGGGTGATGATTGAACTGCTTGAGATCGGCAAGGGCAGAAACTTAGACTCGATTGAAAATACGGATAGAGCGCCCGGTCTGACCCAACGCGTAAGTCTCGTCAAATCAAAGCTGGAAGCCCTGGTGTAACCAAAAGCGTCGATTTGGATTCGCAACCACTGTAACCGACAGCTATGCAGTCGGTTTAAATGTTTTTGGAATGAGTAGAGAGGGGGTGGCGTCACGCTGCCGGCAGCTCGCATTCCGGAAACTGGACTGGATGGTTGTCGCGCTGTCGTCGCGCACTCCGTCCCGGAATATTGATGCTTTCTATCCTCACACCCCGCCTGTCTTCAGGACCACAAGATGTGGCTGCCGTCGAAACAGGTTCGACGGCAACCACATTGCCTTGGGAGGCTAGTGCAAGTTGAATTTGTCCGGGAATCTCGTCTCCTGATCGGGAAACTAGACGCAGCCCTGTTGCAGCACATTCGGCCCGAACGCGATTGCCGCCGCGGGAATCGTTGGGGTGTGCCACGCTGAACTCTCGCGCCGGCGATGACCCTCCTTCAGAGGTGAATTGCTGGCAGCAGCCTTAGCAGAAGTGCAGCCGATTGTTATCACGCCTCCCTATGGCGGCTACGACCTGGTGCGCATTTGCCAATGTCGAGAAAAATGCCGGTCATTATCTTGATTCCCTCGCGCGCGATCGAAAGCAAGGCGTGCTCGTCAGGCCCATGTTGTCCACAATCGGCGTAGGAATGAGGTATCCAGATTGTGGGCAATCCGAGTATGTCGGCAAAGATGTCGTTCGGCAGCGAGCCTCCAAGATTTGGCAGGACGTGGGGGCGCTTGTGAATGGTTTTCTCGATCGAGTCACAAACGAAGCGCACCCAGGGATGGCCGGGCGAAAGCCGGGTGGCCTTGAACGGCTCGTCAATCTGCGAAAGTTTGACCATTCGGAAGCCATGGGCGTCGAGGTGTCGCCTCAAGGAAGGCAAGATGTCTTTCATTTCGGTGCCCACGACGAAGCGCAACTGTCCAATGGCCCTGGCTTCACCAGAGATGGCTGATTGCGGAGCGTCAATAGATCCCGAAGATGTCGCAAGGATCGAGAACGAATTCCAGCCATAGACTCGCTCTGGCGGCGTGAGGTAAGGCTCGCCCCAATGAGGATCATTTAACGGATGCGGAAGATCTACAAGCGCTTCACGGATATCATCTGTCAGGCTATTTGGTAGCCACTCGGGAATGCGAACCACCCCTCGCGCGTCCGCAATGCTTGCGATGGCGTGGGCAAGAATGATCGCGGGATCAGCCAGCAGCCCACCGAAGTTACCCGAATGAGAATCGCTGTCCCGCAGTCGTACGACCATTTCGAATGCGATAGTCCCCCTGGATCCCAAAAAGACAGTTGGAGTCGCTGGTGAATGACGGGGGCCGTCTGAAGCGATGAAGACATCAGCAGCAAGCTCGTTCCGCTTGGCGGTCACAAACTCGCGCAGGCCATGAGAGCCTTTTTCTTCTCCCATTTCCAATAGGAACTTTACGTTAAAGCCAAGCTTGCCATTGGTTTCAAGAAGGAGGCCTAAAGCCACCACATTTATCAAATGTTGGATCTTGTTATCCGCCGTTCCCCGGCCATACAGCCGGTCGCCCTCCTGAACCAGTTCAAAAGGCCGCAAACCGTCGCGCCAGCGATGCTGCTCGCCGTTGCACACATCGCCGTGTCCATACATGAGCACCGTTGGTGAAGCTCTATTTTCGACATAACTCGCCACAAGCAGAGGCGCGCCCCCGCGTAGCGGGTTTTCGTGGATCTCGGTAGCAAAGCCGTAGCGGTTTAGCAGCGGCCCGATATCTTCTGTGAGATAGGCCATAAGATTTTCCGGCTTTCCCTCATTCTGACTGACGGAGGGCCGGGCAACCAGGCTCGCAAGATCGCGTATCAATGCACCATTGTCCACGTAGTCGATGGCACGTTGTAGAGAGAATTCATGGGACATCAAAAACTCCGGTTTGGCGGCCGCATCGGCCGTGAAAAGCTAAGAGATGGGCTCCGGGGGGCTCGCCGATCAGATGAACCCGGAGGACGGCCTCGTCTGGGGCCATGACACAAACGCACGCCAAACCATAGTCATTACATCTTTCGGCCGGTCCCTCAGGCAACTGATCGCCGATCAGTGACAGAAAGCTGAAGTCCTGCGGTGCTTGGCGATTGCTGTCTTCAAATGGGACAAGATTTGGATGCATTGTCGCGTCACGGTTTTTGCGGCGTATGGGATGGCTGGTGCTCAACGGTCTATTTCAATCCTCCGAAGTAAGCGCGCTGCACCTCGGTATTTGACCTGAGGTAGTCTGCTGATCCTTTGACGATGACATGGCCTTGCAGCAGGACATATCCATAGTCGGCAATGGCGAGGGTTTGATTGACGTTTTGCTCGACCAGGAGCACGGTGACGCCGGTTTTTGCGATGTCGCGAATGACATTGAAGTTTTCTTGCACGAAGAGCGGTGAGAGCCCCAGCGACGGTTCGTCGATGATGAGCATATGCGGGTCCGTCATTAATCCGCGTCCGATCGACACCATTGCCTGCTCGCCGCCTGACAGGGTGCCTGCAATCTGCTTTTCGCGTTCTTTCAGGCGCGGAAAGATCTGAAACACGCGCTCCAAACGGGCGCGAATTTTGGCGCTGGATGGCTCATTGTAAGCGCCGACGTGGAGATTTTCTTCAACGGTCATGCGACCGAAGATCCGGCGGCCTTCGGGGATACAGCCAATACCGAGACGAACAATCTCGTGGGTCTTCAATCTGTCGAGGGTGTTTCCGTTGAAAGTGACGGTACCGGCCCGGGGCGGTGTGAGCCTCAGGATCGATCGGATCAAAGTCGACTTGCCCGCCCCGTTTGCCCCGAGAATGCAGGTTATCTGTCCCGGCAGAACATCTATATCGACCCCCGTCAGAACGTCGACGCTGTCATAGGCGGTGTAAACGCCGCGAACTGTAAGAATCGGGTTCATGACTCCCCCAAATATGCGCGTCGGACTGCAGGATCGGCTGCCACCTGTTTAAAGGTTCCTTCGCAAATCTTCTGTCCATAGTTCAAAACGATGCAGTGGTCGGTGACGCGCTCGATGAGACCCATCTCATGCTCGACAATCACAATTGTCGGGTTTCCGAATTTTGGTCGGATCGCCAGGATTTCATCCATAAGCTGGTTCGTTTCGTCGTGCGTCATCCCCGCAGATGGCTCGTCGAGGAGAAGCAGCGAAGGCTTTCCAAGAAGGGCGCGGCAAATCTCAACCCGTCTGCGATCAATCATCCCGAGTGTTTCAGCTTGCGCAAACATCTTCTTGGCCAGGCCATCATCGAATTTGGCAAGCAAGTCCTCGATCTCCTGCGTGAGGTGGCGAAGTTCAGCGTGGAAAGCAGAGCGTCGCACTATGTTGTGCCACAAGGTGCTACAGACGCGTTCCTGCGCTCCAATGGCGATATTGTCGAAGACCGAGAGGGGGAGGCAAAGCCGCGAGCGCTGAAATGTCCGCGCCAGGCCTCGCGATGCGAGCTGGTCAACCTTCACTTTCGTGGTGTCGGAACCTTCGAAGGTAATCGATCCGGAGCTGGACCGAACCAAGCCGCTGATCGTGTTGAAAAACGTGGTTTTTCCCGATCCATTCGGGCCGATAAGGCCGATGACATCTCCCCTTGAAATGGAGATATTGAGGTCGTTCAGGGCCAACAAGCCGCCAAAACGCACGGTCAAGCCACGGGTTGCAAGGACGGTATCATTCATGCTGTGGCACCTTCCTGCAAGCGGCGCAGTCGTCGAGGCAATAGCCCGGAAGGGCGCACAATAAGGACGAACACCACCACCAACGCGAATATGAGGAAACGATACTCCTGAACAATCTGGAGCTTCTCCGGCAGCAGCACGACCAAAAGCGTCGCGGGAAGGATGCCCCATATGTTTCCAACGCCTCCCAAAATGAGGATCGACACAATGGCCAGACTGTCGCCCAGCTGAAAATTCGCAGGCGCGATAAAGCCGGTCATTTGCGCATAGATCGCCCCTGCCAGCCCGAGCAGAAAATTACCCAGGGTGAAGGCGAGGAGCTTCCAATACCAGACGCGCAAACCAAAGATCGAGGCTGCTGTTTCATCCAGTCGAACCACGTCCAGCCACACGCCGATCCAGGACCGGTTCATCAATCCGAGTAGCAGGCCGGATAATCCGACCAGGCCCCCGGTCAAAATCACATAGTTTGCAAACGAGTTGAAGGTATAACCACCCAAGAGAATGTCTTTGCTGAAATCCCAGCCGAAGAGCACCAGGCCTGGGACCTTAATTCCCTGCGGGCCGCCGAGCACATCACTTGCCTCTACATAAACCGTGAACATGACACTGAACGCCAGGGTGGTCAGCGCAGCATAGTGCCCTCGGGTTCGAAGAACCGGGGCCAACAAAATAAATCCAATCACGACGGAGACCGCACCTGCACAAATCAAGGATATCAAGCCCGGCACCTCGCCGAAGCGTCCAAGCATTGCGACCGTGTAACCACCGGTCCCCATAAAGGCAGCGGCCCCGAAATTCGTCAATCCAGCGAACCCCATCTGGATTGTCAGGCCGAAACAAGCAAGAACATAGATGAGGACAGTTGCAAGCATCAGCAATCCGAAGATATCTTCGCGCAAGGCGACGATCAAAACAATTGCGGACACCAGGAGACCGGCAAGAAGTAAATTTGGTTTTTCCTTAGCTGCAAGTTCCGCCCCAAGCAGTAATCCTGCGCGATGCGCAAGCCACGTCCCGGCGATAATGACGAGCAACACAACAATGAAGAGCGTCTCGTCCGTTATCTGAATGACTGCCGACAAAGCGCCGGTCGCCACAATCAATGTAGCCAGCAGGGCTGCAATTCGCCTTGGCGCCGTATCAAATATATACATGGCTATACTCTCTCACTGGTACGCTCGGCCAATAAGCCGGTGGGCCGCCACGTAATTAGTATGATCATTATCGCGAATCCTATTACGTTCTTGTATTCACTCAGAGAGGGCGTCGCTGCGACAACCAAAGTCTGCAAAGCAGCAAAAAGATATCCTCCGAGGATCGCCCCCCAAATGTTTCCCAAGCCGCCGACAATTGCAGCTGAGAAACCTATGACAGACAGTAACAAGCCCATGTTGTAGCTGACCTCGCTGTAGTAGATTCCATACATGATGCCGGCGAACCCCGCCGTCATGGATCCGAGCGCAAAGGTAAGAGGCGCAATACGTTCAAAATTAATTCCCATCATGCTGGCAGTCTCTAAGTCTTCAGCCACAGCACGCATCGCCAACCCGAACCGCGTTCTGTTGATAATCAGATAGACGAGGGCGATTGATCCCACCCCGCCACAGATCAGGAGCATTCCGTCCAATCGCACATGAGCTCCCAGAAACTCATATCCTCCCGCTGGCAACAACGAAGGGAAGCGTTGCGGATTGGACCCGTTCGGAAAGAACAGACGAATGCTTTCGCGGATCGCGGTTCCAACCATCATGGTCATAAGAAGCATGTTGAGAGGCGGCGCATTGCGCAGCGGAAGAATGAGCACTCTGGAGATCAAGGCTCCCAGTACACTGGCCAACAAGATTGCCACTGTGAATCCGAGCAGGAGTTGACACCAAATCGGCAAGCCGATTGCATCGGCCATCCATACGGCAACCAGACCCCCAAATGCGCCAAACGTGAAGACATCCCCATGGGAGAACTTAATGACGTTCATCACACCGAAAAAGATCGTGAATCCCATCGCAACAAGCCCGTAGACGGTGCCTTGCATGAGGCCGTTTATTATGTGTTGGATCCAAGTGGCCATGCTACTGTCCTGTTCACGTGATGGAAATTAACGAGGGCACAGAGTACCGGCATCGGCGTCACTCCAGATTCTTCAACTTCCGCTTTCCGCTCGCATATTCGCTATCTTCCCAAACGATCCATTTGCCGTCCTGAACTATGTATTTGGTGGTCTGAAGCGTTACGTTTTGACCATGATCGTCGAAGGTGATGGGTCCCACGATGGACGGGCGATCTTTCGTCTTACCGAGCTCCGCGGTCACGGCAGCTCTTGTTGGCCCAACCTTCTCGATCGCCTCCAGAACAAGCATCGTCGCAGCGTAAGAGAAATGGCCGTAGGCTTCGGGCGCCTCTTTAAAGCCAGCTGTTTGGTATTTCTCTAGAAAAAACTTACCGCCGGCTGTTTGCGAGAGTGAGGGGCTGTCGTAGAACGCAATTGTGCCTTCTGCCAACTCTGGTCCCACCGCCGTGATATAAGCATCACCCATGATCGCAGAATTGCCTTCAAACTGCGCCTTGATCCCCAGCTTCTCCATTTGCGTTCTTAGTCTGGCGCCAAGGGGGACCAGCCCTCCGAAGTAAACCACTTCAGGGTTCAGCTCTTTTACTTTTGTAAGCTCAGCGGAAAGATCCTGCTGATCCGGCGGGACACTGAAACCCGCAAGGATTTTGCCGCCTTCCTCGCCGGTATAGAGGCTAAAATATTTCGTGGTCGATTTGCCAAAGTCGGTAGAGTCAGCAAAGGAGATGAAGGTCTTATAACCCGCATCCTTCATGAACTTTGCGCCGACCTTGTTCTGACCAATCAGCGCACCCGTTACGCGATGCACCTCGGGATAGTTATTGCCATAGGTAATTTCTGGAAGCACAGCCGCCCATACAACCATCGGCAGCTTGTAACGGTTGAAAATGTCAATTGCCGCCATCGCAGTTGAAGAGCAGTAGAACGGTATTGCCGCAATAATCGACCGGTCAACCGCTGCCTTGGTCACAACCTGGACCCCGACATTCGGTTTGCATTCATCGTCGAGCGCCACGAGCTCATAGTCGTAGTTAGCCGCTGAATTCGCGTTCATCACTTGAATGGCCAGTTCCGCGGAATTGCGGCCGCCCAAGCCGTAGGCCGATAGGGCGCCTGTCAACGGCCCCACCCATGCGATCTTCACCTTTTGCTTGGCTTCCGCTCCATGACTGACTGCCACAAGTGAAGCACTCATGACTGCAGAGATTATGCACTTTGTTACGAAACGCATGTGAGATCCTCCTCCCTGTAAGCCGCCGACTTTACTCCCTGTAAGCCGAAGACCTTGGGAAGCATAAGCGCTCGCAACCCGGCCCGATAGGACGTTTGCGCGGCTGGATTTGGATTATTGCGACGTCATCGGAGACGGCGGCGGAGCTTTCATATACCCACGGCTTTCCAATTCTATCGAACCGATCGCACTCGGGCGAAGATGCGCTTGATGATCGATCCGATGAACCTGCGCTTTGGAGTGATCGCAAGCTGTTCACTAAGGGAACAACGTTGGTCACAGGCGAGCATCGATCAATGTTCCGGATTAAGAGCCTAAGGAGTTTTTCTTCATGAGACTATATTGGTCATCGACATCGCCATTCGTAAGAAAAGTCATCGTAAGTGCACATGAGCTCGGACTAGGCGACAGGTTGGAAACGATCCCGACGCGCGTTGCGCCGAGTAAGCCCGACCCGGCTTTATTGCCATACAACCCGCTTGGGCAGCTCCCAACCCTCGTTCTGGATGGCGGGACCGTGCTTTACGATAGCCTGGTAATCATCGAGTACCTCGATCATATGGCCGGTGGTGCTAAACTCATTCCCTCCTCGTCGGAGCGGCGAATTGAAGAGCTTCGGCTGCATGCGCTGTGCAATGGTTTTCTTGACCTGTTGGTGCAATGGCGGATCGAATCTCTCAAGGAGACAAAGCAGATTGCGCTCATTAACGCCTTCAATTTGAAGGCAAGTAAGATATGGACAAATCTGGAGGCGACAGTCGAGGCAGGACTTGCCCAACAACCCTTTGGGTTGTCGTCAATTACCCTGGCTATCGTTGCTGAATACACTGACTTTCGGTTTCCGAAGCTCGGCTGGCGGGAAAAATACCCGGCACTGTCCAACTGGCATCAATCTATAAAGTCACGGCCCTCTTTGGCCTCTACCAGATTTTTCGACAGCGCGAAGCCTCAGTAGGAAAGCAAGATTTTGCCGCGGCAATGACAACGGTCCATACTGCTGCTTCGTACAAGGACTATAGCTTACGATCTCCACGACGACTGCGGATTCCACCAAAACAGGATTACAAAAATGTCGAAACTCGAGCGCAAACTGATCCCGACCCCTGAAGGTCAGGTCGAACTTTTTGTCGAAGGTAAAGGCCCCCGTATTGTCCTGCTCCCCTCGCTGGCGAGAGGCGCTTCGGATTTTGATGAAATTGCCCCCATGATTGCTGCGGCGGGATTCCGCGTTTTGCGACCGCAGCCCCGCGGCATAGGCGCAAGCACAGGCCCGACCGAAGGCATCACATTGATCGATCTTGCCGCCGATGTCGTTGCTGCCATCGAAGCTGATTGTGCGCCGGAAAAACCCGAAGCTTTGTTTGTGGTCGGCCACGCATTCGGCAACTGGGTCGCGCGGGTTCTTGCCCACCATTGGCCTTCGATGACCAGATCCGTCGGACTTCTTGCTGCTATTATCGGCAGTACGATATCGCCCGAACTGTTGATTTCTGTGAATGTCGTATCGGACAATTCCAAGCCGGACGCAGATCGCCTGTTTTATTTGCAGCGCGACTTCTTCGCTCCGGGGCACGATGCTTCCCTCTGGTTAAGCGGGTGGCACACAGAGGTCTCTCAATTTCAGCTCGCAGCCACAAATGCGACGGCGGACAGCAGCTGGACCGAAGTCGGCAAAAATCTGCCGGTCCTTTATGTCGCCCCGGAATTTGACAAGATCGCCCCCGTTCCCGAAGAAGACTTCCTGCGAGACCGTGTCGGCCATCTCACGACATTGGAAATCATTTATGGAGCTGGCCACGCCCTTCTTCCGGAAAAGGTTTCTGAGGCCGCGGCGGTCCTTGTCTCATTTGCAAAGTCCATCATGCGCGGCGAAGCCGACCAACCCAAATCCGCCTAGACCGCGCACATGCGCTTCAAAGCTACCAACGCACAAAAAGAGGGACATCATGAAACAGGATGGTCGTCAATCCTCATGCTTGCATCAGCCCGCGCGCCGCGTTCAGGTGGGGATATGTTCATTCAGACGGGTAATCGACCTCATGGGTGAGGCAATTGCCTGCGTCTCGCTCAACTAGCGTGGCCACAATCGCCTGGATCGGAGGTTGACTCGCAAAAGCAGCCGAGACGAGAGAAATATCGTTAAGATAATACGGGAGAGATCGGCATACGCCGGCGCCGACGGAGCAACCCCCCAAGGAAACTCTCAGGCAAAAATGACCGTACTTTCGAACACTCTGGAGAGAGACGCTTCGAGCGTCCACCGAAGGGGAACGCCGAGGTCAAGCGCGTCGGTTAAGCTCTCAGGTAAAAGGACAGATTTGGGGATAGCCGCAGATTTGAAGATCTGCACCCATTGATCTGTCTGGAGAGCAAACATGCCAGAAATTGTTGTTATTGGCGCCGGTGTAGCTGGCGTGTCGACGGCTTATTCACTTCTACGCGCTGGCTATAATGTCACCGTCGTGGAACGTCAGCGTTATGCGGCGATGGAAACGTCGCTTGCAAACGGTGGACAACTTTCAGCCAGCAACGCGGAAGTATGGAATCACTGGTCGACCCTCCTGAAGGGAATTAAGTGGATGGTCAAAAGGGACGCTCCCTTTTTGATGAACCCCAAGCCAACTTGGCATAAGTACAGCTGGCTTGCAGAATTTATCTCCAACATTTCCAAGTATCGCGAGAACACCGTCGCCACAACTAGGCTAGCAATAGCTGCGCGCAAGTTCATGTTCGAAATTGCGGAACAGGAAAAGATCGAATTCGACCACGTTCGTCGCGGCATTCTGCACGTTTACTGGGACAAGCATAGCTTTGAGCACGCGACCGTAGTAAACCGCCTGCTTGTTGAGGGAGGATTGGATCGACGGCCGGTGACGGCAAACGAAATGAAGACCATTGAGCCGACGCTGCACGGAACGTTCCATGGCGGATTCTATACGCCGTCAGATTCTACCGGAGACATCCACAAGTACACAACCGGCCTTGCCAAAGCATGCCAGAACCGCGGCGCTAGGTTCCTGTATGATGCTACGATAAGGCGCATCGAGCGGCGCGGCGGCTTCCAGTTAATCTATTCGACCACGGAGACCGAACGCGAGCCTCAGGTGATCGAAGCCGACGCAGTAGTTGTATGTGCTGGCACAGGCAGCCGCGATTTGGCAATGATGCTAGGCGACCGCGTCAACATCTATCCCGTTAAAGGTTACTCGATCACAGTTCATCTCGATGACGAGATCTCTCAACAGTCGGCGCCTTGGGTCAGCCTGCTGGACGACCGGGCAAAAATAGTCACAAGCAGACTAGGAATGGACCGTTTCCGAGTTGCAGGTACGGCCGAACTCAACGGTCTGAACTGGGACATCCGTGATGATAGAGTTAAGCCTTTGGTCGATTGGACACGCATGCTTTTCCCGGGAGTTGGTACGAAGCGCGTGGTGCCCTGGGCAGGTCTGCGACCAATGATGCCGAATATGATGCCCAAGGTCGGAAAAGGTCGCATGCCTGGTGTATTTTACAACACCGGGCACGGACATCTGGGGTGGACACTGTCGGCTGCGACAGCCGCAATGCTTGCGGAGGCCTTAGCACGGGAGTTGCCGCTCGAGCCACGGTAGAAGGGTGGGCGGCTTGTTTCACTATAGTATAAATTGGTTGGCGGCGGCCTCGTGACGGGACCAATCTCTGGGCATTGCCATCGTGCTTCGGATCCTGATTGCATAACTTCACTGATCGTTTTCGTTCGCCGGGTGCCGGACTGGGGAACCTAACCCAAGTGCACCATGCCTGTTTGGCGGGTAGGGGATCATGCTCGTTCGCGCAAATGGGTGGCAGCCTTCGGCCGGCGTTCTGTAACCGATGTACTTTCGCGGCTTGTCGTTCAGATGGCGGGCAAGTTGAATCAGGTCGCGTTGCGAGACGGCTGCAAAATCCGTATCGCCTGGCATGAAGCGGTACTGAGGCGCATCAATCCGGACGCTCAAGCACGCGCCACATCGGTGCCATTGAGCGCGCCGAGATGTCTGCAACGTCACTATTCTTGGCCAGCTCTCCGAAGCCCTGGCTGTGGACCCGAGGGAATTCTTGGCGAAAGTACACCAGGCTGGTTCCGATTTGGGGTGGAAGACAATGCGGGACGCGCCAACGCCCGAAGAACCTTAGGCGTCGCGGATGCGTTCGACGAAGTTTTGCACCTTCTCGAAAGCCGATGCGAATTCAGGTCTGTCACCATAAACCATGTCACCGAGCAGCTTCGCATAGCCCTCGGCGAACCTCTCGTTTTTGGACATGATCTCATACGCGCGGAGCGTTTCACCCCTGGGGTCTGCCTTATAGGCGAGGTATTCGTCGCCGCGGCTTTCAGCGTCTGCCTTCATCGTCTTCAAAGCAATCATGGCCGCCTCCGCTGCATCATAGTGGCCGTCCATGCGTGACAAGTCATAAACGTGACGGACAAGAGTGTGGTCGAGGTCTCCCAGTCCCGCGAAAGCGAAGCCAGCCCGACGCCCAAGCGCAACGAACTTGTCCGCGGCGGTCTCGGCCAGTCTCACGCATGCGACGTCGTTGGCTTCGGCGTCGGCACCACTGGCCTCAGCGACAAACGATGAGACAGAGAGCTTTTCCGGTGCGGTGCAAACAGGAAATACAGCGATCTCGATTTTGATCTCCGGGCGCAAGACGCCCTCTCCCTTAGCGATGGGTTCGTAGGGAAGATCATACCGGACGTAGCTGTCTTTATGCAGAACGCGGCAGTGGCCATCTGTCTGAAAACCCGCCGCTGTGAGCCTCTCTGTCACCTCTCTTCGAAAACGCCTCAACGCTCCGCGCGAGTTGGCCCCGTCGCCAATTATGCGAAGGTCGATGTCTTCTGACATCCGCTCGAGCAGGCGATAGGCGCGTCCAAGCGCCGTTCCCCCGCCGAACGCCAGCGTCAGTCCATCGATCTCCACATCGTGTATGGCAGCCAAGGCGCGAACGACAAACCAATCCTTCTCGACCAGAGCGGGCGAAGGAAGGCCAAAATAGTCTTGTACTTCCAGAAGCGTTTTCTGGTCTGGCTTACCGTTCAACACGAAGCTCCGTGCGACCGTCAGATAGCCGCCGGTTGAAGCGCGCCTTGACCTTGACTGTCGGGTTCACCGGGATCTGGGTAGAGCGGCCTTCATTAAAGGCTTTTGTGCTGTCGCTCTGCTCCCATGGCACACCAAGCTTATTGAGCGCCTGAAGTGCCGCACTGTGGAAACCGTTTGCGCTTAAGACCATAGGCCGACCGGTCAAGCGTGACCGCATCGCTCGGGCATAGACACCGTAGCCCAACCGCATCAGAGTGCCATCATGGACCAGTGACCTAAGCGCGCGCAGAACCTGGTCCTCGCCACTAAGGTCAGCAAAATCTCGCGGAAGAAAGACATCGGTCTTCTTCGTTCTGGCGACGCGGTTCTGAATTTTCTGCTTCAATGTCTTTGGCTGGTGCATGGTCAACTTCTTTCTGCAAACACCCGACATGCAATATATGCAAAAACCCGACACCAAACAAGAGCCCATGGCGCACCAGTGCAACCATCAGATCGGACGCCGAAATGGTTGCCATTAGCCAACTGATGGCCACCGTTTCCACGAGCCAACCCAGACTGGATATTTGTGAGGCCGTCCAGATCGAACGAAAAACCTCGTTCCGCAGCGGGGCAAGGGTCGGCGAACCGGACATGGGAAGCTCTTCGCGCTGCGTATCCTCCTAAATCTCGAACCTCCCAATGTAACGGCGATGCAGCAGGATATCCGGCCTGTAGCGACGTAAACCGGCATAAGTCATCAGTCTATGCAGAAAGTCGGCGATAGCGCCCGCACCAATAATGTTACGCTATAACGTATCGCATAACATAGCTTACTTAACGCGGACTCGATTGCCGTCTCGGGCGGGAGCGTTTGGCCGAAACTCGTCGCGTCTTTCCCAAACAAATCGGGCAACACGCTGGGCAGCGTCACGAGCCTTTTGTGCATCCCCATTGGCGATTACTAACACCGACGGCCCAGTGTCAGGGCTAGGGCGCCGACACGGTACCATATCTCTCAATCGGATCCGGGCACGGGGGCTACACCAGCATCATTATGGGCCCGACTGACAGAGTACTTGGCAAAGGTGACGTGCTTATTCTGGACACGGGATCGAAGGTCGGCGGCTACTACTGCGATTTTGACCGCAACTTTGCCTTTGGGAGACCGGCAGGCGAGGTGGAACGCGTGTATGACGCTCTTTGGCTGGCGACTGAAGCAGGCATCGCAGCCGCCCGCCCTGGAAAGACAGCGGCCGATCTATTTCATGCCCAACGTACTGTCCTCGCGCGGCTTTGAGGTCGGTACTGTCGGTCGGTTTGGCCATGGTCTTGGGAAGATCGTTACAGAGTTTCCGTCGAACGCGCCTGATGACACGACCATTCTCGAACCTGGAATGGTATTTACCATCGAACCGTCTGCAGATTATAACGGAAAGATCATGGCTCACGAAGAAAACATCGTGATACGGAAAGTGGCGCTGAGCTGATAGGCCCTCGTGCTCCCCGGGAGATTCCAGTCATAGAAGCTTAGCCCCTTACTGACGAGCGGCGCGGGACGCGCTTGGCTTGTTGGGGGGCTATGCTCAATGAAGGAAGTTGAATGCGTTATCGAACACGCCGGTCGCGATACTTTCGGCTTCGATGCTGAAATCCGTGCCCGGGCGCGCAAATGGCAACTGCGCGCCGGTGGTTGTCCAAGCTTCTGGGCCGGCCTCACTTCGACGTTCGTTCCTCGAACTTGCCGTTCTTGAGTTCGTACAAGACGAAATCCAAGCGGGTGACGTCACCTTTCTCTGTATAAGAAAGCGGACCGATCACCGTATCGATTGACATGCCGCTGTGGAGCTTTTCAGCGACTGCTTGCGGGTCCGCTTTTCCAGCCGCTTCGATACCTGCCTTGACTACTTGTACGGCAGCATATGCGTAGAGGGTGAAGCCTTCGGGATCAATCTTCTTGTCAGCGAACTTCTTGATGACGCCCGCGGCAGCTGGCTCCTTTCGAGCATCAGGTCCGAAGGTAATCAGAGTACCCTCACCCGCTGGGCCAGCAATCGCCGAAAATTCAGTCGAGAACATTGCGTCGCCACCAATCATCGCGACCTTGCTTGCCTGATCACGCAACTGACGGAGAATGAGGCCGCCTTCGGTATAGACACCACCAAAATAGATCACATCGGCTTTGGTTTCCTTGATTTTCGCGATCAGCGCCGAGAAGTCCTTGTCTCCAACGGAGATGCCCTCGAAGCCGACTTCTTTCAAACCACCTGCATTGATAGATTTCTTGACTTCCTCGACGAGCCCCTGACCGTAGGGGGTCTTGTCATGCACTAGGAAGACATTCTTTCCAGCGAAGTTCTTCGTGAGGTAGTTTCCAGCAATGGTACCTTGCTGGTCATCCCGGCCGCATGTGCGAAAGGTATTCCAGAGACCGCGTTCCGTGAAATTTGGGTTCGTGGAACCGGGCGTGACCTGCAACATGCCATTTTCGGCATAAACATCCGATGCTGGGATGGAAGCACCAGAATTCTGGTGGCCGATAACAAACTGGGCGCCGGCAGCCGCAAGTCGGTTGGCGACCGAGACGGCCTGCTTCGGATCGCCTGCATCGTCTTCGACCTGAAGGACGAGCTTTTCCCCCAAGATCCCGCCCGCAGCGTTAATATCCTCGACTGCCTGTTTCACGCCGTTGAGAGTTTGTTCGCCCACCGCGGCGCTGCCGCCCGTGATGGGACCACCCCAACCAATAGTCATGTCTGCGAGCGCAGAAGTGCTGATTGTTGCGAGCATTGTTGCTGCCAAAAGAAACCGTTTCATCTTCATTCCCCTTTTTTGGTTTCGAGATTGAGTTGGATTAGAGTCGGCGCTCGGCTCTCCGACCAAGGTCAATGCGCGGCCGGAGAACTTCGTCTCAGGAGGGACCGGCCTCCGGTAGGCGACGCCGCACGATTGCAGCATGGGTTTTAACCCCATAGATCAGACCAGCGTCATTGAAGTCATAGCTAGGATTATGGAGGGGTGCCGATGCCTCGCCGTTACCGAGGTTGAGAAAGCAGCCGGGAACCCTGCTCAAGTAGTGCGCGAAGTCCTCCGAACCCGTGAAAGGCTCAGTGATCTTCCGGACATCTTCCAATGGCAAGAAGGTGCGGCCAGCTTCGAAAACCTCCTCCGCCAATTCGGCGTCGTTGATTAGTGGCACGAATTCCCTACTGTACTTGACCTCAGCGGAGACGTTGTAGGCCGCTGCCGTCGATTCGGCGATAATCCGCATCTGCTTCTCGATGGTCTCGCTGACCTCCGGCTTGAAACTGCGGGCATCGCCAAGGATGCGCGCCAGACCAGGAAGCGCGTTGCGAGTACCATCCGTCAAAAGTTCAGTGACGGAAACGACTGCAACGTCCGTCGGGCTTACCCGGCGCGAAACGATGGACTGCAGGTTTGTCACAAGAGCGCAGGCGGCAACCAAAACTTCATTGCCCCAGTGCGGGCGAGCGGCGTGGCCACCAACGCCAGTCAGGATGATCTCGAAATTATCCTCTGCGGACATCATTGCGCCGCTCTTGGTCATCAATACGCCAATAGGGACACCAGGCATATTGTGAATCCCGTAAATCTCCTCGAACGGAAACCGATCCATCAAGCCGTCGTCTAGCATCGACAGCGCGCCCCTGCCCCATTCCTCGGCGGGCTGGAAGACGAACCGCACTGTTCCATCGAAGCCACCTTCTGACGCAAGATGCTTGGCTGCGCCAAGCAACATGGTCGTGTGACCATCGTGACCACAGGCGTGCATAAAACCGGGATTCCTAGACTTGTAGGACAGATCGCTATGTTCAGTGATCCGTAGAGCGTCCATGTCAGCGCGCAGTGCGATCGAGCGATTGCTCGTTCCCCGCTTCAAAGTTCCTACAACGCCCGTTCCTCCAAGACCCTCAGCGACTTCGAGGCCAAACTCGCGAAGTTTTGAAGCGACGAACGCGGAGGTCCGCTTCTCCTCAAAGCCGAACTCAGGATGCTGATGGAGGTCACGCCTCCAGGAAGTCATTTCCTCGTTAAGTTTCTGAAGTTCAGTCATCAGTGCGCTCCCGCCAGTTTGATTGATCGTGCCGCAATAACTTCATGGGAAACGCCAACCAGTTGCTGGTAGAGCGCCGGGTCGGTCGCCCCCTCGGTATTGATAAGCAAGACGCGGCTGTCCTTGCCCAACTTCAGCTTGGAGCGGAAATCCTGGTCGCCAGAAGCCTTGATCAAGGCAGCCAGACCCACACCACCGCTTTCACCTGAGACAATGGCCGGATCGCCCGCTTCCGGGTTCGCCAGACGGCGCATCGCGTCGATCGCTTCATCTTCCTCGACCGTCATGAATGCATCGGCGCTTCTGGATAAGATTCGCCAAGCAACTAACGACGGCTCGTAGCATTCAAGCATCGCCATTACCGTCGGTTCGCCTTGAGCGATTTTTATGGCCTTGCCTGCGCGTGCGCTCTCAAGGACGCAAGCTGCGCGGGAAGGATCTACGACTGTGAAGAATGGACGCTCATCGCCAAAAAGAAGGCTAAAGTAGCCTGCCACAGCCGCCGCGATGCCGCCTACTCCCGACTGGACGAACACGTGTGTTGGTCGCTCGGGGAGTTGCCTGACAGTTTCCCTGAGAAGCGCAGTATACCCCTGCATGACGAAGCCCGGGATTCGTTCGTAACCCGGCCATGAAGTATCGGAGACTGTCTGCCAGCCGTTCTGCGAAGCGACGCACGATGCCTCGGCAACAGAGTCATCATAGTTTCCATCGACGCGAATAATTTGGGCTCCAAACCGCGCGATAGCTGCGATGCGCTCGGCACTTACACCAGAGTGTACGAAGATCGCGCAGTTGGCGCTGACAAGTTGCGCACCTTGTGCGACGGAACGACCATGGTTCCCGTCGGTCGCGCAGGCTACAGTCAGTTTGCGTGCGACGGCAATGACTTCGGGCGAATGCAGCTCGGAGATATCGACCTCTCGGCCGAAATCCCGCGAGGCTTCTTCAAGAACTATGCGAATGACGGCATACGATCCGCCGAGCGCCTTAAAGCTTCCCAGTCCAAGTCGTTGGCCTTCGTCCTTGATATGGATCGAGCCAACGCCGAGCATCTCCGCAAGATCTCGACAACGAAACCAATGGCGTCTCCTTGTGACCTTCACGATAGCTAAGGAAGCGTTCGACTTCCTCAGCCGCGGCGAGGCTCAGGGTTTCCGCGTCGGACGGATCCAACTTCGTTCGATATTCAACGTTTTCGTTCAAGAGAAGCATTTCGTGGTCCACGAGCTAGAAAATGTTCCTGCATTTATATTGCAAGCGAGGTGTAATTTGCGCTTTAGTTCGCTGGCAACAATGAGATATTGGCTACTTAATGGGTGGGAAAATGAGCGAAAATTCCAGAACTGACGAGATCTCACTGGATCGGACGGACAAGGCGATCTTGAATCTCCTCCAGCGCGACAATAAGACGTCCCAGCGCAAGATCGCAGAGCAGGTCAATCTTTCGGCCCCTGCTGTCCAGCGAAGGATTAAGCGTCTTGAAGAGACTGGCGTCATCCAGGCAAATGTTGCGATAGTCGATCCGGCCAAAGTAGGTCAACCAATCACTCTCTTCGCGCAAGTCGCCATGGAGAGCGAGCGGACCGATCTATACGAGACGGCGAGGCGTTCCTTTGTCGCAGCGCCCGAAGTGCAGCAATGCTACTACGTCACCGGAGAGGCGGACTTCATGCTAGTGATTTCAGTCCGATCCATGAGCGATTATGAAGCCCTCACCCGCCGCCTTTTCTTCCAGAACAATAACGTAAAACACTTCCGAACATTCGTTGCGATGGATCGGGTGAAAGTCGGCTTGTCGATCCCTCTGGGCTAACGCAACCTCCGGCGTATCAATTGCTCGACCAAGCCCATTTCACGGTACAAAGTCGTAAATGGGCGCCGCTAAATCAGCCTCCACTAATCTCGCTTGGAACTATGGTGACGTTAACTGAAAAACCGTTGCGAACACAGGAGCCCTTGCCCATGAATAGCCTTTCCGTCGATGACCAGCGAATACTTGGCCGCCGACGCAGTCTCGGCGAGATTAAGCGTGACGGCGGGCTCGTTCGCCTCGCAGCGCCGGACAGTTAGAGCTCGGACGAGATAAGTTTGTCGAGGCTGAGGCAAGTCGGCCGTGAGGTCGAGACTGCATTGGTAACTGAACCACGCCCACTTGCGACCAAGCCCTCAGCCTAAGCAGCAATGCTCAAGCACAGGTTTGAGTATTAGCTTACATCTAACACGTTTCGACAGATTGAACTTATGGTCGGTGATGTCCGGCGACGGCTCTGGGCAACCGCTGCAGATCATCGAGGAGAGCTATGCCCAGGGAGACAGTTTCCTCTGCGGCTCTGCGACATGGAGTTTCACCAAACCTTCTCTATGGTTGGCGAGCTCGGGCTCGAAACGTTCTATCAAGAAAGCATAGTCGATGTGATTTTCGAAAGGTGTCGCGCGAGCAGCCCCGGCGGTATTCGCCGAACCAACAGTCTGTGCGACTTTCTTGGGGGAACATCGGCATTTTCCTTCGTCAAGTGTCTGTAAACATTGGAACTGTGCCGGCGCCAGAGGTGCGATACGGGCGATCCTTTCGGGCTACAGCGTCTTGAACCAGCGTTGAAGCAAGCTCATTAGCCCGGATTTGGTGCGGCGCACCATCAGCCCGATCGCCCTCCCGGATTTCAGGGCCGATAGCTTGGGCAACAGCGTCGCCGTCGCGTCGCCTCGATGGCCTCCAGGCGGCATCGACAAAATGAAACTCTGCGAAATGTTAGATCACCAGGACTCGCGGAAGGGCCGCAATTCTGTCAGGAATGACCAAGCGGAACGTGGCTGGTGAGTGACGTGCCAGACCTCTTCCGCGATGTCGGATGGCTGGATGAAAAAGTCATCCGGCTTGTCCGCGAACCGCGCGCGGGTCCAAGGCACGTCGATGACCGCATCGATCATCATGAAGGACACGTGCACGCCCCTAGGGCCCATCTCTCGGGCAATGGACTCAGTCAGAACCCGCTGCGCTGCCTTGCTTGGGGCAAAACCGGCAAAGGCGGCCTTACCGCGATAGGCAGCGGTGTTGCCTGTCACCAGCAAGGCTCCGCCCCCTGCCGCCTCCATCCGTGGTGCAACCCACCTCGCAAGGTGCAGCAGCGCCATGACATTGATCTGGAAATTTTGCTGAAGGACTTCCGGCTCGATGTCGAGGAAGTTGCCGAAAGCTCCGCCAACAGCGTTGTGGATCACCACCTTTGGTACTCCCGCGCGTCGCTCTCTAAGCCGAAAGACGGTCGGCGACCGGCGGCTGGCCGAGGTACGGATGAGGTTAGCCTTCCACTGCCCAACAGGCGTGTCGACCAGCACCCATGCAATTAATCCTCACGATTCACGACGAAAATCCACAAGGTCTCACTGTCGTGTGAGAGCGGCCTGCGAGGTTGCGCTGATGCTGAACCGCGCCACGGAGACCGGGGCGCTGACAGCCCGGCCCACAACTCAGGCCTAGTCCTTGTTGCCTGAGCGCGCCGACTCATTAGGCTCGTCGAAAGCCATCAGTTGTTTGCGCACGCCGTGGAGCAGGGCGTCGGAACGGGCCGAGTCCGTCATCACCCGCGACAGGGCCAGAGCGCCAACCATGGCGCTGACGGCAAACATTGCTCTGGAGTCATCTTCGTCGCCAAGCTGTTGCCGAGTGGCACCGATGTAATCCTCAATATAGGCGGCCATGACCGTCTTGGACTGGGCATCGGCGCGCCCGACATCGGAAACCAGCGCCGAAACTGCGCACCCAGTGCTGCGCGAGTCCCGATGGTTCCGACTTAAATAGTCTTTAACTCCGTTGGCGAAGGCGCGCGCGCCCCCTGATCCCTTTGGTGACCGACGCGCGCCGTCAACCAGGGCGCGCTTCAGAGCCTGGGCTAGCAGGTCTGCACGCGACGCGAAATGGCCGTAGAAGCCGCCATGCGTCAAATTAACGCTTTTCATGAGCTTGCCCACGCTCACCGACTCAAGCCCGCCGTCTCGGATCTGGTCGGCGGCCTCCCTCAGAATCCGCCCTCGACTTTGCGCTTTTTCGGCCTGTGAATGCCCCAACAAACGACTCCTTGCCATCTGACGATCTGCATGATCGTCAACATACTCATAGGATATTATTCATGCAATGACGCATCCAGCCGTACCAACGAAAGTGGCCAAATCCAATGCAATAGCTGACATTGGACGTCAAATGTGGTGCACCCTCCTTGCGGAATCATCGTGAGCTCTCCCGGGCCGGGAGGAACGTTCTCACACCGGCGCATCAGGACGCTGGCAGAAAGTTTCGGATCAGGACTAGGCTGTGGCCGTGAGCCCAGCCGTTGGTGGCACCCATTCCAAAAAAACGGTTGCGCTGAGACAGCAACAAGCGATCTCTTGATCGTTATCATCAACAACCCCAGCTTGCGTCAGCCTCCGCCCCCATCGGTTCCCAGATGCGGCTCTGATGGTACTCAGCCACCGCCATGCGCGTGGCCTGCGTCAGGACGAGGCCCAACACTTCGCGAATGATGTTGGCGTCGTGCCAATACGTTCCAGGCGGAGCGGCTAGGACGTTGAACTGCAATACTGCTTCGCTCAAAATAGCGATGGCCATCGCTATCGCTTTCGGCTTATGAGCAGCTCACCATCGTGCTGTAGAGTACGCAAGCATGGGCTTTCATTCTTCGCTTCGCCGCCGTTTTGAATTGGCGACCACCGTAGCAGAGTCTAGACGCCGCGATCATGAAACTCCCCTGCCCAGCTTACAGGATGCTCCAAAAAACTGTACTATTGATAGATCGGGGATTGCGCGCGTTTGTCTACGGGCCGGAGCAATCGCCTGTGTCCGTAGGTTCCAATGCAACCCGAGGTCCAACGTCGTCGCGGCCGTCGCTCGACCATTGTCAGGCATCTGCAAAAAGCTCCCCGTTCATGTACTTTAGACCGGTGTCGCTCGCGACGGTGACGACCGTTCTACCCTGCCCCAACTCCTTGGCCAAACGTATCGCCGCAGCGACGTTGAGGCCCGTGGACGTGCCGACCAACAATCCTTCTTCTCGAGCCAGTTGGCGGCACATAGCGCGTGCTTCTTCCTCCGGAATGTCAAGCGCTTCGTCATAGAGGTCGTGACTGAGCAAAGGCGGAACGAAGCCTACCCCTATCCCCTCGACGTGGTGGGTTCCGGCCCAACCTTTCGATATGACGGGTGAAGAGGCTGGCTCCAGAACCACGATCCGAACCGACGCTGACCGCGACTTCAGAATCCTTGCCACGCCCATTGTCATTCCGGCCACACCAACCGCGCCACAGAAGGCGTCGATACCGTCTGGAAATTGTGTGACCAACTCGTGGCCGATTTCTTCGTAGCCAATCAAGGCATCACGGTTGTTAAACTGGTCCGAGTAATAGCAGTCCGATCGGCTGGACACCTCCTGGGCGTGGCGGATCATTGACGGGATTAGATCCGATGAGATTTCACCGGACGGGCTGTGGATCAGATCAACGGTTGCGCCAAAGCTACGCATCGTACGCAACTTCTCCATGGCAAAGGCGTTGGAAGAAGCCACGATGAGAGGATAGCCTTTCACTGCGCAAACGAAGGCGAGCGAGGACCCGGTGCTTCCCCCACTCGCCTCAACCACTGTCATTCCCGGTTTCAAATCCCCGCGCCGCTCAGCCTCTTCTATGATGGATTTTGCCATGCGGTCTTTATACGAGCCTGTCGGGTTGAAATACTCGAGTTTGACAAAGACTTGAGCACTCCCGTCCGGAACGACGCGACGCAGGCGTATAACCGGTGTATTGCCAATAGCATTGAGCGCGGACTCGACAGGTGGCGGGGGGCTTAGTCGCATATTTTATTTGTCCTTCTGGTTGATCGTCTAGCGTCCATTGGGCAAGCTATCGGCGTGAATGCTTAAAGTGTGTGGAGCTTTTTATGGGGCCTGAACTGTGCCGGTGCCAAGTTAGATAGCGCGCTGTGAGCGTTGCGCAGAGGGTTCGGGAGGATGCGTTGGCCGCGGCGAGTTTCCTTTTCGCGAGTATCATAATTAGAATTGTGCCCACAATCTTGCTAAAGAGGTAGGCAAAATTGTCATATTTTAGCAGCTCAGCAAAGTTAGGTGGCGGTTCTTTAACAGTCCTTTCAATTTGGCTGCTGCTTCACCCTCGCTCGAAGGGTCAAGGTTCCACCGGGCTGTAGACTTTTCGCGCTGGTAGATACCCTTTTACCAAGGTGAACAGTCGCGCAGTTGACCGAGCGGAGGTGCAGTCGGTTGTTAACCTGTTCCACTGTGGTTGTCATAATCTAGCGACCGCAGCGCGAAGGGAACCGACGGCCACATTCCGAACCTTCAACGAATTGCGGATAAGGGTGCGTAGTCCGCCTTCGACACCCTGGTCTAGCTGTGTCAAACGCTACACTGCAATGCCAGCAATCGCCTTGAGAAACGCATCGATCTCTTCCTGGGTATTGTAATAATGCGGTGACGCTCGCACGACAGGCGGAAGTTGTCGCGTATGCGCGTCGACGGGCGTGCTGGAAGGAGGCGAAACCGAGACGTTGATCCCCTTGTCGGTCAGATACGCCATGACGGCTGATGACTCCCAGTCTCTGACGGTGAATGATATGATGGAGGCAAGCGGCGCCCCAAGATCATATACGGATACGGCACGCATCTCCCTCAGGCCTTCGCGAAGCTTTGACGACAGGTGGTTGCAACGCTCTTCAATAGCCTCGAGGCCAAGGGCGAGCGCGTAATCCACTGCTGCCCGCAGGCCGAGACGAACCGAGTAGTTTTTCTCCCACGTTTCAAAACGTCTTGCGTCAGGTCGCAATTCATATCGATCAGGCGCCGTCCAGGGCGCGCCATAGAGGTCGATCATCGCCGGCTCGATCTTTTCCAAGACTGATTTACGCATGTACATGAAACCAGTTCCCCGCGGCGCGCGGAGAAACTTCCTGCCAGTAGCGGTGAGGATGTCGCAGCCCAGCGCGTTAACGTCAATTGGGGTCTGACCCGCAGCTTGACAGGCGTCGAGGAGATAGAGAATGCCGTTGTCGCGCGCTATTCGACCGATCGCTGCTGCTGGATTGATAAGGCCGCCGTTCGTCGGAATCCAAGTAACCGCAATCAGCCGAACGCGCTCATCAATCATTTTCGCCAGTGCGTCCGGATCGAGGACGCCCGAGGCGTCATTCGGAATGACTTCGATCGAGACGCCGGTACGCTTGGCGACCTGCAGAAAGGCGACGTAGTTGGCTGCAAATTCGGCACTTGCCGTCAGGATCCGGTCCCCGGGTCCAAAAGAGAGGGAGTAAAATGCGCGCTGCCAGGCAATCGTTGCATTTTCAGCTATCGCTATCTCATCGCTGGCGCAGTTCACGAAAGTGGCCAAACTATCGTATGTGCCCTCCAGGAGAGAGTGAGCCTCAGCTGCGGCTTCGTATCCGCCGATCTCCCCTTCCCTGCTTAAGTACCCAACCACCGCATCAATAACCGGGCTCGGCATCAGCGCGGCGCCAGCATTATTGAGATGATTTCTGTTTTTTGTGCCGGGGGTATCAGCACGCAGGCGATAAAGGTCGAGAGTTTTCGTAGCGTCGCGGCTGATTTGCGACATGAGGGAATTCCTTCTTTGACCGAACCACCAGTCTTGTTGACGCAATTGGCATTGTCGCGAAAGCCGCTACTTTTGCAAACCCGTGTGCAGAATTGAACGTCGCCAGGGAAAGCTGCTGGAAAGCGTCATCTAGTGCCGGACAAGACCACAATAATGTCGTGCGGCGTCTGCTATCAACGCCTCCCCTCCATCGGGATTTTCTTGGAAGCAGCATTGACTGGCAGATGCCGAACTGGCTCACGCTGCACAAATTCCCCATCAATATGCCTTAGCACATGGCGCTGTCTCGCAAATGGCACCATTCCCAAGGCCGCATCGAACGAAATCCATTAAAACTCGCTGTTCATCGTTAATGACAACCTTCCCATCAGCATCCACGAAGCCGACGAAAACCGGTAGCATGCTGATAGAATTGCGATTGGCCTCATAGAACTGCTCACATATGTCTGCGTATAGACGGTCGTAGCTTAGAGCCGTTTCTTCGCGAACTTCATGCAACGCCGCTTCCCAAGCTTTTTCACCGTCCTCGATGTTGCCGGCGATTTGGCACCATTCTGCAACCAGCGTACGATTTAGGCGCAAAATACAACGTTCTTCGAGTTGGCCAAATTCGCAGTTTCGGGCCGACTGGGCCTGGCAAAGGGGCAGGTATTTTTACCTTGTCTGACTTCGCTGAATTCGACCAGGTTTGGCGAGATCGATTCGTTAACGCGCCCGCGCGATCGGTCATTGAGGCATCGCCGCTTCCGGTTGCCGGTGCCAAAATTGCAGTCGAATTGATCGCAGCCACTGCCTAGGTGCTTGCCCCTCGATTGACTATGGCTCAAACCAAAATCTGTGGGTGTCAGGCCCGCTGGCAAGGAGCCCATGCGAAACTTCATACCGCCGCGCGACCGATGGCACGTATTGCTATCGCTTACCGGACCTTATGCCGTGGGATTGTTGTGAGATTTTACAATGACCAAAGCGCGTTTCTTAGAAGGCGCTGTTCGTCGCGCTGAAACAGTTCCTTCAGGAACCGCTTCACAGCGCGGACTCTCGGAAGATAAGCCAGGTCCTGATGTGCTGAGAGCCAAATTTCGCGCTCGCCTGCCAGATCTTCGAGCACGGGAACGAGACCTAGGTTCAGACTGCGCGCGAATTCGGGAAGTGCTACAATTCCTGCACCCGCGGACGCCACGAACATCTGCGACATCATGCTGTTTGAGCTGAACGCAATCTTTGGGGCGGGTACGAGTTCCTCTAGCCAGAGGACGCTTTCGAGCTGGACCAGCTCCTCGATATAGCCAACAAAGCGGTGCTCGCTAAGATCTGCGGCGTGAGAGGGAACGCCGTTGCGCTCCAGATAAGCCTGCGAAGCGAATAGCCCTGTCCTGAACCGCCCGATCAGCTGGCTGTCAAGGGCGGTTCCATGGGGCTTGAAGAAGCTCAAGAACAGATCCGCCTCCCGGCGAGCGACCCGAACCGTTTGCGGCGATGTGACAAGTTCGAGGTGAAGATCCGGATGCCTGCTGCTGAGTTCGACAAGCCGCTCGGACAGATAAAGCGTCGCGATACCCTCCATCGTGGCTAATCTGACCGTACCACGTATCTCGTCACGTTTACTCATGTCACTTCGCAGAGCATTCACTCCATTTTCAATTTCCTCAGCTCGCCGCATCGTGACTAGCCCAGCAGGTGTCAGCAAAAGTCCTTCCCGGGTCCGTTCGACGAGCGCGCCGCCCACCGTATATTCCAAACGAGCAAGCCGGCGGGAAACGGTGGAGTGGCTAACTCTCAATTCCCGGGCCGCGCCGGTCACGCTCTTACACCTGACGACGCTGAGGAAGAGCTTGAGATCGTCCCAATCAAGATGGTCAATTGCAGTCGTCATAGTACCCCCGTCTATTTTTGCACAGGGTAGTGCGTTCTATTCGGCTTGGCGCGCAAATTCGTTCTGCTAGCTTCATGAGCGCTGTGCCGGTGAAATGTAGCGGTCAAGCAACCCTTATGCGAACACGCTGATCAGCAGCAGGTGCGCTCCTTTAACCTACCTGGGGAGAAAGCATGCCTAGACAAACTGTGAATGCTTCGAAAGCTGCGGCAGTGGGACCGTATTCGCACGCAACATGGGCCGGAGATTTGCTGTTCTGCTCCGGCCAGACGCCGCTTGACGTCAAAACTGGCATACTTGTCGACGGAAATGTTGCCGATCAGACCCGCCAGTGTTTCGATAATCTGTTTCAGGTCCTGGAGGCAGCAGGCCTCGGGCCGGATGATGTCGTATCCGTCAACGTCTATCTCACCGACATGAGTGACTTTGGCCAGATGAATGAGATTTACGCGACGCGTTTTTCATCGCCTTACCCGGCGCGAACCACAATCGGCTGTTCCAGTCTGCCACTTGGAGCGCGCATAGAGATCGGACTAACGGCAAAACGGCAATCGTGAACCTGTTTCGCCGTAATATTCGAGACGGCTATTGGCGAGCCTTGATCACCGGAGGAATAGATGGGACACATAGATTTTAAGGCCGCCGCTGTTCATGTTGCCCCGGTTTATCTCGATCCCGAGGCGAGCGCGGAGAAAGCCTGTTCAGTGATTGCAGAGGCTGCCGGCAATGGCGCATCGCTCGTGGTATTTTCGGAGAGCTTTCTTCCTGGTTTCCCCGTCTGGGCAGCACTTTACCCACCCATTCAATCGCACGAACATTTCAAGCGCTTCTTAAACGCTTCCGTATACGTGGATGGACCTGAAATCGAGCGTGTGCGGAAAGCTGCGTCCGACAACGGTGTTTTCGTTTCAATCGGTTTCTCCGAGCGCAACCCGGCAAGTGTCGCAGGTTTGTGGAATAGCAATGTCCTGATTTCCGATACAGGAGAGATCCTGATCCACCATCGAAAGCTGGTCGAGCAGGTTCATATAAGCAGTGATCCGCCGATCTGGCCCACTCGCGTTCCGACGGAGAGCGACAACTACGACAACCGGGCGGCCAATCGCATCCGGGCCTCAGCCCATTGTTTCGAGGCCAAGTGCTTCGGCATCGTTGTCGCCGGTCGGTTGGATGAAAGCGCACGCAGATCTATTGCTTTGGATGACCCCACAATCGCAGCGATCATAGATGCCAGTCCGCGGGCCAGCAGCTTTTTCCTTGGACCAACTGGGGCGCCAATTGGGGATGAAATGATCGATGAAGGTATCGGCTATGCCTATGTCGATCTTGACGAGTGTGTTGAACCAAAACGGTTCCACGACGTTGTTGCTGGTTATAACCGATTCGATATTTTCGACGTCGCCGTTAACCGCACACGCCGACAGCCGATCAAATTTTGGGAAGGCAGCGCTGAGGAGGCTCCAAGGGCCTCCGATTCGCCGGTTTTGCCTAAGTAAAATGATGAAGCGGACAGGTATGCACATGCCTAAGAAAGGCTTCTCCTTCTACGGTCCGGCTGAAGGCGTTCATGCCCTCGACTCCTGGATTACACCTGAAGACGAACTTTTTCTGGTGACTCATATGGGGTTCTTGGAGATCGACCGCGAGCATTGGCACCTGGATGTCGATGGTCTTGTCGACAAGCCGATGAGATTGCGTCTGGCTGATCTTCAAGCAATGCCACAGCGCGAGTTTATGTCATTTCACGAATGCGCTGGAAGCCCTCTTGCTCCGACAGTAGCCAAGCGCAGAATCGGAAACGTGGTTTGGAAAGGGGTGCCGCTGTCGCTTGTTTTGGAACACGCGAAGATAAGCAAGCAGGCGTCTTTCATCTGGACTTCCGGCCTCGAGTGGGGCGAGTATGCGGGGGTCGAAGAACCCTATAAAAAAGATTTGCCGATCGGCAAAGCATTCGCCGAAGAAGTTCTCCTTGCACTCGAGATCAACGGTCAGCCGCTAACTTCGGATCGCGGAGGTCCGGTTCGACTGGTTGTGCCGGGTTGGTATGGCACAAACTCTGTAAAATGGGTTGGTTCGATCACGGCTGCAGATCAGCGGGCGAGCGGCGCCTATACGACGCGCTTCTACAACGACTCCACGGCTTCGGGAATAACGCCGGTTTGGAGTGTCGCCCCTGAGGCCGTTATCGTGTCACCGTCTCCCAATGATTTGTTGCCAGCTGACATGCCAACGAAAATATGGGGCTGGGCTTGGGGAGATCATCGGATTTCGAACGTCGAAGTCAGCGTGGATGGAGGCGACTCGTGGCAAACTGCAACCGTAGGTCCGCGCAAGGATAAAAGTTGGCAGCGGTTTGAGCTGCCATGGTCGCCGGAGTCGGGCCAGCATGTCTTGCTGTGTCGGTGCACCAACGAACTTGGGGAAGGACAGCCGCCATCTGACGCAAGAAACGCGGTGCACTCTGTCGAAGTTGAAGTTGGTCCTTTGGCGGCAGGAGCATAACCGGTGCTAGAGCAAGGATTTCCGCAACCGAACGGAAAGATAAGCCGATTACATCTAAGGCGCGAATTGATAATACTCGCTGTTACAAAAAGCGAGCATAATCAGGCAGACCACGACGAGTGCAAAGATCAAGGAAGCGGGATGTGGCAAGCGATACCTCAGTCGGGCTCTTCAGGCATGAACACCTGATTTGAAAGATTGAGTCTGATGCGCCTTCGGCATGCACGGAGAGCTGCCAAGAGACGGAAGGATTGCCCGGCTTATGAGCGGGCCCGCCAGCGGCAAACCATCGATCATTGAGGTCAGGCTCGATCCGGAAGCGATCACGACAGCGCCTAAGCTGGCGCAGATTCGCGGAAAAGCATGAATAAAAAGCCGGGTTGTCGAAGCGACAGGCCGGCTTTCTGCTTCGATATCGCTGCGATCAGATTGCCGCCGTGACGATGAACTCGACCTTTAATTTCGGCGTGGTGAGCTTGGCTTCGCTGGTGGCGCGCGCCGGCGGGTTGGCCGGATCGATCCAGGCTTCCCAGACGGCGTTCATTTCTCCGAAATACGCGATGTCCGAGAGATAGATGATCGTCTGCAGGATCTTCGACTTGTTGCTGCCGGCGGCGGTAAGCAGGCGGTCGACTTCAGCAAGTGCGCTCTTGCACTGGTCGGTGACACTCTCACCTTCGCCGACCCGGCCGGCGAGATAGACGGTGTTACCGTGGACGACGGCGCCGCTCATGCGGGCGCCCGGTTCAATGCGCTGGATGCTCATGGTATTCTCCTTGAAAAACTGAGCTTCGGGAAAGGCTCCGCGAGAAAAGCGAGGCCGGGGGAAATCTTTAGCCGCGAAAGATGCTGGCTCTTTTCGTGGTTGCAGAGCGCTAGCGCTTTGCACCGTGTCCGTCCGTTATAGACAAGTGACAGAGCGGGGTGACGGTGCGTATCCCATTAGAATGCGAACCGCCATTGGGCGTTGCGATAGGTTTTGAGCCGAATGCACCTTTAGCCGCGAGACGCAGGCAATTGCCTCACCCATGAGGTCGATTACCCGTCTGAATGAACATATCCCCACCTGAACGCGGCGCGCGGGCTGATGCAAGCATGAGGATTGACGACCATCCTGTTTCATGATGTCCATCTTTCTATGCGTTCGTAGCTTTGAAGCGCATGTGCGCGGTCTAGGCGGATTTGGGTTGGTCGGCTTCGCCGCGCATGATGGACTTTGCAAATGAGACAAGGACCGCCGCGGCCTCAGAAACCTTTTCCGGAAGAAGGGCGTGGCCAGCTCCATAAATGATTTCCAATGTCGTGAGATGGCCGACACGGTCTCGCAGGAAGTCTTCTTCGGGAACGGGGGCGATCTTGTCAAATTCCGGGGCGACATAAAGGACCGGCAGATTTTTGCCGACTTCGGTCCAGCTGCTGTCCGCCGTCGCATTTGTGGCTGCGAGCTGAAATTGAGAGACCTCTGTGTGCCACCCGCTTAACCAGAGGGAAGCATCGTGCCCCGGAGCGAAGAAGTCGCGCTGCAAATAAAACAGGCGATCTGCGTCCGGCTTGGAATTGTCCGATACGACATTCACAGAAATCAACAGTTCGGGCGATATCGTACTGCCGATAATAGCAGCAAGAAGTCCGACGGATCTGGTCATCGAAGGCCAATGGTGGGCAAGAACCCGCGCGACCCAGTTGCCGAATGCGTGGCCGACCACAAACAAAGCTTCGGGTTTTTCCGGCGCACAATCAGCTTCGATGGCAGCAACGACATCGGCGGCAAGATCGATCAATGTGATGCCTTCGGTCGGGCCTGTGCTTGCGCCTATGCCGCGGGGCTGCGGTCGCAAAACGCGGAATCCCGCCGCAGCAATCATGGGGGCAATTTCATCAAAATCCGAAGCGCCTCTCGCCAGCGAGGGGAGCAGGACAATACGGGGGCCTTTACCTTCGACAAAAAGTTCGACCTGACCTTCAGGGGTCGGGATCAGTTTGCGCTCGAGTTTCGACATTTTTGTAATCCTGTTTTGGTGGAATCCGCAGTCGTCGTGGAGATCGTAAGCTATAGTCCTTGTACGAAGCAGCAGTATGGACCGTTGTCATTGCCGCGGCAAAATCTTGCTTTCCTACTGAGGCTTCGCGCTGTCGAAAAATCTGGTAGAGGCCAAAGAGGGCCGTGACTTTATAGATTGATGCCAGTTGGACAGTGCCGGGTATTTTTCCCGCCAGCCGAGCTTCGGAAACCGAAAGTCAGTGTATTCAGCAACGATAGCCAGGGTAATTGACGACAACCCAAAGGGTTGTTGGGCAAGTCCTGCCTCGACTGTCGCCTCCAGATTTGTCCATATCTTACTTGCCTTCAAATTGAAGGCGTTAATGAGCGCAATCTGCTTTGTCTCCTTGAGAGATTCGATCCGCCATTGCACCAACAGGTCAAGAAAACCATTGCACAGCGCATGCAGCCGAAGCTCTTCAATTCGCCGCTCCGACGAGGAGGGAATGAGTTTAGCACCACCGGCCATATGATCGAGGTACTCGATGATTACCAGGCTATCGTAAAGCACGGTCCCGCCATCCAGAACGAGGGTTGGGAGCTGCCCAAGCGGGTTGTATGGCAATAAAGCCGGGTCGGGCTTACTCGGCGCAACGCGCGTCGGGATCGTTTCCAACCTGTCGCCTAGTCCGAGCTCATGTGCACTTACGATGACTTTTCTTACGAATGGCGATGTCGATGACCAATATAGTCTCATGAAGAAAAACTCCTTAGGCTCTTAATCCGGAACATTGATCGATGCTCGCCTGTGACCAACGTTGTTCCCTTAGTGAACAGCTTGCGATCACTCCAAAGCGCAGGTTCATCGGATCGATCATCAAGCGCATCTTCGCCCGAGTGCGATCGGTTCGATAGAATTGGAAAGCCGTGGGTATATGAAAGCTCCGCCGCCGTCTCCGATGACGTCGCAATAATCCAAATCCAGCCGCGCAAACGTCCTATCGGGCCGGGTTGCGAGCGCTTATGCTTCCCAAGGTCTTCGGCTTACAGGGAGTAAAGTCGGCGGCTTACAGGGAGGAGGATCTCACATGCGTTTCGTAACAAAGTGCATAATCTCTGCAGTCATGAGTGCTTCACTTGTGGCAGTCAGTCATGGAGCGGAAGCCAAGCAAAAGGTGAAGATCGCATGGGTGGGGCCGTTGACAGGCGCCCTATCGGCCTACGGCTTGGGCGGCCGCAATTCCGCGGAACTGGCCATTCAAGTGATGAACGCGAATTCAGCGGCTAACTACGACTATGAGCTCGTGGCGCTCGACGATGAATGCAAACCGAATGTCGGGGTCCAGGTTGTGACCAAGGCAGCGGTTGACCGGTCGATTATTGCGGCAATACCGTTCTACTGCTCTTCAACTGCGATGGCGGCAATTGACATTTTCAACCGTTACAAGCTGCCGATGGTTGTATGGGCGGCTGTGCTTCCAGAAATTACCTATGGCAATAACTATCCCGAGGTGCATCGCGTAACGGGTGCGCTGATTGGTCAGAACAAGGTCGGCGCAAAGTTCATGAAGGATGCGGGTTATAAGACCTTCATCTCCTTTGCTGACTCTACCGACTTTGGCAAATCGACCACGAAATATTTTAGCCTCTATACCGGCGAGGAAGGCGGCAAAATCCTTGCGGGTTTCAGTGTCCCGCCGGATCAGCAGGATCTTTCCGCTGAGCTTACAAAAGTAAAAGAGCTGAACCCTGAAGTGGTTTACTTCGGAGGGCTGGTCCCCCTTGGCGCCAGACTAAGAACGCAAATGGAGAAGCTGGGGATCAAGGCGCAGTTTGAAGGCAATTCTGCGATCATGGGTGATGCTTATATCACGGCGGTGGGACCAGAGTTGGCAGAAGGCACAATTGCGTTCTACGACAGCCCCTCACTCTCGCAAACAGCCGGCGGTAAGTTTTTTCTAGAGAAATACCAAACAGCTGGCTTTAAAGAGGCGCCCGAAGCCTACGGCCATTTCTCTTACGCTGCGACGATGCTTGTTCTGGAGGCGATCGAGAAGGTTGGGCCAACAAGAGCTGCCGTGACCGCGGAGCTCGGTAAGACGAAAGATCGCCCGTCCATCGTGGGACCCATCACCTTCGACGATCATGGTCAAAACGTAACGCTTCAGACCACCAAATACATAGTTCAGGACGGCAAATGGATCGTTTGGGAAGATAGCGAATATGCGAGCGGAAAGCGGAAGTTGAAGAATCTGGAGTGACGCCGATGCCGGTACTCTGTGCCCTCGTTAATTTCCATCACGTGAACAGGACAGTAGCATGGCCACTTGGATCCAACACATAATAAACGGCCTCATGCAAGGCACCGTCTACGGGCTTGTTGCGATGGGATTCACGATCTTTTTCGGTGTGATGAACGTCATTAAGTTCTCCCATGGGGATGTCTTCACGTTTGGCGCATTTGGGGGTCTGGTTGCCGTATGGATGGCCGATGCAATCGGCTTGCCGATTTGGTGTCAACTCCTGCTCGGATTCACAGTGGCAATCTTGTTGGCCAGTGTACTGGGAGCCTTGATCTCCAGAGTGCTCATTCTTCCGCTGCGCAATGCGCCGCCTCTCAACATGCTTCTTATGACCATGATGGTTGGAACCGCGATCCGCGAAAGCATTCGTCTGTTCTTTCCGAACGGGTCCAATCCGCAACGCTTCCCTTCGTTGTTGCCAGCGGGAGGATATGAGTTTCTGGGAGCTCATGTGCGATTGGACGGAATGCTCCTGATCTGTGGCGGGGTGGGATCAATCGCCCTCGTCTATCTGATTATCAACAGAACGCGGTTCGGGTTGGCGATGCGTGCTGTGGCTGAAGACTTAGAGACTGCCAGCATGATGGGAATTAATTTTGAACGTATTGCGCCTCTTACCTTTGCGCTCGGATCCATGACGGCGGGGTTCGCCGGCATCATGTATGGAATCTACTACAGCGAGGTCAGCTACAACATGGGCTTGTTACTGTCTGTCATAGGTTTCTCAGCTGCAATTGTCGGCGGCTTGGGAAACATTTGGGGGGCGATCCTCGGAGGATATCTTTTTGCTGCTTTGCAGACTTTGGTTGTCGCAGCGACGCCCTCTCTGAGTGAATACAAGAACGTAATAGGATTCGCGATAATGATCATACTAATTACGTGGCGGCCCACCGGCTTATTGGCCGAGCGTACCAGTGAGAGAGTATAGCCATGTATATATTTGATACGGCGCCAAGGCGAATTGCAGCCCTGCTGGCTACATTGATTGTGGCGACCGGCGCTTTGTCGGCAGTCATTCAGATAACGGACGAGACGCTCTTCATTGTTGTGTTGCTCGTCATTATCGCCGGGACGTGGCTTGCGCATCGCGCAGGATTACTGCTTGGGGCGGAACTTGCAGCTAAGGAAAAACCAAATTTACTTCTTGCCGGTCTCCTGGTGTCCGCAATTGTTTTGATCGTCGCCTTGCGCGAAGATATCTTCGGATTGCTGATGCTTGCAACTGTCCTCATCTATGTTCTTGCTTGTTTCGGCCTGACAATCCAGATGGGGTTCGCTGGATTGACGAATTTCGGGGCCGCTGCCTTTATGGGGACCGGTGGTTACACGGTCGCAATGCTTGGACGCTTCGGCGAGGTGCCGGGCTTGATATCCTTGATTTGTGCAGGTGCGGTCTCCGTCGTGATTGGATTTATTTTGTTGGCCCCGGTTCTTCGAACCCGAGGGCACTATGCTGCGCTGACCACCCTGGCGTTCAGTGTCATGTTCACGGTTTATGTAGAGGCAAGTGATGTGCTCGGCGGCCCGCAGGGAATTAAGGTCCCAGGCCTGGTGCTCTTCGGCTGGGATTTCAGCAAAGACATTCTCTTGGGTGGTTATACCTTCAACTCGTTTGCAAACTATGTGATTTTGACCGGGGGCCTGGTCGGATTATCCGGCCTGCTACTCGGATTGATGAACCGGTCCTGGATCGGCGTGTGGCTGGACGTGGTTCGACTGGATGAAACAGCAGCCTCGATCTTTGGTTTGCGCGTCTGGTATTGGAAGCTCCTCGCCTTCACCCTGGGTAATTTTCTGCTCGGGCTGGCAGGGGCGATCTATGCGCAAATGACCGGCTTTATCGCGCCTGCGAATTTTCAGCTGGGCGACAGTCTGGCCATTGTGTCGATCCTCATTTTGGGAGGCGTTGGAAACATATGGGGCATCCTTCCCGCGACGCTTTTGGTCGTGCTGCTGCCGGAGAAGCTCCAGATTGTTCAGGAGTATCGTTTCCTCATATTCGCGTTGGTGGTGGTGTTCGTCCTTATTGTGCGCCCTTCCGGGCTATTGCCTCGACGACTGCGCCGCTTGCAGGAAGGTGCCACAGCATGAATGATACCGTCCTTGCAACCCGTGGCTTGACCGTGCGTTTTGGCGGCTTGTTGGCCCTGAACGACCTCAATATCTCCATTTCAAGGGGAGATGTCATCGGCCTTATCGGCCCGAATGGATCGGGAAAAACCACGTTTTTCAACACGATCAGCGGCTTGGTTCGGTCCAGCTCCGGATCAATTACCTTCGAAGGTTCCGACACCACGAAAGTGAAGGTTGACCAGCTCGCATCGCGAGGCCTGGCGCGGACATTTCAGCGCTCGCGGCTTTGCCTCCCCCTCTCGGTCTTCGACAATATCGCCATTGGAGCGCAGGAACGCGTCTGTAGCTCCTTGTGGCACAATATTGTGCGACGCTCTGCTTTCCACGCTGAACTTCGCCACCTCACGCAGGAGATCGAGGACTTGCTTGCCAAATTCGATGATGGCCTGGCCAAGAAGATGTTTGCGCAAGCTGAAACACTCGGGATGATTGATCGCAGACGGGTTGAGATTTGCCGCGCCCTTCTTGGAAAGCCTTCACTGCTTCTCCTCGACGAGCCATCTGCGGGGATGACGCACGACGAAACCAACCAGCTTATGGATGAAATCCTGGCGATCCGACCAAAATTCGGAAACCCGACAATTGTGATTGTCGAGCATGAGATGGGGCTCATCGAGCGCGTCACCGACCACTGCATCGTTTTGAACTATGGACAGAAGATTTGCGAAGGAACCTTTAAACAGGTGGCAGCCGATCCTGCAGTCCGACGCGCATATTTGGGGGAGTCATGAACCCGATTCTTACAGTTCGCGGCGTTTACACCGCCTATGACAGCGTCGACGTTCTGACGGGGGTCGATATAGATGTTCTGCCGGGACAGATAACCTGCATTCTCGGGGCAAACGGGGCGGGCAAGTCGACTTTGATCCGATCGATCCTGAGGCTCACACCGCCCCGGGCCGGTACCGTCACTTTCAACGGAAATACCCTCGACAGATTGAAGACCCACGAGATTGTTCGTCTCGGTATTGGCTGTATCCCCGAAGGCCGCCGGATCTTCGGGCGTATGACCGTTGAAGAAAATCTCCACGTCGGCGCTTACAACGAGCCATCCAGCGCCAAAATTCGCGCGCGTTTGGAGCGCGTGTTTCAGATCTTTCCGCGCCTGAAAGAACGCGAAAAGCAGATTGCAGGCACCCTGTCAGGCGGCGAGCAGGCAATGGTGTCGATCGGACGCGGATTAATGACGGACCCGCATATGCTCATCATCGACGAACCGTCGCTGGGGCTCTCGCCGCTGTTCGTGCAAGAAAACTTCAATGTCATTCGCGACATCGCAAAAACCGGCGTCACCGTGCTCCTGGTCGAGCAAAACGTCAATCAAACCCTCGCCATTGCCGACTATGGATATGTCCTGCTGCAAGGCCATGTCATCGTCAAAGGATCAGCAGACTACCTCAGGTCAAATACCGAGGTGCAGCGCGCTTACTTCGGAGGATTGAAATAGACCGTTGAGTTGGTGCGATTTGACAGCGCCGTCGCAAAGTCAGGCTCACTCCAAAACGCCGGTCGAAGTACAGGTGGAACCTCCTTGCAGAGACCGCCTTGTTGACTGTCATGAATGTCGCGATCTTACGCTCTTAAGGCGGACTAAAAGGCGCATACAGTCTCATGAGACATCCAATTTTGCTGACAGCGCCAGAGCGATGTCGGCGATGGTCGGCAGATAAGCGGGCAAAATACTTACAGCGGCATTTGCGCCGGAGATCGGGTGTTGGTATGTTGTCTCGACAGGGTTGATTTACACGTGGCGCCGCGCGATTGCGCAAGATGCCGCTCCCAAGCTTCCGCCCGCGAAGCTTGTGGGCTCGCAGCTACGATCATGCGAGCGAGAAACTCGATCTTACGAAATGGCATCCACTCCATCAGTTCTCAGTGAAAACCAACACCGGGCGCGTACGATTTGAAGAGCCAACTGAATGAGCCAAATTCGTGTAAACTGACTTTCTTGATCGTGATAAGTCCAAATCCTGTTCGCTCTTTACAACTCGTTCGTAGAGAGAAGCCCATTGTGGTGATATAGCGTCATCCACGCATAGTTTTGATTGTCGTGCGTGGGATGGGGTCGTTGCAAATCGACTTCGGAAACATCGGTTGAAGTGGGAGCTATCGGAGAAACCGGTAACAGTCGCGATCTCAGTGATTGACTTGGGGGTATTCAAAAGTAGCCAATATCCATAGCCCAGTCGGAGTTGACGGCAGTATTGCTGGACCGTTTGCTTCATTTCCTGTTGGAAAAGGCGTTCCATCTGGCGCTTAGAAATTCCCAAGGACGACGCAAGAGATTTGACCTTCGACGGCTGACCGGGATTTCTTTCGATGATCTTGATCGCCCGGAGTACTCTCGCATCGAGTGCACTTTCTCCCGCTCCAGAATTCTGGTCGGTTTCGGGCAAAGAGGCCGAAAGCTCTTGCGGTGCAGGAACGTCGGCGCCGATAGCGGAATAGTGACGTTCTAATAGCCATGATCCGAGTTCCAGTGCGGCTAGTCCTCCCGCACAGCTAACTCGCCTGCCGCTCACCACTAAATTAATGCCTGAGATTGGCTGCACCTCCGCAAAACGGGTATCTCGGTCGGCGCCGCGATACCAATCTGTTGCGCAGGGGAGCCCATCGAAAAACCCGGCTTCGATTAACACAAATAGTCCAGAACCGACTCCTACAAGAGTTGCACTGTTCATATCGGCGCTAGTTAATCCTTCCAGAATTGCTCTGCGGTTCTCAATGGGAGCGACCGTCCTTCCCCCTATCACGAAAACATAGTTACAGGCGCGGGCAGCGTGTAGTGGTGCTGTCGGAGGTACTTGGACACCGCAGGTCGTTTGGGCTGGGTTTTGTCCTAAAACGAGATACTCAAAATCAATCCCGACCGCGGCTGCAGGGTCGGTGCAATGCTTCAAAATATAAACTAGAGCAGAGTATGAAAACATCGTGAAGCCTGGAAGGAGGATGAAGCCAACCTTCACACGCCGCCGCACACCCAAAACCGACATCATCGTAGATTCTCCTGCCATAAAGTGGCCTAATCGTAGCGTTGCGTGTACACTCTCTGGATAGTTGCCACTGCTCGTCGCATAGAAGATTCACGCATGGCAAAAAATCCCAAGATTTCGACGATTGAGTTTCTGACCGATCTGCTGACGGCCTAGGGCGGTCGGGGAGCGGTTGAAAACGCTGGCGCAAATCAAGTCGCGCCCGAAAATTGAACCCGTTATATCGCCGTTGAAATTCGGCCTTAACAGGTCAGTCGCGGCATCACGGTGGCGACATCAGCGGTTACTAAGCACGGAAAAACGGCTCTACAGCCCCAAAACGCAAAGTACCGCTTTTTTAATTTACATTGGCCTTTTAGTTTGTCAACTAAACTATCTACCCCTTTGCAGGCTCGGTCTGTCCTGCTTCCTGTTGGTCCCGGTGCATTAAGATCGTGTTCTAGTTTCCGCCCCTGACGGTGGCCGTTGCTCGATCCAGTCGAACGCTATGTGGTTCCTGTCACGTTTTCGCAAATGCCTTCATTAAAAGATCGATCCCGGCCTGAGCGCACTCGATGTCCTGCGCGGGAGTTCCGGAACTTAGACCAATCGCGCCCACGACCTCGCCATCCATGATAACAGGAAGACCTCCACCAACCACGACCAGCCTGCCGCCGATTGCAGAGTTGATGCCGTAGGCCGCACTGCCTGGCTGGCTAGCAACGCCGTAGCTTTCCGTCGTCCTCTTCGCGCCCGCAGCAGTGTAGGCTTTGTCTTGCGCAATGATCGTGCTGGTGATCTTTCCGCCGTCCATGCGCTCAAACGCGATGAGTTGTCCGGAATCGTCGGTGATAGCGATGCACATTGGAACTGCGATCTCTCTCGCTTTCGCCGACGCGCCTTCGATCAAAATCTGCGCGTCTTCCAGGCTCAGACGCTTTATGGTCAGCATGTTGCTCTCTCCGCATGCTGTCGGGTTAGTGCCCCCATGTTGATTGGCTGGATCGTCGCGATGATGAACATAGCGACCAGCAGCCCCCCTGACAGTAATTCAATACCCATGTCTTCCTCCCTTCGACGCCTCCAGCGCGCCGACGTTGTTGTTTTCAACGTTGATACGAAATGCCGACGCACCTCCTCCCAAAGGGGTCGTCTTAAGTCCCGATGTACAGATCGGCGTATTGCTGCCGAAGAATGTTCTTTTGAACCTTACCCATCGTATTGCGCGGCAGGTCCTCGGCGAAGATGATACGCTTGGGTTGCTTGTAGCGCGCGAGACGGTCCTGCAGTGCGCTGACGATGGCCTTTTCATCCAAGGCGGCGCCGGGCTTGCACACGACGATGGCAGTCACGCCTTCTCCGAAATCAGGATGCGGCACGCCGATCACGGCGCTCTCCACCACACCCTCGATCTGGTCGATCTCTCCCTCGACCTCTTTCGGATAGATGTTGTATCCACCCGAAATCACCAGATCCTTTCCGCGACCGACTATGTGCACGTAGCCGTCGCCGTCGATTTTGCCAAGATCGCCGCTGATGAAGAAGCCGTCGGTTGTGAATTCGGCCGCGGTCTTTTCTAGCATGCGCCAATAGCCCTTGAAGACATTCGGCCCTTTGATCTCTATCATGCCGGTTTCTTCGGGAGGCAACACGAGCCCCGTCGCGGGATCGGTTACGCGCACGGTGACGCCCGGCAGTGGGAAACCGACCGTGCCAGCTATCCGTTTCCCCTCATAGGGGTTCGATGTATTCATATTAGTTTCCGTCATGCCGTAGCGCTCAAGGATTGCATGACCGGTGCGGGCTTGGAATTCGGTATGTATTTCTCCAAGCAGGGGAGCCGAACCCGAAATGAAGAGGCGGATGTTGGCGACCGCCTCACGGTTGAGCCGCGGGCTTTGCAGAAGGCGCACATAAAAGGTCGGCACGCCCATCAGCATGGTCGCGTGGGGCATCAATGAAATCACCTCGTCTGGGTCGAATTTCGACAGAAGGAACATCGACGCACCGGCAAGCAGTGTGACGTTCGTGGCGACGAACAGCCCATGCGTATGGAAGATCGGCAAGGCATGGATCAACCGATCGCTGTCGGTGACGCGCCAGTAGTCGCGCAACGTCAGGGCATTCGACAGCAGGTTCCCGTGCGTAAGCATCGCCCCCTTGGAACGTCCTGTTGTTCCTGATGTGTAGAGGATCGCAGCCAGATCATCTGCAGAGCGCGAGGCATCGACAAAGTCGGATGGCTCATCGCGGGCGAGATCAAGCAACGAGCCGCAGCCATCGGCGTCGAACGTTTCGACGATCGCGCCGTGAGGCTCCGCGATTTTCTCTATGCCCTCTCGAGCGGCAGACGCGACGACCACCAAACGCGGCTCCGCATCGCCAATAAAGTAATCGAGCTCAGCCAGCGTGTACGCGGTGTTGAGCGGCAGGTAGACCGCGCCGCTTCGAAGACAGGCGAGATAGAGGATCAATGACTCGGCGCTTTTCTCGACCTGCACCGCGACGCGGTCGCCCGGGCGAATGCCGAGCTTATCCATCGCATTGGCTATGCGGCCCGAAAGAGCAAGAGTGTCGTTGTAGGTCCATATGCGCGTGCTATCGACACGGATGAACGGTGCGTCACCGGGCGCGGCAGCCCGTATCGCGTCGAACAGATGGTTGGTCACTTTCGCCCTCCTCCAAGCGTTGAGTTCATTATTTGCGCGAATGGCCGCGAGCCTGGACGGTCATGGCCGCCGCGGCGGCTTTCGTCGTTCTGGTTGAGCAGACCTTTGACGCCCGGCGAGGCAATTACTTCGCCGCGCTGCGCCAGCGCCTCATGGTTCGCGACGATGTCGTCGAGCTTGTAAAGATAGTTGACCATCAACCCGTGTGCCTGCTGCATCGCCTTGGTGGAGCGGTCGCCGAGAAAGTTCAGTCGTTCAAGCCGAGCGCCGTTGCCAAGATGGAAGCGGGCGACAGGATCTATGGGGCGGCCCTCCGGCGTGCGTTCGACGAGGAAATAGCGCGCTGCAAGAGGCAGCAACACGCGCTCCAATTCGGCTGCCGTATCATCGTTGTCAGGCCAGCTCGCATCGTCCAGCAATCTCAGCGTTTCGCGCGCTGCTCCTGGCAGCGCCCGCTCGGGGGCTGAAGCGCGCGCGTTGGCAAGCCAACGGGCAAAGCCCGGAACAGGCGAAAGCGTAACGAAATTCTTTAGGCCGGGGAAATCTCTACGCAGATCATCCACCACCTGCTTTATGAGGAAGTTGCCGAACGAAATTCCCCGCAAGCCATCCTGGCAGTTGGAAATCGAGTAGAAGACGGCCGTCGTCGCCTCGTCTGGATTGAAATGCTCCCTGCCCTCGTCGAGCACATCTGCGATCCCGCTCGGTACGGATCGGGTGAGCGCCACCTCCACGAACACGAGAGGCTCGTCGGCCAGTCGCGGGTGGAAAAAAGCAAAGCATCGACGGTCGGCAGGCGCCAAACGACGGCGCAATTCCCCCCAGCCGGCGATCTCATGCACGGCCTCGTATTTGATAATTTTTTCCAGAATGTGAGCCGGCGTCGACCAGTCGATGGGGCGCAGCGTTAGAAAGCCGCGATTGAACCAGGAGCCAAACAAATGTGTGAAATCAGCGTCAAGCGCGTGATGACCTTCGGACCGGTCCTTGGAAGCAAGCAGATCCTGACGCATCCGGACAAGCTTGGCCGTGCCGTTCGGAGCATGATTCAAACGGCGTAGGAGCTCCTGTCGCCGCGGCTCGGCCGCCTTGTGAAGAGCAATGATTGCCGCAGAGTTTTCTTCGGCCCGGTAATTTTTAATCGCCTGGTCGAGCTTGGTCGTGTCGGGTCCAAACTGTTCATGTAGCATATGCAGGAACGCCTGCGCGCCCTCGCTATCAAGCGCGCCCCAGCGATCGAGTATCTCCGCAGCAAGGGCCATGCCTGAAGCTTCGCCGCGGCTCGACAAAAGCATTTCACAGAGTGTCTGGAGATCGACCTTGGCTGCAACCTGCGTAGCGCGCGAGCCGGAAAACAGAAGCTGGCGTCCGCGATCCGTAATGCTTTGGAGCATGTCGGCGAAGAAAGAGGTCTCAGACATGCCATTCTCCTGTCTGCCAGGCCAGTTGCGGACGGGGTTTTATTTTGCTTCCCATCACCGAGTTTCATCGCTAGTATGTAGGCTTATACATTTAGTACACGATATGGCTTGGCTTGTATACACTAGTTCGATTAAAATATGCACGAAAGTGAAACGAATGTCTGAGAATGTGGGCCGCTGGCTTCGAGATGCGATTGAAAACTCAATACTTTCCAATGAGTTCTCACCCGGTGAGCGGCTTGACGAAATGCTGCTTGCCACACGTTTCGGAGTCTCCCGAACACCGGTACGCGAGGCATTAATGCAACTTGATGCAATTGGCCTCATCGAGATTCGTCCGCGGAGAGGGGCGATCGTTATCGATCCGGGACCACACCGTGTCTTTGAGATGTTCGAGGTTATGGCTGAGCTGGAGGGTCTAGCGGGGGCGCTCGCCGCGCGACGACTGGACAAGACCTCTCAAGAAGCAATCACGGCCACCCATAATCGCTGCAAGCAATCAGCCGGTGCTGGTGATAGCGACGCCTATTATTACGACAACGAGGAGTTCCATAAAGCCATCTACGCAGCGGGCCGCAGCGATTTCCTCGAGGAGCAATGCGTGAAGTTGCATCGACGCCTGCGGCCCTATCGCCGGCTGCAGTTGCGCGTGCGCAACCGTCTATCGACATCGTTTTCAGAACATTGCGCTATCGTCGATGCTATTTTTGCCAGCGACGCTGATGAAGCTCGTCGCCTGTTGCGCGGGCATGTCGGCATTCAGGGCGAAAGGTTTAGCGATCTGGTCGCAAGCATGGCGACCAAGTGACGTCGTGTTCAAGCCGCAACTTGAATGATTTCCATGGTCTATTCGCCTCTTGAGGCCGCTTCGCCGCTCGTGCGAAGCGGTTCTTCCGCCCTGATTTGGATGAAGCCGGCTGGGAGGCTTGATCGGCGAATGGGGGCTTGCGAACCCGACAGTGCCTGTATGGGACAGAAGCAGGGTTCTCACGCGCCAAAGTGGCCGTATAGAAAATCCGGCAATTGTCGCCGTGGATTTTTTCAAGCAAGTTAGAAGTTGTCAGTCTGCCGCCCGGAATTTTGACGCAAGCTCCTGGCCAGCAATGTACCCGAACGTCAGTGCTGGACCAAGATTTATTCCTCCTGACGGATAATAGCCACCCATGATACTGGACATGTCGGCACCCACGACGAACAGCTTTGGAATTGCGGCTCCATCCGTGTCCAGGGCAGCGGCCTTAGCGTCTGTCTTCAAGCCCAAGAAGGTACCAAAGCTACCAGGAAGAACCTTAACTGCGTAATAGGGTCCTCTCCCGATTGGCGCGACACAAGGATTCGGCTTTACATCGGGATCACCACCCTTGCGATTAAAGGCTGTGCTTCCGCGCTCGAATAGCGGATCTTCGCCCTTTGCTGCATGTTTGTTGTAAAACTTGACAGTTGCCTCTAGTTCTGCAGCTGAAATCCCACAAGCATGCGCCAACTCTGCTATCGATCTTCCCATCTTGATATACCCCGAATTGACGAACGGTTTGACGGGCAAAGGAGATGGCCGGGATGCGCCGAGGCCATAGCGACGTTGAAAGGCGTGATCACAGATCAGCCACGAGGCTATCTCCTCGCCGGGCGGCGTGGCTTTGATCATCGCGGTAACGTAGTCATAGTATCCATGCGCCTCGTTTACGAAGCGGCGACCGTTCGCGAGCACAGCGATGAGACCGGGCTTGGCGCGATCGATGATGTGCGGAAAGCGGCCGTCAGTTCCATCAGAATAAGGCACGAGTGAAACGGGACACCAGGCCGCCGGCGATGCTATCGACGCGTCAACAAATCCACCAACCGCTTCCGCCAAACGTAGACCATCGCCAGATGCTGATTGGGGCGCGACCGACCAGTGCCTCACCGGCGTAGAAAACTTGTTCGCGACTTCTGACCAACGTTCTTCATCGTGCGGAAATCCGCCTGTCGCCAATACAGTCCCGAAGCGAGCCAAGATGCGCAATGGACCGTTCTCAGTATCTACGGCTGCTCCGCACACTGAATGGCCGTCGAAGATCAGTTCTTTGGCGCTAGTCGAAACTCTGATGTCCACATCGAGGCGTTCGGCCGATAATGCAAGCCGAGCGATCAATGCATTGCCGTTCGCGAGCTGGGTTGCCCGCCGGTACAGGAAAAGGTCAAAGAAATGTCGCCCAACGCGTTTGATGACGTGGGCGAGCGATTTTATCGAGCGAGTCATCGTGAGGAAGGCTTTCAAATCGTCGCCCGCCATGATCGGCATCCCCATAAACGAGGTCTCTCTCATCGGCCGCCGCAGCTTGTTGAAGAGGTCCCCCAGTGCACGGCCGCTGATCGGAGCTGCACATAGCTGATGCCCGCCTAAAGCCGCGCCTTCGGTCCAGCCATGCATATCGGGAATCCCGTTCCCATCGACAAACTGGAGGGCTGTCTTTGTATGAAAGAATTCCGCCATTTCCGGAGCCGCGTCCAGGAATGCTTTCACTTTTACCGGTTCGAAATAAGGCTCAGTCTCGTGACGCAAATATGTGAATGGACCATCGGGAGCGTCATTGTACCCGGCCTTCCGAGCAAAGAGATTGCCCGGCGCCCAAATCCATCCGCCCGACCAGGCGGTCGCTCCGCCGAAGACCGGCTCCTTTTCAACGACGATGACCTTCAAGCCATGCCATGCGGCAGTTACCGCCGCCGACAGACCACCGGCACCGGAGCCAATAACCAGAACATCGCAATCAACGGTGCGAAGCTTTGCGGCCTGGCCTTGACGACGTACAGTGTCATTTAGGACGGACGTTTCCATTATTGTGCGACCCACATTGATGCTTGGTGAAAGATTTTACGGCTTCGGAGGCGAACACCTTTCGCAAGGGCGATGGACGTGAAGCTCGAACCTGCGCCATTGATGATTGCCCCGCAGGCTTGTTCCCAAGCTTCATGCGCGTAGTTCACCATCGTCCCTTCGTAATCGGTCTGTTGTAAATCGACCGCCATGCGAAGATGCTTCGAACGTTCGGAGTAACGGCGTTATATATCTGCCAGCGCGTGGGTTTCATGGATAACAGGGTCTCTCTCGGTCGGTTGAGGTTTGGTCCGCCCAATATAAGGATCGGCTTGAGCATAGTGGTCACAGCGACTTAGCAATTGCCGCTGCTCGCTGCGCAAAGTAATCGCGTGACCTGTCTGCGGCGGATTGCATCCGATCGCTGATCGTCCAGGCAAGCTGATTCGCAACGGGGGTCTCGATGACCAACTGCGTATCGTCGGGTAAAGCATCAAGGTATTCGGACAGCGGGATCGCTCCGTCCCCGAGAGCCAGTCTGTCGCCGCGAGCTTCTGCCGGAAGGTTGTCAATTCCCGGCGAAACCTTCCTTGCATCGGAGAGTTGAGCATAGGCAATCCGGTTTGACGGAATGGATGCAAGATCGTCGGCTGTTCCGGCGCCGCGGTAATGGTGAAGAACGTCGACGATCAAGCCGGCGTTAGGTCGACCGGCGCTTTCCACTAGGTCAAGAGCATCTCGCCACGTCGCGACATCCCGATAGAGCATGTACTCGACGCCCACGTGCAGGCCATATTCGGCGGCTTGGTCGCAAAGACCACCGAACAAGTCCTCTCGTTCACTCTTGGTTAGAAACGTGCTGTCCTTCGACAACTGCGTTCCGATCGCCGAGATATGCGTTGCGCCAACCTCCGCGCCTGTTTCCAGGGCCTTTCTGAATCTGGCTAAATCCGCTGACGGCGAAAGAACGAAAGCCTCAACATCGAACACCCGCATGGCATTGCTTTTGAGCGCCGACTTCAGATCCCTCACCGCCTCCGGCTTCCCCAGAATCTCGAACTCGAGCGGTTGAGGCGTGGCGGTCATCAACAACAATCCGACGGCACCAAAACCGGCGGACGCTGCTGCCTCGACAAAGCGGATGGGGTCCGCTCTCCCGATGGTCAAGTTGGCAACCGAAACTTGTCTCACATCGATATGTTGCTGCATTTCACTTCCTCAGGCAGTTTCGGCTGCGCGTGCGACTAGCGGTACTTGAAGCCGGTGTTTTCAGACCACCAGTTCAAGATCTTATCCCGCTCCTTGAGTGCGGCGGCCAAATCCAGTTCGATCAGCTTCGTGGAGTTGATATCCGGTAGACCTTTTGGCGACGCAATGCCGACCCTCATCGGGTAGACGCCTGCTTCGGCGAAGGCTGTTTGCATCTCTTGGCTGAGCGCAAACTCGGCGAGAAGGCGGGCAGCATTCGGATGCGGCGCGTTCTTGTTGATGCCGATCGCGTTGAACTGGGCAACGGCCCCGCTTGCGGGAACCAGGAGATCAACCGGCGCGCCCTTGGCGAGCACGCCGGAGACGGCGGTGGTGATATTGAAGAAATCGAGCGGGCGTTCGCCAGTTTGCAGTTTCGTCGCCATGACACCCATCGATGGGTTCAGCTCTGCCTTGGTCTTGCGCAATCCTCTGAGGATTTCGCCGCCCTTTTCTGGTCCAAACTTCTGATAGATGCTGGCGATCGTGGCAAAGGTGGCCGACGATGAAGCCGGATTGGTTGTCGCGATCAGCCCCTCCCACTCCGCAGGAGGATTGGCAAAGTCGGTCCAGTCGGCCGGCTTGGCAACCGTTCCGAGAGCCTCCCGATTGAACGCAAACAGGATCAGATTTCCATTGCCGCGGACGTAGGATCCGCCCGCAGGTACCGCCAGTTTGGAGAGATTGGCGCCCTCCGTCGTTTTGAAGTCTGCGAGAAAGCCCGCCTGCTGAGCCGTGATGACCGTATCTTCTGCTTGATACATGATATCCATCAGAGGCCTGCCGGAGCTATTCTCCGACACAAAACGATTGTAGATTTGCCAGCCGTCGCCCGTCGCGGACGTCACCCGGATTTTGGGGTATTTCGCGCTGAAGTTCTTGAGAAGGATCGGAACGACGAACGGATCGCCATAGACGGCCAGTTCAGCTTCCTTCTCGGCGGCTGCAATCAAGGCATCGTCAGCCGCATGGGCGGTTCCGACACCTGCCAGGCCTATTGATAGCGCAAGTCCTGCTGCTGCCAGCGACATGAGTCTGCGTCTGCTCTTATTATGATCCATCACGGTTCCTCCCTTGGATGGTTCGACGGTTCACTGTCGGCCCGACCCCACTCGACCTCGAGACGTTGCCTGGCAATTGGTTGCTATGGATGATCTGGCAGCAGATGAATCTGCTGCGGCGCAATCGTTAAGGAGATGCGGGCGCCGGTAGAGAAGCGCTGGTGTCCAGGTGTCACGACAATCTGTCGCCCAATGGGTGTGTCGACGTGCAGCTCGCGGCGGTCCCCAACGAATACAGCCTCCAGCACGGTCGCAGGTAGACCGATGCGGTCGCCTTCAGCGGCTCCGATCTGCCAGGATTCGGGGCGTATCATGCAAAGCGCTTCATCGTCCCTGCTTTGACGAACGATGTCACCCTTGGCGATCAAGTGATCTGAGTTCGCCGCATAAACAGCCGTCTGGTCAGCCTCGCCTCTGAGCGTCACCGGAAAGAGGTTCGCCTTCCCGAGGAACTCGGCGACGTAGCGTGCCGCCGGGCGGAAGTAGAGATCTTCCGGAGATCCCTGTTGCTCTACCTTACCTTTGTTGAACAGGAAGATTTCGTCCGCGAGCGACATGGCCTCCTCCTGGTCGTGTGTAACGAACAGGATCGTAGCGCCAATTCGCTGCTGTAACTGACGAATCTCGTTGCGCATTTCGACCCGCAGCCGCGCGTCGAGGTTGCTCAAAGGTTCATCCATCAAGATGAGCCGCGGATTTCCTACAAGGCATCGCGCTATCGATACGCGCTGTTGCTGTCCACCGGAAAGCTTCATTGCGCTTTTGTCGGCCTGCTCCGAAAGCCCAACGATCGCCAGGGTCTCCTGGACGCGCCTCTCAATTTGCTCTTTCGGAACTTTTTGTGCCCTGAGAGGCATTCCGACATTGCCCCTGACGGTCAGATGCGGCCAGACCGCATAAGATTGAAAGACCATGCCGAGCCGACGCTTTTCCGGCGGCAGATCGATCCCGCGAGCTGACGAGAAAACAGGTTCATCCTCGATCCTGATCTCGCCGCCATTCGGGTTCTCCAGACCAGCGATGCAGCGCAACGTCGTCGTCTTGCCGCAACCGCTGGCGCCAAGCATGACGGAAATCTTGCCAGATTGAAACGTGACGCTGAGGTCATCGATTGCCCGAAACGCGCCGAAGCTTTTCACCATTTGCCGGACTTGTACGCTCATGGCTTCCTCCAAAGTCAGATAGGGTTAAACAGCAGTCGCATGGCGCTGGCGTGTGAAGGCGGTGACCAACCACATCACCCCGGCGCCCAGGACCAGCTGCAGCAGCGAAAGGGACGCAACCTGCGAGAACTCTCCCACAGCCCAGGTATCGAAGCTGAGGATCGAAAGCGTTCTCGTATTCGCCGTGTAGAGCGGCAGCACCATCGAGAGCTCAGAGATGTAGATGCTGTAGACCATGACCCAGCTTGAAATGATCGCGGGCAAGACAAGTGGCAGGGTGATCCGTCGGACCGTACTCAGCCAACCGAAACCCGAGACCCGCGCGCTTTCCTCCAGTTCGGGATGGATCTGCATCAAGCTGCTGGTGACAGCCCGCACAGCATAGCTGACATACCGCCCAATGAGACCGATGATGATGATCCAGATGGTGCCGTAAACGCTCCAAGGCGTCCAAAGCCAGAAGAAGCTGACCCCCAGGGCGAAAGCCAGGCTCGGGATAGACATCGGCAACAAGACGATGAACTGAAGGATTTCCCTGCCGGCTATCCGTGTGCGAACGGTAATCCAGGACACCGCGAAGCCGAGCACCGTAGTCGCCGTGGCCGCAATGATCGTGATTACAACGCTGTTCCAAAGCGTGGAGCGAACATCCTCGGAGGTCCAGAGAAAGGTGACATTAGCCCAAGTGAAGGTGCCCGACCACGTGAAGGTCGAAAATGCGGCGGCAGCGATGATGATGACCGGGCCGATGACCGTAAGGACCAGATAAAGCCAGATCACGGCCGCGACGAGGTAGCGGCCACTGGCCAGGGTGATGATGCGCGGCCTGAAACCCTTGCCGGTAACCGTGACGAATGAACGTCCTTTGAGAGCCCAGCCTTGCAGAAGGTTGGCGATCACAGAAAGGACCATCAGATAAATTGCCAGTACCGCGACGATGCCGAAGTTCGGTGGGAAATGCTGCAGCTCGGTGTAGATCCGCGTCGTGACCATGTAGATTTCCTTGGTCATACCAAGGAGTACCGGTGTTCCGAACAAACCGATGCAGATGACGAAGGAGAGCACGGCCCCGGAGAGAATGGATGGTGCGACGACGGGCAGCGTGATCAATAGCATGGTACGGACGCGGTTGAGACCGGAGATCTGCGCGGCCTCTTCCAGGCTTGGATCCATATTTCGAAGTGCTGCAGCCACAATCATCATCACGTAGGGCGCGATGTAGATCGCTGTCGTCCAGATGATGCCCAGATAGGTATAGATGTCGACGAGTTCGCCGCCACCCAAGCCGCGGAACGTGAGGTTGAGTAGCCCCACACGAGGAGCCCCGATCAGGACCCAGGCAAATGCTCCGATGAAAGGTGGGATGAAGATCGGTAATGTTGCAAGCTGCTCAAGGAGGCGCGCCCAAGGAACATTCGTCCTCACAAGGCACCAAGCGAGAATAACGCCGATAGCGGTTGCCAAGAGCATAGCGCCGATCGATATGACCACGGTATTCCACATTGCCGCCCAGTAGCTTGGCTCCCCCAGTACCGCAGAGACTGCGTTTAAGGTTAGGACGACGCGGCTGTTTTCTGTGTCGACAAAGCCGCGAACAACCAGCGACGCAATCGGCATCACGGTGAAGATGACCAGCACCAGGTAGAAGACCGTCAGCCACAGGCGCCCTGTCAGCGTTCTGCGTGAGAGGAAGCGGCGAACGTTCGACCGTTCGCTCACGCAGATCCCATGAGGTATGTTCACATTGGCTTTCGACACTTGCTCCTCCCAGGGTATTGGTCGACATGGCAGCGATAGTGATCATCACCACCTCAAGATCGACGTCTCGGCTTCAGTACGTCGCGCGCCCTCCTGTCAGGTCGAAGGTGAAACCTGTGGTAAAACTGCAGTCCGGACTTGCGGCAAACGCGACCATCGCCGCGACTTCCTCTCCAGTCACGAAGCGGCCCATCGGTATTTTTCCTTGGATTGCCGTGATGAACTCGGGAGTCATCTCTTGAAGCAACTCGGTCTCGGCCATCGTGGGAGCGACGCAATTGACGAGCACTCCCGTCTTGGCGAGTTCCTTGGCAATCGACTTTGTGTAGGCGATCACGCCGCCTTTTGCGGCTGCATAAGCACTTCCGCCTGCATTGCCTTCTTTGCCAGCGATCGACGCTATATTGATGATTCTGCCGTAACCTCGGTCGATCATGTGAGGGATCGCGCTGCGGCAGCAATAAAAGACCCCGTCCAGGTCAATCGCCAAAACGCGTTTCCAGTCCTCCACAGGATATTCGCAGGTGTTGGCAATGGGGCCGTTGACACCCGCGTTGTTGACCAAAATGTCGACGTGCCCCAGCGCCTCGACGGTGCTGCGAAACGCTTTGTCGACCGCATCCATGTCGGCGACGTCCACGATTTGCTTCATCGCCGGCGTGAAGCCAGCCTGCATCTCATCAAACCTCGAAAAGTCGATATCCCACAGTGCGACTCGGCACCCGTCGTCGGCCAGACGTTTGGCGATCGCTAGCCCTAGACCCTTCGCTGCACCAGTGACGATCGCAACCTGATAGTTTGCAGATGCGGCCAAGTGATCCATCGAACTCCTCCGAAATTCCGCATTCGCTCCCGTTGGAAGCGCTTCCATGAGACATTTATTCATTTTCGCCTCCTCGTCAAGAAAATATTGGAAGCGCTTCCACATATTTGCTATTGGGATTGGGGCGCGATGGGTTTTTCGATTCCAGCACTCTCGATATTTGGAGGCCTAGTTGGACAGCACGGTTCGCTTGTCAGACGTCGCTAAACGGGCAGCGGTCGGCGTTGGCACGGTTTCGCGAGTTTTGAACGGTTCGGCAAATGTTTCGGCCGCAACGCGACAAAAGGTTTTGGACGCAATCGCGGAACTTGGCTACGTTCCCAATCTGGTAGCGCGGAGTTTGGCAGCCAATCGAACGGGTTTGATCGCCGCCATCATCCCGGTGATTGGTTACACCCAGCATTCTGAAGTGATCCAGGGCATGACCGATGTCCTGCATGCGCATGGCATGAATTTGATGATCGGCGCATCGGGGTATTCGGATCAGGTCGAACTGCAGGTCATCGAAGCCTTTCTGGCTCGCAGGCCCGATGCCATCTATGTCACAGGGGTCCGTCATACGGAGGCCGTACGCTCTACCTTGCAGCGATCAGGAATCCCCGTGGTAGAAGGGAGCAATCTGACGGATCGTCCGATCGACACGGTCGTCGGATACTCCAATTTCAATGCGAGTGTCGATCTGACGAGGCTGCTCATTGATCGTGGCTATCGCCGCCTCTGGCACGTGACTGTTACCAGGGATTTTAACGACCGTATCGATGACCGCTTGGCGGGCTTTCGTTGGGTGACCTCTACGGAAACTGAACTCACAGCGGATGTCATCCGCTGTGAAAATAGTTTTGATGGCGGAGCGGAGGCAGTTCGGCTGGCTATGGCATCCAACATCAGGGTTGAAGCCATGACTTTCGCCACTGATGTCATGGCCGTTGGAGGTTTGTTGGAGTGCCAGCGGCGAGGCATCAATGTTCCAGCACAGCTTGCGATTGCCGGTTTTGACGACCTCACGATCGCCGCCTCGATAAATCCGTCACTGACCACCATAAAAGTCGATCGGGTAGACCTTGGTCGGAAGGCTGCAGAGATTATCGTCAATCGGCTTCAGGGCAACGACCAAACCTCTCGGATCGTCGACGTCGGATTCCAAGTGGTGGAGCGAGAAAGTACGAGGCGCCTTTGATCGAGCCGCTGCAGCGAAGGCCCAACCCAAGCTTCGCATTTCGCCGGAGGTTTCCCCATTGTATCTGAGCGCAAGGGCTTGCCAGTGCGACATGTACCCCCATATGTTGCCGGATGAGCTTTTGTTACGTCCAGACTGAATCTGCTTAACGAATGGTGGGGTTGAATTGTGATACGTGCAAAACGCTCTTTGATTTCCAGAGGATAGAGAGGGGCTCGCCCGAATGCTGCAATGAAAAGGTAGCATCGTAGGAACAAAGACATTGACAATTTCGCGATACTTCTTCTGCCGCGGCCGAAGTGCTGCTTCGTTGATTTTTAAAAAAGCCGGTCAACCACGATTTCCGCGAGGTTAAAGCACCGGATTGACTGGACTGTTTCCGTGTGTTCAAGGATAGGCCTACGAATATTTAAGGAATGAACCATGGTTGAACGCATCGAGATCAATGGCTTGAAGGTAGCGAAGGAACTCCACGACTTCGTGGCCAATGAAGCTATCCCGGGTACCGAAATCGATGCGGCGCAATTCTGGTCTGGCTTCGCACAGATCGTCGAAGATCTGGCTCAAAAAAACCGCGCACTCCTGCAAAAACGCGATGCCTTTCAGCAGAAGCTGGACGATTTTTATAAGAGCAAGCGCGACAGCGGCTACAGCCAAGAAGAATACGAAGCCTTCCTGAGGGGGATCGGCTACCTGCTGCCAGAAGGAGCAGCCTTCGCCGTTTCAACCAGCAATGTCGATCCTGAAATTGCTGTAGTTGCTGGTCCGCAGCTTGTCGTTCCCGTCATGAATGCTCGCTATGCGCTCAATGCCGCCAATGCGCGCTGGGGTTCGCTATATGATGCATTGTATGGAACGGATGCCATTTCGGATGACGGTGGCGCCGAAAAAGGCAAGGCGTTCAATCCCATTCGCGGTGCCAAGGTCATCGCTTGGGCCAAGGCGTTTCTCGATGACAGCGCGCCGCTGGATGGTGCAAACTGGGCCGACGTTTCCACCTTGAGTATCAATAATGGGACGCTCGCGCTCGAGGCGAGTGGCAAACCTGTCTCGCTCAAGGATAAAGGACAGTTTGCCGGTTATCGCGGTGCCGCGACTGCTCCGACCGCAATTCTTCTCATAAAGAATGGCCTGCATGTCGAGATCGTCATCAATGCCGATCATCCGATTGGCAGGACAGATCCCGCACATATTGCCGATGTTCTGCTGGAATCGGCTCTGACGACGATTCAGGATTGCGAGGATTCCGTTGCTGCAGTCGATGCTGAAGACAAGGTTGTCGTCTACCGCAACTGGCTCGGCCTGATGAATGGCGATCTCGAAGATTCATTCGAGAAGGGCGGCAATACGGTTACGCGCAAACTCAATGCAGATAGGGAGTACACAGGCAAGGACGGCAACTCTCTGACCGTACCAGGACGCTCGCTGATGCTGGTGCGCAATGTCGGCCATCTGATGACCAATCCTGCCATCCTCGACAGGGAGGGCAACGAAGTTCCCGAAGGTATTATGGACGCGGCGATTACAGCTTTGGCAGCGCTCCACGACATAGGACCAGACGGTCGCCATATGAATTCCCGCGCCGGATCCATGTATGTGGTCAAGCCAAAAATGCATGGTCCGGAAGAGGTAGCATTCGCTTCCGAGCTGTTTGGTAGGGTCGAGAGACTGCTTGGCATGCAGCCGAATACCATGAAGATGGGAATCATGGATGAGGAACGACGCACCACGGTTAACTTGAAAGAATCCATACGTGCTGCGAAGGAACGCGTCGTCTTCATCAATACAGGGTTCCTCGACCGCACGGGTGATGAAATTCACACTTCGATGGAAGCCGGTCCCATGATCCGCAAGGGCGACATGAAACAGGCCGCCTGGATTGGCGCGTATGAGGACTGGAACGTCGATGTCGGTCTTGAGTGCGGACTTTCAGGTCGTGCGCAGATCGGCAAGGGCATGTGGGCCATGCCGGACCTGATGGCAGCGATGCTTGAGCAGAAGATCGCGCATCCGAAAGCCGGTGCCAACACCGCCTGGGTACCATCGCCGACCGCTGCGACGCTCCATGCAACGCACTACCACAAGGTCAATGTCGCCGAGGTTCAAGCCGGTTTGAAAAAGCGTGGACGCGCCAAGCTCAGCGATATTCTGTCGGTACCCGTCATCTCCCGCCCCAACTGGACGCCGGAAGATATTCAGCGCGAACTCGATAACAATGCGCAAGGGATTCTTGGCTATGTCGTGCGTTGGGTCGACCAAGGCGTCGGCTGTTCAAAGGTGCCGGATATCAACAATGTCGGCTTGATGGAAGACCGCGCAACGCTTCGTATCTCCGCGCAGCATATCGCCAATTGGCTGCATCATGGCGTGGCGAGCGAGGCACAAGTGCTTGAGACGTTGAAGCGAATGGCAGCGGTCGTCGACAAGCAGAACGCTCACGATCCACTTTATCACCCGATGGCCGTTGATTTCGACGGTTCAATTGCTTTTCAAGCGGCCTGCGACCTCGTTTTCAAAGGCCGCGAACAGCCAAACGGCTATACGGAGCCGGTATTGCATCGCCGTAGGCTCGAGCTGAAGGCAAAGCAGACTATCTGACGTATTTTTGTCCAGCGCTAGAATAGCGAGCTCCATCTTTGGCGGGTTGTTGAATTCCTTGGTTCGACCCGGCTCCCATGAGCTCCGCGTCTGCGCTCGGAATTGCGCGGTTGCAGTGATTGCACATCCCAACCCACATTTCGTCCCACCGTATGATGGAAAGCCTGGCGACCGTCGGCGCTCAGCCGAAGGCGGTTATGACCGACGCGACCTATTTGGAGACACACCGCACGGCCTGAAGCTACGCGGTATAGATGGATGCAAACGCTTGATCGGCCGAACGAAAGCCGGCATGAACACGAAATTGCACACCTACACCGCCGCTGCTGCCTTATTGAATACTCTGCCCAAGGCAGAATGGCTCGTCGCCGACAGGGCTATGATGCTGACTGGCTCAGAGAGATGCCCTGAAAGACAAGGGCATCAAACCTCGTATCCCGAGGCGAAAGTCCCGGGCAAAGCCAATCAAATATGACAAGTGCAGATACAAACGTCGTAACCGAAATCATGTTCGGTAGGCTCAAGGATCGGCGATGCGTCGCTACCCGTTACGACAGATGTTCAACCGTCTTTCTATCTGCCGTCGCTCTCGCGGCAACTGTGCTCTTCTGGTTGTGAGTCCTGAGCCTAAGGATTTGGCGGCCTCCGAGAAAGAAAGGCATTCCAAAATGAGCGCCCGACGTGAAACAGTTGATGCGTTTATTTGGCAGCGACGATTTAAATGTATGGCTGAGGCTAAACTTGGATGTGGTCCAATTTCCCTTGGCGCATCAGCGTAGATGCAATCTGTGACCGATCCAACCGACGCATGAACTCAGCGAACCACGGCCGCTCTGGGAAATCGGTTGCAAAGAACCCGGCTCAGCAAGACCAAGGAAATGCTGATTAGGCGCTCTTTTTCAGATAGTCGTGGAAGATGTTGGCTTCTTTCGCTGCACCAATAAAGGCCGAGCGCGCATCCGCAGCGCTCGCTTTCCCTTCGAGGGCGTCAAAGCACAGCTGGCGGGCAATCTTTAATTTGGGTCCGTCATGTATCGGCCATTTCATAAGCAGAAACTCGGCTGCTTGCGTGACGGAACAGATATTCATCGGCTTGCCCAAGCGGGCGGCTTCGATGGTAACTGGCGGGAATGAATTGATCATGCGCTAAAACCGTTCCTGTGAAATTCCGGTTCCACGCCGCTTCGCAAGATAGTGCCCGAGTTTCTTCACGCACATATGACGCGAAGAAAGATCGATCGCGTTATTCCGCTGCGCCCGCGACGATGGTCCTCTCTGCTGTCACAAAAGGCCGGATTTCACTTACGGCCTGGGTGATCCGTGCATTGATGTGTGCGGTTGCAATTTCATAGTCCAGAAAGTCGCGATCTACAGCAAAAACACCGCTCGGCAATGTGTGTGCCATGAAGAAGCCGAAGAGCGGGCGCAGCTGGTGTTCAAGAATCAGCGCGTGCCGGTCGCTCCCTCCCGTGGCGGTCAGGACAATGGGCTTGCCCTGCAGGGCCAGCGGATCGAGTAAATCGATGAGGTGCTTGAAAAGCCCCGTGTAGCTGCCCTTGTAGGTTGGGGTGCCGACCACAAGAACGTCAGCCGCCAGAATTTTCTCAACAATTTGCGTTGAGGAAGCATCAAGATCATTGGTGTAGCGGGCCGCGCCAAGGCTGTCACCGAAATCAACCAGATCGAAAACTTCAGACGCAAGCCCATATTGATGACTGATTCGACTGACCACGTTAGCGACAAGTGATCTTGTTTTTGATGGGCGCTGGAAGTTGCCGGAAAGACCGACGACAGTCGGATTGGCCATGGGAGGATCCCTTTTAAACAAAACAGCGCACATGCCGCCGCGCAGGAAGACTAACAAGAGCCGTGAGATAAAGAAGAAAACCAAGCCCGAACTTCGACGCTATCCGGACAAAATATTCTCAATCAGGGTATTCTTGTGGGACGACACGAGCGTTACTGATCGCTCGCCTCAAAGCGAGTGGAACCGATGGCACATGGCGGGATTGCACGGAGACCGGTTGTAGGCCGCAAGTTGTCGCCCACTTGTCAATGTTGTTATGGTGGCAGTGCCTGGACATGGGAAGTCGAACTTAGGCCGTGGGTCGAGACATTTTAAACATTAGACGGACTGACGAGATCTGGCGCGCCAGACCATCACCGACAGCATCGACAGAAGCTCACAGCAAATCCGAATGATGTCGCTGGGCCACATCTGGATGTGAACGCAATCGTCCCTTAAGATAGTTACGGCCAACCTCGCGGAACAATGGATTTGTCGCATCAGTGTCGATACCCTCGGTCTCGTCAGCCAATCCTGCTGGAAGGTCCAATAAAGGGACGTCGGCATTGAGGTCTGCACCGAAGAAGAAGGCGACCGAAAGTCGGTCCTTTCCGGATGGAGGCGTCACCACACGATGCACAGTTGCCTTGAGATATCCATTGGATGCCAATTCCAGGATTTCACCAATATTGATGATGAAAGTGCCCGGAACGGGGGTGGCGTTGATCCACCGACCATCTGTCTCAACCTGCAAACCCCCTTGGCTGCCTTGCAAGAGGAGTGTCAGAAATCCGCTGTCCTTGTGTGCGCCGACGCCCTGGTCGCTGCCAGCTGCCTCGCGGCCCGGGTATCGAATAACTTTTAAATGCTGGTTCGGGGCGTCTCGATAGATAGGAGCAAAGACATCCTTGTCCTGCCCCAACGCCAAGGCAAATGCTTGCAGAAGCTCGATCGCGATACGCGTCAGCTCGTTTTGCCATTCGAGAACGATGGGTTTGAAATCCGGCAAGGAGCCTGGCCACTGGTTTGGACCCTGCAAGCGCAACCATGGCTTGCCAACTGGAAGATGGGCTACAGCTTCCCGTTCCGCACCGATATCGAACTGCTCCCGCCAGTCCGCCTGGCCTTTGGTGCGCTCCCAACCGGCACGGGTGTAGCCTCTGAAGTGCGGGGAGCGCACCATCTCCACCGCGAGCTTATCCTTCTCAGGCAACGCGAAGAATCGTCGCGCGATTGTCGCGATTTTCTCCTCGAGCGCGGAGGATACTCCGTGATTGCTCAGGTAGAAAAAACCAAATGTACGCGCAGCCGCCCGCAAATCTTCAAAGAAACCATTTTGCTTGTCAGGGTCGCGGAATCTCGAAAAGTCCAATGTCGGCAAGGTCGCCTCGGAAGAGTTGTGGTCCACAAAAAATCCTCCTCGTCGGTTTCTGGAATGACTATCGCATTTCTCCACACGCCATGCGACTATTTTGAAATGGGCGACAACGGATTGGTACCGAACGCAGCCAGTTCGTAACCATGAACATTTGACCTGTAGGCAGCAACTTCAATCTGCTGGTAGAGCCCGACGAAAGGGCTCGATGCCAACACTTTTCTTTGAAGATCGCGATAGATCTCGGCCCGCTTTACGCTATCTGACACCAGCAGCGCCGCCCGGGTTTCCCGGGTCAGGTCCGGCACATCCCATGCGTTGCGCCAGGCCAGGGTTTTATTCGTGCCTTCATCGGAATTGTCGGGATTATTCGTGAAAGTGTCGGCGTTCGAGTTGGGATCCCAGTAATCTGTCCCCCAGGGTCCGATGAAGATATCGTGGGTGCGTGCGCGGTATTTCGTCAATGTCTGCTTGCCATCGCCGGGGATGATATCCAGCTTGACACCACCTTGCGCAAAAGTCTGCTGTAGCGATTCCGCAATACCGGTTACAGGCTGGGTATTGCGAACATCGATGGTGACGGAAAAACCATCTTTCAGACCTGCCTTTGCGAGCAGTTCCTTTGCTTTGGCGACATCGAGCCTGTAGGGTTTTTCGTCAAGTTCTCCCAGAATAGCCTTGGGCAGGAAGGTCTGGTGAATTTCGCCAATACCCTTGATCAGCTTGTCGCCGATCGCATCGTAGTCAACGAGATATTTCAATGCCTCACGCACTTCCGGTTTGGCAAGTTCGGTATTCTTTTGGTTGAGGCCCAGATAATAGATGGTGCCCTTCGGCACGCTGGTTGTGGCGACATCTTTGTCCTTGGTGACCTGTTCCAGATCGTTCGGCTCAAGATTGCGCGCAACATCGATATCGCCTTTTTCGAGCAGCAATCGCTGCGCGGCGCTTTCCTTGACGTGGCGATAGATCACCCGGTTGAGCGGCGATTTCGCGCCGTAGTAATTGTCGTTGCGCTCCAGCACGACGATCTCGTTGGCACGCCAATCGCGCACCTTCCAAGCGCCTGAACCGGCATAAGCTGTCCTCAACCAGGCATAGCCGAAATCATTGTTGACCGCATGTTCCAAGACGAGCTTCTTGTCGACAACCGAAGCGACGGTTGCCGTCAGGCAGTTCAAGACGAAGCTTGGCGCATAAGGCTGATCGACTGTGAAAACGAATGTCGAGGGATCGGTCGCCTTGGCCTTTTGAGCGACATTTTCCGCTGTCAGGCCGAACTGGGTCAGGATGAATGCCGGGCTCTTGTCGAGCGTGACGGACCGTTCGAAGGACCAGGCCACATCGTCGGCGGTTATGGGATTGCCGGAGGCGAATTTCAGGCCAGGCTTCAGCTTGAAGGTATAGTGCAACCCGTCGTCGGAAACGTTCCAGCTTTCGGCAATGTCGGAAATGATTTTCGAAGGATCCTTGTTATCGAGGCGGACCAATCTGTCATAGGTATTTCCGGTGATCTCCCCGGATGAGACTTCAAACGCCTCGGCAGGATCGAGCGTAATAAGCTCATCCAGCGCGAAGGCTTCGACAAGGGTATCGGCTGGCGTTCCCGCGTGCGCGGGTGGCTGGAATGAAAGGGCTGCGACAAGCGGCAGGGCAATTCTTGCCATTCCATAGGATCGCTTGAGCAACTGCGGGCGGGATACTGACATTTGAAATCCTCGTACTTTGCTGACACGGCGCGAAGAGGAAGCCGCATTTTGGTGCGGCTTCTCGAGATGGGATGAAAATCAGCTGTTCGGCAGTCCGGGAGGGTTGGTTGCAGCCTTGTCGATTGCCTCGGAACCGAGATTCCAGCGGTCGAGAACCTGCTTATATTTCCCGTTGGCGATGAGTTCATTGAGCGCTTCGGTGATGCCGTCGGCGGCACCGCTTCCCTTGCGCGTTGTCACGGCAACCTCCGCCGTGATCGGCCAGCCGCCGCTTACCGTGCCGACGAGCCTGGTCTTGCCATTGACCTTCGCCTTGTAGGCCTGGGTCGCATTTACGCTGAAAACGGCATCGGCACGTCCGGATTCGATAGCGAGGTATTTGACAGCCTCGTCATCGTAATATTGCACGTCGATCGGCTTCAAGCCATTGCCGACATTCTGCTTGTCCCAGGCAAGCAGGATTTTCTCCTGGTTTGTACCCGGATCCGTAATCACTTTCAGACCAGCGATATCCTTTGGCTCCTTGATTGATTTGATGGGTCCATCGGCTTTGACGTAGAAGCCAAGCTCATCCTTGCGATAGGTTGAGAAATCAAATTTCTCCTTACGCTGCTCGGTGACCGTGACATTGGAAATGACGGCATCGAACTTCCCCGATTGCAAACCAAGGGGCCAATCGGCCCAGGCGACTGGAACGAGAACAAGTTCGCGCCCGAGGCTATCTGCGACCAGTTGTGCGAGATCGACATCATATCCAACCACCGTCGTCGCATCTGTTGCATAGGTGCTGAGTGGAGGATTCCCAGGGTTCAGACCAATGGTGAGCTTGCCATCGCTGATAAACTTGAAGTCTTTCGAAACGGCCTCGATCGCCTTTTCGCTTTTCTCCGCCCGGACACGATCCTTTTGCTGAGGACTTAGGTCGAAATCATCGCTTGCCGTGTATCCCAGCCCTGCTGTGGCGGCAATTAAACCGCCGGCGATTGCCGATATCAGTGCTATTCTCTTGGTCATGCTTGGCCCCTTTTCAAAAGTATTGGGTGTTGGGTTGACGTCTAGGTCGTTTCCAGCCGAGTTCCAGCGCAATAGGTTCGACAAAGTCGGAAAGAATCTGTTGGTATTCGTGCGGCTGGAATTCTATGAGAGCTCAAGGCGTAGCTCCCTTGCTCAGAGAACTTTGGCCAGAAACTCGGCAGTCCGGGTGTTTGCGGGACGGTTCAGGATCTGATCGGGTGAGCCTGTTTCAATGATCTTCCCGGCATCCATGAAGATGACAGTGTCGGCAACTTCGCGGGCAAAACCGATTTCATGTGTCACAATGATCAGTGTTGTGCCGGAGCGCGCGAGCTCCTTGATGACATCCAGAACCTCGCCGACGAGCTCGGGATCGAGTGCCGATGTCGGCTCGTCAAACAACAGGACTTTGGGACGAAGCGCGAGCGCTCGTGCAATGGCAACACGCTGTTGCTGGCCGCCGGAAAGCTGCCGGGGATAGGTGTTGATCTTGTCGCCGAGGCCGACACGGGCGAGCAGGTCGCGTGCAAGGTTGATGGCTTCCGGACGGCTCAGCCGCTTCAGCGAAACCGGCGCTTCTATGATATTCTCAAGCACAGTCAGATGAGGAAAGAGATTGAAGCTCTGGAACACCATCCCAACTTCGGCGCGGCGCTTCAGGATGTCTTTCTCCTTCAGCTCATAGAGTGTCCTGCCACTCTTGCGGTATCCGACCAACTCACCGTCGACGGTGACAAAACCATCATCCACACGCTCAAGATGATTGATCGTACGCAGGAGGGTGGATTTGCCCGACCCTGATGGACCGAGAATTGCCGTGACGCTTCCGGCTTTGATATCGAGGCGGATATTGTCCAGAACCTTCAACTGTCCAAAGCTTTTTGACACGCCGTGGATTTTCACCGATCCCGGTGCGCGCCATTGCCCGAAGGTCTCCCTTTGCCCGCCGGTCTTCGGTAGTACCGGAAGTTGGCCGTGCGACCTGACCAGAGACGCAGGCGCGATTTGCGGCCGCGCCAGAATCGGTGCACCGAACAGACGGCGCAGCGTAGGGCTAAACAGCGAGACCGGCGCATTGCGCAGCGCGCCTTTGGCAAAATATCGCTCGATATAATATTGCCCGACGGAAAGGACCGTCATGATGATCAGGTACCAGACGGTCGCGACCATGAGCAACGGCACAACCTCGAGATTGCGGCGATAGATCACCTGCACCGTATAGAAGAGTTCCGGCAGGGCGAGCACGTAGACCATGGACGTTCCCTTGGCCAAACTGATGATCTCGTTGAACCCTGTCGGCAAGATGGTGCGCATCGCCTGGGGAAGGACGATCCGGAAGGCCTGCCGCCTGCGTGGGAGACCGAGAGCCGCCGCGGCCTCGAGCTGACCCTGGTCGACCGACAGGATACCACCACGGATGATTTCCGAAGAGAAGGCGGCCTGATTGAGGCTGAGCCCGATCAAGGCTGCCGCAAAGGGGCTCAAGATCGAAATCGTCGGATATTCGGCGAAGAGAATATCCGTGTAGGGAACGCCGATCCGGACGGTCGCGTAAAGGTAGCCGAGGTTATTGAGTATTAGTAGCAGGACGATGAGCGGGATGGAGCGAAGCAGCCAGATATAGGCCCAGGAGAGCCCGCCGAGCAGCGGCGATTTCGAAACCCGGGCCAGAGCCAGAGCGGTGCCAAGCGCGAAGCCAAGCACCGTCGCCAAGGCGGTCAGAAGAAGGGTTCGGGCGAGGCCAGCCAAGACGGGCGCGGCAAAAAACCACTCGGCAAAAACGCTCCAGCCCCACTTCGGGTTGGTGAGTATAGACTGTAACGTGACGACAATGACGAATGCTGCAACAAGTGTTCCGAAGAAACGCGCGGGGTACTTTGCCTTGACAATCCTGTAGTGCGTGTAGTCCTCACCTCCGCCGGAAGATTGCGGCAGAGAACGAGCATCGGAATAATCTGTCGCAATCGCCATGTTGTTGGCTCCTCTTTACAATACGTGTCATCGAGCTATCCCGGATTGGTTTGATACATTCCGGGATATAATTTTACTCGACTGATTTAGTAGTGTATAGAAGAAACAGTCAAAGATAGATGCTGCGTATCATGGGGTTTATCGGCAGCATTGTTGCAAAAATTGCTGCTTCTTGAGCATTAAATCCCATGGCGTGTCTGGCGTCAGGATTGCGATATTTTGCTCCATTCAAGCCGCATGGGTTGAAAGCTTACCGGCTTCTCCGGCCTGCGATGACGTTTGGGCTGCAAGGTGACTGATGTCTTTTTTGAAGGCCAGATGGCCATAGACTTCCGGATCAACATCGACGTCAAAGAGCGCGGTATACCCCGAACGCAGATAGAGCTGGGTCGCCTCCGGCTGCCTGAATCCGGTGGTCAGATAAATGCGCGAATATCCTTGGCGTGCTGCCTGCGCCTCCAGCTCATAGACAACCTTCCGGGCCAGTCCCTGCTGGCGCAAATCAGCGTGGGTCCAGATGCGCTTCAGTTCGGCTGTTTGCTCATCATAGCGCTTGAACGCGCCGCCGCCGATAGTCAATCCGTCACGCAACAAAAGCAGGAATGAACCGTGTGGCGGCGCAAAATATTCGGCCGGATAACGGGCTAGTTCATTGCGTGCCGGTTCGCCGAAATAGTTGCCGTAACGGCTTTCATATTCTTCAATCAACGCCTCTATAAGGGGGCGTGCCCTTTCGTCATGGGGAGTGGTGTAGACGAAAACATCAGTCATGATTGTCTCGTTTCCTTTCACAATTCAGGATGGATTCTTGGCAAGATATTCTTCTGCCAGCTTGACCCAATAGCGGGACGCCGGGGCGATGATCTCGTCATTGAAGTCATAACGCGGGCTGTGCAGTGGCGCGCTGTCGCCATTGCCTATGAAGAGGTAGCTGCCAGGCAACTCTTCCAGCATGAAAGCGAAATCCTCGCTTGCGGAAATCGGCCGGAAATTGCTCTCAACTCTCTCTTCGCCGAAGTGGGTGATGGCGACCTGACGTGCGAATTGTGTCTCGCCGGGGTGGTTGACAAGCACCGGATATCCTCTCGGATAGTCGATTTCTGCGGTCGCTCCATAGCTCTCCGCCTGTGCCTTGGCCAGGTTCGTGATGCGTTGTTTGATCTTTTCACGCACTTCCGCGCGAAAAGTCCGGATCGTCAGTTCGAGTTCGACACTGTCGGGAATGACGTTCGGTGCGATGCCCGCATGAATGGTGCCAACAGTGATGACGGCCGCATCCAGCGGATCGATGTTGCGTGCCACGATGCTCTGCAGCGCCATGATCAGGGAAGCGCTGGCGACAACGGGATCGACCGTTTCCTGCGGACGCGCTCCGTGACCGCCCTTCCCCACGATACGGATCGTCACCTTGTCAACCGATGCCATGGCGGGACCTGCAATGAAGCCGAATTGCCCCGTTGCTACGCCCGGCCAGTTGTGCAGACCAAAGACTGCGTCGCAGGGGAACCGCTCGAACAGGCCATCCTTTATCATGCGGCGAGCACCAGCGCCGCCCTCTTCCGCCGGCTGGAAGATGAGATTGAGAGTGCCGGTGAAATCTCGCGTGTCGGCGAGATAGCGGGCGCTGTTCAAAAGAATAGCGGTATGGCCGTCATGACCGCAGGCATGCATCTGGCCCGGGGTGCCACTGGCATAGGACAGGCCAGACGTCTCAGTTATCGGCAGTGCGTCCATATCTGCGCGAATGCCAAGACGCTTCGCACCTTTACCGTTCTGCAACGTACCAACCACGCCAGTACCGCCGATCCCTGTGGCAACCTCATATCCCCAGGAGCTGAGCTTGTCGGCAACGATCTGGCTGGTACGATGTTCACTATAGCCGAGCTCAGGGTGGACATGAAGGTCGCGCCGAAGTGCGATCGCCTCGTCGAGAAATCGGTCCAGGCCCGCCGCGACCTTGTCCGGATGATGCGTCATCGCTAGACAGTTTCCTTTTGAGCAATAGGCTTGGTGGCCAACGCGTCCTTTTCGGCATAGCGACTTTCGCGGAATGGAAGTCCGAGATTTTCACGCAAGGTCACTCCCGGCAGGACAGAATGGTGGTAGCCGCGGCTTTCGAGAATGGGCAGCACGGCACGCACGAAATCGTCGAGCCCTGCCGCGAGAATCTGGAAACCGAGGATGAAGCCGTCCGCAGCTTTATTGTCGATCCAGCGGATCAGTTCCTCGGCGATCTTTTCCGGCGTGCCGGTGAAGGAGTTGCGCGGTGTCGTAACTTCAAGCGCCACCTCACGCAAGGTCTGCCCCTTCGCCTTGGCGTCACGTTTTATGCGATCGGTGGTTGAGCGAAAATTGTTCTTGCCTATGTCGCCGAGTTCCGGAAACGGCGCGTCGAGCGGATAGGCACTGAAATCATGATGATCGAAGAAACGCCCCAGATAAGCCAGCGCCTCGTTGACCGTAACCAGATCGCGGATTTCGCGGTATTTCGCATCGGCCTCTTCTTCCGTTGCGCCCACGATAGGCGAGATACCGGGGAAAATCAGAACTTCATCGGGATTGCGGCCATGCGCCTTCACGCTTTCCTTGATGCGGCGGTAGAAGATCTGTGCGTCCTCTATCGGCACATGATTGGTGAAGACCCCATCGGCGTGCTTGCCGGCCAGATCAATGCCAGCATCCGAGGACCCAGCCTGGAAAACCACCGGCTGGCCCTGCGGCGAGCGGCCAATGTTGAGCGGTCCTTCCGAATTGAAGAAACGGCCGTGGTGATCCAACCTGTGCAGTTTGGACTTGTCGAAGAACTGACCGGTGACGCGGTCGCGAATGAAGGCGCCGTCATCCCATGAGTCCCAAAGGCCCTTGACCACATCGAGATGCTCTTCCGCGATCTCGTAACGAAGGGCATGGTCGGGGTGGTCGCGACCGTAATTTTTGCCCGATCCTTCGAGCGGAGATGTCACAGCGTTCCATCCGGCACGTCCGTTGCTGATCTTGTCGATCGATCCGAACTGCCGCGCGACCGTGAACGGGTCGCTGTAGGAGGTGGAAAGCGTACCGACCAGACCGAGTTTCGAGGTTGTCGCTGCCAGCGCCGACAAGATCGCAATTGGTTCGAAACGGTTAAGAAAATGCGGAATGGACTTTTCGTTGATATAGAGCCCATCCGCGATGAAGGCGAAGGCAATACCTGCGGCCTCAGCTTTTCTGGCCTGCTCCACGTAAAAGCTGAAATTGACGCTCGCGTCGGGCGGCGAACTCGGATGCTTCCAGGAATTCATGTGGCCACCAGGACCTTGCAGCATCACCCCGAACCGGACAGGTTTCTTGCTCATCTGATGTCTCCTTGATTACGCTGCAACCGCATATTGGGCCCGCGCCAAAAGTTCGATTGACGCGAGACGTCGCGCCGCATCGTTGATAGGTGTGTCGATGATGAATTCACTGATGCCGTAGCGCTCGTGCAGGTGGTCAAGATCAGCCATGACTTTGCGTGCAGAACCGCGAATGACGTTGGGAATCTTCTTCTCAATGCGGTAATCGCGCGCTCCGACCTGCCGCGCATATTCCCTGGCCTGATCGACACTGCCAACCGTCACGCTCTGCCCACCATTCACATGAACCTTGAAATGCTCAAGATTGCCCGCAAGCCACTCTGCCTCAGAATCCGTTTCCGCAGCCACAACGCCGACAGCAAGAATTGGTCTGCCGTCCGGCGCTTTCTCCCTGTAGGCATCCAGTGTCTGCCTTAAGACTTCTTGATCACCATTGAGATGGCTGGCGAACACGAAGGCCCATCCGTGTGCCGCGGCAAGTTCAGCACTGTCGACACTCGCTCCAAGCAGGAAACGCTGGGCCGAAACAACAGGCAGCGGGCTAGCTGTCACGCCCGCCAGCGGATGAACCGATGGCAGGGTATCGTCGAGAAATGCACTGAGCTGGGCGAGCTGGGCGGCAAAATCCGGCTTTTCCGGCCGCGCGAGCAGTCCTTGCAGCGCACGGGTTGAAAATGGCAAGCCGCCAGGTGCTTTCCCGACACCGAGATCGATCCGATCAGGGGCTAGAGTTGCCAGGACATTGAAATTTTCCGCGACTTTATAGGGGCTATAGTGCTGCAGCATCACTCCGCCGGAACCAATGCGGATGCGCGATGTATTTGCCGCCAGAAAAGCGATCAACACCTCAGGTGACGAACTCGCAACGCCTGACGTATCGTGATGTTCAGCGACCCAGAACCGGTGAAAACCCCATTTTTCGGCCTGTTTGGCGAGTGCCACCGTGCGTTTTAACGCAACACTCGCTGTTTCGCCGTCGAAAATCGGACTCTTGTCGAGCAGGCTGAGTGCATAACCCATTTTGAAAAATCGCCTCCGTAAGGTGAAAGCGCTCGATCGCGATCGGACGAACGCCTCGTGTCAGAGCACCCAGATTTTCCCGTCTTGGGCTCATCGTCAAAGAAAGCCTTGCTAAAATTCTGACGAACCTCAGAAATAAATCGCTCCAAGCCAGGCCGCGAAAAATCGTACACGGAGTGGAAAATACGAAAACGCTATTTTATCCGAGCGGTTGCGCCTCATCCGATACCTCCGCTCCACTTACACCGAGCGATCGTCTCCAAATCAGACTAGCGATCCCCGCCATGTCTGCTGCGCAACCCGCCCTGGCGAGCAAGGCACCGTTGCCTTTTCGCTAAGGCATGTTTACGAGATGGTAAGCAAAATTAGATCGATATATTTATTTACTCAAGCCTGACGCAACCGTAGCTTCCCTGCGGAACCTAAGCGGAAGGACCTCACTCCGATCTTCCAGTAGTTGATGGGAGTAAGGCCGTGGCATTTCGCAATCGAAGAGAAACATTTGAAAAGCGGTTCCACGCTAGAGCCCCTATTTGGCGATGACATGCTGACGAAGAGCAGACTGGTTCTTTTTCACGCGTCAGCAAATTTGAGCCCGATCGAGCGGTTTGCGTTTCCGGTCGATTGGGCTTTGTTGTTTCGAGCTTCAGGTTCTTGGAACACAATTGCTGAAATCTGTGTTGCAGCCAAGTCGTCTCGCGAGGGACGGCAGAGGCTCGGGCATCTGTCATCCGAGCCCAAGGAGGGCGTCGGGCCTCACCCTAATTCAAAAGACTTAATACCGGAACGATCGGTCGACCGTGGTGGTTTGATCTTGGTCGAAGTGCTCACGAGCTCCGGCAAGAGGCCCGACGTCTCACCCTGAACATTGTTGTCGGTTGCGGCCAGCAGCCACGCACCTTCCCCTGCGGCCAGAGTCTCTAATGTCTGCGCGGTCAGCGGCGACCAGCCACCGCCGGTGCTCACATAAAGGGTGTCAGATCTTCTCTCCTCGATCGCAGCCAGGCTGAGGGCGCGTTGATCGCCGCCTCCGTTACACAGATCCGACGAGCGTCGTTCATTCCAAAACGGAAGAGCACCTTGGCCCGCCGGTTGAAAAGCCATGCCACTCCGGACCGCGCTCCTCCCAACCGATGACAGTGCCATCCTCGTCGACATGCCTCTCGACACCATGGTTGGTCTGGCAACTGAAGGCATGACCATGATTTGCGTTACGCACGAGATGGGCTTTGCCCGCCAAGTCGCCGATCGCGTCGTATTCATGGACAAGGGCGCGATTGTTGAACAGGACACACCCGAGGGATTCTTCTCCGCCCCGAAGAGCGATCGTGCTCGGGAGTTTCTGCGACAGATCATTCACTAGCGCCTCGCAATACTCGTTGTAACACCCTGCTACCAAGACTCTGGGAGAATATGGTCACGACCAGCGAAGCCCTGAAGCTCGCCTTAGCAGCCGGGATCGATCCCGAGGCCGCGCTGCGCGTCCTCAACGCGGCGTCGGGGCGGTCGATGATCAGCGAAGTACATTTCCCCACCTGGATCATGTCGGACAAGTTCGACAGCGGGTTTTCAATGGGACTGATGAGGAAGGACGTCCGTCTTGCGAGTGAACTGGCGGCCCGGACGGGGGCCGACCTGCCGATGGCCGAGCTCGTCGCGAAACTTTGGTCCACAACGACGGATCTAAAGGACACCGACGACTTTACGCGCATGGGCGCATTCCAATCCTCTTCAAACTAAGGACAGATATTATGGGCAACGCAGATATCATCCGCGATCCGGGTCCGCGCATCCACGAAATCCTCAAGGGTTTCGTCGGGACGGAGGAGATCGGCAGTTTCGTCAACGGCGAGATAGTCCTTGGTTCGGGTGAAGAATTGACCTTGACCGATCCGTCGAGTGGCAAACCGTTCGCGACGTTCAAAGACGCCGACAAGTCGGTGATCGACGGCGCCATGGACGCCGCCGCCAGCGCGCAGCGTGAATGGATGAAGCTCACTGCATCCGGCCGTGGGCGGGTGATGAACGAGATCGCGCGCAAAATCCGCGAACGTTCCACCGACATTGCTGAAATCGAAAGCCGGTCGGCCGGTCGGCCGATCCGTGACACTCGTGGCGAAGTCGTCAAGGTCGCGGAAATGTTCGAATATTACGCCGGATGGTGCGACAAGTTGCATGGCGACGTCATTCCCGTCCCTACATCTCACCTCAACTACACGCGCCAGGAACCCATCGGTGTCGTCGTACAGATCACGCCTTGGAACGCACCGTTGAACACCGGTGGATGGCAGATCGCTCCCGCCATCTGCGCCGGCAACGCGGTCGTCATCAAGCCGTCCGAGTTGACGCCCCTCAGCACTATCATTTTGGGACTTCTCTGCGAACAGGGCGGGGCGCCCCGAGGTCTGGTGAACGTTATCGCCGGGCAGGGCGTGACCGCAGGTCAAGCAGCGGTAACTCACTCCAAGACAGGCCTCGTCGTGTTCGTCGGATCTGCCCATGCCGGTGCGCTGATCGCGGCTGCGGCAGCCAGGAACGTGGTGCCGTGTATTCTTGAGCTCGGCGGCAAATCGGCCAATATCGTGTTCGGCGATGCGGATGTCGACCGAGCTATCCTTGGCGCTCAGTCCGCGATCTTCGGCGGCGCGGGACAAAGTTGCGTAGCGGGCTCAAGGCTGCTCGTCCATCGTTCCATCCACCAACAGTTCGTCGAACGGTATACGGCTGCAACAGAGAAGATTCCCGTCGGCGATCCTTATCTCGATACGACGCAGATCGGCCCGATCAACAATCTCCGCCAATGGAACAAGATCAGCGAGATGGTTCAGCAGGGTATCGGTGAAGGCGCGCATCTCGCGACCGGCGGTCGCAAACCCCAGCAGCTTGAGGAGACGGGCGGCTTCTATTTCGCGCCGACGATCCTGGACAACGTCTCGCCTGATGCGACAATCTCGAAGGAGGAGGTCTTCGGACCGGTTGTAGGCGTGACGCCGTTCGACACAGAGGAAGAAGCCATCACCTTGGCCAACAACAATCCATACGGACTGGCCGGGGCTGTTTGGAGGCAGAACGTTGCGCGCGGGCACCGTGTAGCTTCGCAGGTTCGGGCGGGGACGTTCTGGATCAACGGTTACAAAACCATCAGTGTAATGTCGCCCTTCGGCGGTTTCGGCAAGAGTGGCTATGGCCGCTCCAGCGGTAGGGACGCGCTACTTGCGTATACGCAGACCAAGAGCATTTGGGTCGAGACCGCGGCCGAACCGACTGTTACGTTTGGCTATTTCGCAGGCTGATTGACGAAGGGCCGGCTATTGGCCGGCTCTTCTCTTTTTTTGGGCACTCCGCTGCTCGCCCTATGGGAAACTCAATCCTGGCGAGGCAGTTGATGTTTCTTTCGGTGTTCGGCCTTTACAAAATTCGAATCGATATTGAGCTCCCACACCATGGGGCCGATGACGGCGGCAACCCGTTTTCTCGACGAAGTGAAGAACGGTGACTGGCCCCGCGCCTCCGGGTCGTCCTGAGTATATTTTCGACCCGGATCTCGACCTCGTCATGGACCGAAAGACTGCTTGCCGGGGCACCCCAATGGCATGGCGTTCGAGGCGCGGCACGGAGACGTCCGCGTTCTTTTGCGCCGCGTTTATTATTCGATGGGCGGAGGCTCGAAGGCAACACGCCGTACTCGACCTCGAAGACGGTGACCGGGACCATAAGGAATTGCGCGCGGCATAGCCGTTTCTAACACTCCGATCACCAAGATTCGCGGAAAGGCCGCAATTCCGTCAAGAACGACCAGGCGGAACGTGGCTGGTGAGTGACATGCCAGACCTCTTCCGCGATGTCGGATGGCTGGATGAAAAAGTCATCCGGCTTGTCCGCGAACCGGGCGCGGGTCCAAGGCACGTCGATGACCGCATCGATCATCATGAAGGACACGTGCACGCCCCTAGGGCCCATCTCTCGGGCAATGGACTCAGTCAGAACCCGCTGCGCTGCCTTGCTTGGGGCAAAACCGGCAAAGGCGGCCTTACCGCGATAGGCAGCGGTGTTGCCTGTCACCAGCAAGGCTCCGCCCCCTGCCGCCTCCATCCGTGGTGCAACCCACCTCGCAAGGTGCAGCAGCGCCATGACATTGATTTGAAAATTTTGCTGAAGGACTTCCGGCTCGATGTCGAGGAAGTTGCCGAAAGCTCCGCCAACAGCGTTGTGAACCACCACTTTTGGCACACCGGCACGTTGCTCGATGCTGGCAAGGGCCGCCGCGAGTGCCGCGGGGTCGGCAACATCGCAGGGGACCGCGAACGCATTCGGAAGTTCGCTCTCAAGATCGCTCAAACGCCCGGCGGTGCGTGCAAGCATGGCGACCTTGTACCCGCCGTCGTGGAACCGCCGAGCGATGGCCGATCCGGTACCCGGCCCGACGCCGGTGATGATTGCAAGCGGGCTCATGCGGGGCTCCTTTGAAGCAATCGTCGTTGTGCTAAATGTTTATCGTCCTTGGCCGGCTCCGCCCTTGGTCGAGTAGGGCCGGCCTCCGGCTCGAAAGTCGGTCATTTGGTAAGTAGAAACAGATCACACCCAGGCCAAGGTTGATGCGCCCGCTTAGCCGGTGGCGACTTGTTTATCCAAGCTTCAAAGCCGACAGCCGCCGATCACCATTTTCACGTCTCACCCTGCATGATGATCATCATCCTGTCCACCCCCGATATACAAAAAATCGATTTGGGCCGAGGCCCCGTCGATGACTGGGCAAGGTACGGATGGGGCCTTCGACTGGTCTGACACGCATGTCGACGAGCACCCATGCACATTGATCTTTGCGGCTCGGAACGGAAATGCATGAGATCTCACACCCATACGAGAGCAGCCTGCCACCTTCCGCAAGTACTGAACCGCGGCCGAGAGTGCCGGGCGCGGCAGCTGTCCCGCCCCATTCCGTAGATCAGGCTTCGTCTTGGTTGTCCGTGTGCGCCAACTCATTGGGCTCGTTGAAGGCCATGAGCTGTTCGCACACGCTGTGGAGCAGGGCGTCCGAACGGGCCGGGTCGGTCATCACCCGCGACAGGGCCAAAGCCCCAACCAGGGCGCTGATGGCCAACATCGCTCTGGAATCGTCGTCGTCGCCAAGCTGTCGCCGAGTGGTAGCGATGTAATCCTCAATAGAGCCTGCCATGACTGTCTTGGCCTGGGCATCGGCCCTCCCGACATCGGAGATCAGGGCCGAGATTGCGCACCCAGTGCTGCGTGAGTCCCGATGGTTGCGACTCAAATAGTTGCGAACGAAGCCGGCGAAGGCGCGTGGATGCGCTGTTACCTCCGCCGATCGATGTGCGCCATCTACAAGGGCGCGCTTCAAGGCCTGGGTGAGTAAGTCCGCACGCGATGCGAAATGTCCATAGAAGCCTCCATGCGTCAGGTTCACGCTCTTCATGAGCGTGCCCACGCTCACGGACTCAAGTCCGCCGGCTCGGATCTGGTCGGCGGCCTCGCTCAGGATCCGCTCTCGACTTTGCGCTTTTTCGGCCTGTGAATGCCCCAAGACAAATGCCTCCTTTTCATCTGACCATCTGCATGATGTTCAACATACTAGCAGAATATTCTTGGTGCAACGATCCATGCAGCATTGCCACGACGAAGTGGCCAAACCCAATGGATCGCCTGTATCTTGCAGTGGAAAACGTCAAGATCTAATGGTGCAATCTCTATGCTGCGGAGCAAGCCAAATGTTTTTTGTTTCCTGGAACGGTCGTTACTTGTGAACCTCTAACGAGAGCGCAAGCTAACGGCAACCTGTAGCCGAGCCAGACGGCATGAGCGATGATTTGCGCTGAAAAACGGTGGCGTTTGTCGCTGACGGCAGGCTGGGTGATGCGCGCGATCGCAAGATTGCTCGACCGTGCATCACAACGATCAGGAGACTTTGAACAAATCCCTCAGGATTACAGCGCTCGGCGGAGAGACAATGCGCCGCCTTCAACCAGGCTCAGATAATGAGATTCCGCGCTCCGAGCGTCACTTGAGCACAATACCAAGCGCGCTTAAAAATGCGAGCATGATGTCATTGACGCCACGCTGGCGCAAAATACGGGCTTCTCTGATTTCTGTGTCTTCTGCAGCACCTTCAATTTCGAACTGCGCCACGGCAACATTGCCTTCGCGCAGGTAGCCTTCGTCTGGCTCAGGATCACAAAATCGGGTGAGCAATAGCGTCAGGGCACGTTCGATGACCTCCCGATCGTTGCCTTTCAGAGCCTCTTGGAATTTGGCGATTGCACCGGCGAGCCCGCCTTCTCCGTGTTCGAGGCAGTAGACGAGATCGTGCGCATCTTTGCGCTCACGCCGGTGATCAAAGGCAAACGCCTTCAGGCATGTGAATGCCACGATATCGGCGTAGGGGATGGATTCTGTCGAGCGGCCTTTTTCACCCAACAGATCAGCGGTGACTTCCATCCGATAGTGGTGCCCGAACACGAGCGACGCGTGAGGGATATTCACCGCAGAAACATTTGCTTCCGTCGGCAGTTCCTGCAATGCGCCACCCCGGAGCTTCGGATCGTCTGCCAAGAACTCCAGAATAACGAGAATGCCGTGCTCGGTCATGGTCTGCCAACGCCAGTTGACCTTGTTGCCCTTGTCATTTTGTGCACGCTCGAAACCCATTTTTTTGAGGTTCTGCTCGAGCGTCCGGTATGCCTCTGTGTCGGCGAGGATCGACAGATCGACGACGACATCGATATCGCCGGTTCCTGCATGAGGCGGGACGTCGGGCGGCCGCTGGGTGACGATGTAGCGCGGTGCCAGCCCACCGACCAGAAAGACGGAGTCACGCCAGGGGCCGAGGCCGCTGAAGAGCGTAACCAGGACGCGCTCGCAGTCGCGGATAACATCGGCACTGTATTCCGTCAGTATCTGAGGCTTTGTCATTCGGGTACCGCGAGTTTTGTCAGCCGAAGATGGTCGGCCAGTTCCTTTGAGCGACCGCTGTCAAGCTGCAGGAGGTCGAGGTAAGTTTGAAGTGGATCTGTGACCCAGACATGACCGACCCGTTGGCGAAACAAAAAGTCGTGGCGTGGATTAGAGTTCTATAACTCCTAGATTCCAGCCCTCGTTGACAACCTTTGCTCCCAGTTTTCGAAGAAGGCTTTCACCGCCGTGATCGATGCGGCAATGGATCTGGGATATTTTCGAGAGGTGCGGTGCATGGATCTGTCCGGCCATAAGCCCGGAGATTTCGTAGCGAACTCCCGTCTCATCGCAGGTGCGGTCAATCTCATGGATTGCCTCATCGATATTGGTCATCCGCATATAGTAAGAGCGGAGCGGCTTCGGCTTGATCGAAGCGACATAGGAAGACCACTCGTCAAGCAGCGCGCGGGGATTGGAGAGTATCCTTTCCTTCGATGGACCGGCACCCTTGGAGTTCACCCATTCGCGGCGCTCTAGTTCGATAAGAACCTGGGATGCAGTTGTCGGAGATACGAATGCCCGCTCGGCCAGTTCATGCACACCGAACCATTGGTCCTTAAATGTCCAGACGGCATGGAGGGCCTGTGCGCGGCTTCCAACGAACAGATTGTTGAGCGACCGAGCCTGCTGCTTCGAGGCTGGCTTTTCGACGAGAACAAAGAGATTGTCGGCCGAAAGATAGAGACTGCCGCTACGATCGAAATAACCGATCTTCTCCTCGCGCAGGAGTGCGCGTGCACCTGGGGAAATGGTATTGGCCATCAATAGGGGGAGAACTCTGGACTTGCCTAGTGGCATGGCGGCAATGTATTTCTTCAGCTGCCAGATTGCTTCCCTGACGTCTCTTGGAAAAGCCGATCTCTTGGCTTCGACAACAAGCTTGAAAGGTGCGTCGGAAAATCGCGCGTCTATAAGGAAATCCGCGTGAGATTTTCCCATCTGCGCCTCAAACATAGGCTCGGACGTGATTTCCGCGCCTGCCTCCGTGAGGCTGGCCGTCAATTCACTCAACATATCGAAAGCGATGGGTTCTTCCATAGATATTCCCTGCGCAGCAAATATAACTATAATACCGCATATCCGTGAAAATGTCTATATGTACTGCGCAGCAAACAAATGAAAACTGCGGTGCAAGCTCCGGCCTTCGCGGCAAAAAAGTTCGCGCCTTCTCATAGACGGGGTTCGTCCGTTAATTGGCAATTGCTCCCGCTATAGGTTCGTTTCGCGGGAACACGCCGCAAAGACTGAAGAGGAGCTGAGATGGCGACAGGTACTGTTAAATTTTTCGCCGATGATAAGGGATTTGGCTTCATCACGCCGGAAAATGGAGGAGCGGACGTATTCGTTCACGTGTCTGCTTTGCAGTGGGGCGGTTCGCTTAGAGAAGGTGACAAGGTCAGTTTCGAGGTAGGCCAGGACCGCAAGACCGGGAAGTCGAAGGCCGGGAACGTCAGCGTGCTCTGACCGCGGGTGCCAAGCGGCGGAAAGGCCAGCAGCGCCACTGCCAACCGCTACGACGTCGGAGACCTCATCCCATTGGGAAGCGTTGCCAAGATGAAGGGCGATATGCCCATATCGATCTGGACGAGTGTGTTGAACCGAAACGATTTCATGACGTCGTTGCTGGTTACAACCGCTTCGATATATTCGACGTCACTGTCAACCGGACACGCCGCAAGCCGATCCGGTTCCAAGAAAGTCCGGATGAATATGGAACCCGCCTCGATGCACCGGCCCTAGAGGAGTAAGGCGATGACTCGCACGGATATGCACATGATAGATACGGGTTTCTCCTTCAAGGGTCCGGCTGAAGGTGTTCATGCGCTCACGTCCTGGATCACCCCCGAGGATGATCTCTTTCTGGTCACGCATATGGGTTTCCTGAACATCGACCCCGACCACTGGCATCTTGATGTCGATGGCCTCGTGGGCAATCCGACGAGGTTTCGTCTCTCGGATCTCCAAGCCATGCCTCAGCACGAGTACATTTCATTTCACGAATGCGCTGGAAGCCCGCTTGCGCCGACAGTTGCCCAGCGCAGGATCGGGAATGTGATTTGGAAAGGCGTTCCGCTGTCGCTTGCTCTGGAACGTGCGAAGATCAGCACCGATGCGTCTTACGTATGGACTTCCGGCCTCGAGTGGGGCGAATGGGCGGAGATTGAAGAAGCCTACCAAAAAGACCTGCCTATCGAGAAAGCGCTTGCAGAAGAGGTTCTTCTTGCGCTTCAGATCAACGGTCGGCCGCTCACTCCGGAGCGCGGAGGTCCAGTTCGACTGGTTGTGCCAGGTTGGTACGGCACGAACTCGGTAAAGTGGGTTGGTTCGATCACCGCCGCGAGCCGGCGGGCGAGCGGTGCTTATACGACGCGCTTCTATAACGAGGAAGGTCATGGCAGCTTGCCTCACTAGGTCCGCGTGAGGATAGAAGTTGGCAGCGGTTTGAGTTGCCATGGGCACCAGCATCCGGCCAGCATCTCCTGCTATGTCGCTGCACCAATGAGCTTGGCGAAATACAGCCGCCATCGGGGGCGAGAAACTCAGTCCATTCGGTGCAGGTCCAAGTTGGTGTTTAGGCCATGCCGCCAGATCAGAGCCGCAATGGATCAACAAGCCGATTTGGGAGGCTTGTCCAGGAATGCATGGCCCAGTGGAAAACTTAGTCTCGTAACCTGGCGGTTGCTTGGAGTATCCACTGCTTGAAGACTCGCGCCTCCTCCCTTACGGCTCGACGCCTGTTCGTCACCAGATAATAGGATTGATTGGCCTGCGTGAAGCCTGGAATGATGGGCACAAGCGCACCTGAAGAGATGATATTATCAATGACATTTCCCCAAGCGAGCAAGATGCCCTGTCCGGCGAGCGCGGCCTGCACGAGCAAAGGCAAAACGCTGTGTCGCACGAACACAAAGAAATATCGTCCGCAGCCGTCTTTGGCAAAAACGTTCCAAGCGGCAGCCGGCTCGACCATTGTCAGGCATCTGCAAAAAGCTTCCCGTTCATGTACTTCAGGCCGGTGTCGCTCGCGACCGTGACAACGGTCCTACCCGGCCCCAACTCATTGGCCAAACGTATCGCCGCAGCGACGTTGAGGCCCGTGGACGTGCCGACCAGCAATCCTTCTTCTCGAGCCAGTTGGCGGCACATAGCGCGTGCTTCTTCCTCCGGAATGTTACGCGCTTCGTCATAGAGGTCGTGACTGAGCAAAGGCGGAACGAAGCCTACCCCTATCCCCTCGACGTGGTGGGTTCCGGCCCAACCTTCCGATATGACGGGTGAAGAGGCCGGCTCCAGAACCACGATCCGAACCGACGCCGAGCGCGATTTAAGAACCCTCGCCACGCCCATTGTCATTCCGGCCACGCCAACCGCGCCACAGAAGGCATCGATACCGTCTGGAAATTGTGTGACCAACTCGTGGCCGATTTCTTCGTAGCCAATCAAGGCATCACGGTTGTTAAACTGGTCCGAGTAATAGCAGTCCGATCGGCTGGACACCTCCTGGGCGTGGCGGATCATTGACGGGATTAGATCCGATGAGATTTCACCGGACGGGCTGTGGATCAGATCAACGGTTGCGCCAAAGCTACGCATCGTACGCAACTTCTCCATGGCAAAGGCGTTGGAAGAAGCCACGATGAGAGGATAGCCTTTCACTGCGCAAACGAAGGCGAGCGAGGACCCGGTGCTTCCCCCACTCGCCTCAACCACTGTCATTCCCGGTTTCAAATCCCCGCGCCGCTCAGCCTCTTCTATGATGGATTTTGCCATGCGGTCTTTATACGAGCCTGTCGGGTTGAAATACTCGAGTTTGACAAAGACTTGAGCACTCCCGTCCGGAACGACGCGACGCAGGCGTATAACCGGTGTATTGCCAATAGCATTGAGCGCGGACTCGACAGGTGGCGGGGGGCTTAGTCGCATATTTTATTTGTCCTTCTGGTTGATCGTCTAGCGTCCATTGGGCAAGCTATCGGCGTGAATGCTTAAAGTGTGTCGAGCTTTTATTGGGCCTGCGGCGTCCTCTTAGAGGTGCGGTGCTGTTCGGCCTCGACGTGGTCGCGTAGTTGACATTCAGGATGATGACTGTCATCCTGAATGTCAACGAGGCGGATGGTCCGCATCCCCGTCACGTCCGGTGCTTAACCCCAACAAAGGAATCTTTCAAATGAATGCTCCACTGACCCAGTTCACGATCACCGAGGCAGCGCCGGGATACTGGCGGGTGACCTTCAACAATCCGCCGATTAACCTGTGCGATCCGGAGACCCTCATCGAGCTGCAGCAGATCGTCGGTCTCATCGAGTCCGACGACACCTTGCGGGTCGTCGTGTTCGATAGCGCTGACCCGGACTTCTTCGTCAATCACTACGACGTCTCCCGGGTTGCCGATTTTCCGCTGGCGCCGGGGCCGACTGGTCTGCCGACGTTCATCGATGCCACGACGCGGTTGACCACCTCCCCGGTCGTGACAATCGCGTCGATTCGGGGTCGCACGCGCGGCGGCGGTTCTGAGATTGCTCTGGCATGTGATATGCGCTTTGCCAGCCTGGAGCGAGCGATCTTCGCTCAGATCGAAGTCGGGGCGGGCGTGTTCCCTGGTGGTGGCGCGACCGAGCGCCTGCCACTCCTCGTCGGACGGGCCAGGGCGCTTGAAATCGTCCTCGGCAGTGATGATTTCGACGCAGCAACGGCAGCGCACTACGGGTGGGTGAACCGCGCACTCCCCGATGATGAACTCGACGCCCACGTCGACAACCTCGCGCGGCGCATCGCGTCGTTCGACAAGCCTGCGCTCGCCGAGGCCAAGCGGCTGATCAACCGTAGAACCCTGCCGTCCGCTGAGGACCTGATGCAGACGCAGGACGCTTTCCTCAACGCGTTCTCTTGGCCGACGATTCCTGAGCGGGGTGCCCGGATAGCACAAAAGCGCGACGAAGTGGGTCCTGACTTCGAGGCACGCATGGGTTATCACCTCGGCAATCTCAGCACCGAAACCCAATGACACCAAAGTCTTGGCGTACGTTCGCCTGAACTGGATCGTTAGCGCCCTTGGACCTTTGAAGGCCGCCGAATAGCAACGGCCCTACCCCCGCTCTTGAGAGGTCGAGCTGTATCGATCAATCGGCATCGGAAAATTCCAGGGCCGCTAGAAGGTCGGCGGCGTGCAGGCGCTGATGACCTCGCACGGCACTGGCCCCACGCATCGGAAACGGTGCGGACGCCTGCTTTCGAAATAGTAGGCGTCGCCCGGTCCAAGGACTCGACGTTCGTCGTCGACGGTGACCTCCAGTCTTCCGGACAGCACGACGCCGCCCTCCTCGCCTTCATGGACGAGCGGCACCTTTCCGGTGTCGGTCCCTGGCTGATAACACTCCTTGAGGATCTGAAGGCTTCGTCCGAACATGTTCTCGCCTACCTGGCGATAGGATATCCCGCCCTTTCCGATCTCGACGAGTTCCTGGGCCGCGTAGAACGCCTTCTTCGGCGTCTCCGGCTCAAGCGCGAAGAACTCCGCCAGGCCGATCGGAATGCCGTCGAGGATCCGCTTTAAAGCTCCGACGGATGGATTGGTGCTGTTCGATTCGATCAGCGAGATCGTCGAGTTTGGCACGCCGGTTCTCTTCGCGAGCTGGCGTTGTGAGAGGTTGTGGGCCTTCCGGACGTATCGCAGCCGGTTTCCGATATTGAAGGTCATGGGAGGGTGTTCATGTTGTTCAAGATTACCAAAACTATACACTGGGCTATCTGTATTTCAATGGCTTACACGGGAATAGAAAAGGGCTTGTTCGGACAGGAGAAATGCCTGAAACCTGCATCACGCCGAAGGAGGGCAAGATGGATCAGATCAACATGATGAACGAGCCGGTGCTGGATAACTTCTGGATGCCGTTTACCGCGAACCGCCAGTTCAAGGCGGCTCCGCGTCTCCTGGCCTCCGCCGAGGGCATGTACTACACCGACGTCGATGGGAACCGCGTGCTGGATGGCACAGCGGGCCTTTGGTGCTGCAACGCCGGCCACGGGCGCAGGAAGATTTCTGAGGCGGTCGAGCGCCAGCTGTCCACCTTGGACTTCGCTCCGACCTTCCAGATGGGCCATCCTGTCGCCTTCGACTTCGCCGCAAAGCTTGCGGAGATCGCTCCAGGCGGACCCGATAACCGTCTCGATCGGGTCTTCTTCACGGGCTCCGGATCGGAGTCCGTCGACACCGCTCTGAAGATCGCGATCGCTTATCAGCGCGCCATCGGCCAGGGAACGCGCACCCGCATCATTGGCCGTGAGAAGGGCTATCACGGCGTCGGCTTCGGCGGCATTTCCGTCGGCGGCCTCGTCAACAACCGCCGTATGTTCCCGCAGATCCTGGCCGACCACATGCGCCATACGCTCGATGTCGAGCGCAACGCCTACTCGAAGGGTCTTCCCGCTCACGGCGTCGAGCTTGCCGATGATCTCGAACGCCTCGTGCAGCTCCATGGTGCCGAGACGATCGCTGCTGTCATCGTCGAGCCGATGTCCGGTTCAGCAGGTGTCATTCTCCCTCCGAAGGGATACCTCGAGAAGCTGCGCGCGACTGCCGACAAGCATGGCATCCTGCTCATCTTTGACGAAGTCATCACCGGCTTCGGCCGCCTCGGCACGCCGTTCGCTACTGATTATTTCGGCGTCGTTCCCGACCTCGTCACGACCGCCAAAGGGCTTACGAACGGCGCCATTCCGATGGGCGCAGTCTTTGCAGGCCGCAAGGTGTATGACGGACTGATGGTCGGCGCCGAAAACGCCATCGAACTGTTCCATGGCTACACCTACTCGGGACACCCGGTCGCCTGCGCGGCGGGCATCGCCACCTTGGGGATCTATGAGGACGAAGGCCTCCTCACCCGCGCCACCGAACTCGCCGACCATTGGCAGGAGGCACTCCATTCGCTGAAGGGCTCGCCGCATGTCGTAGACATCAGAAATCTTGGCCTTGTGGGCGCAATCGAACTGGTCCCGCGTGACGGCGCTCCTGGAACGCGTGCCTACGACGTCTTCGTCGATTGTTTCAAGAGAGGCCTGCTGATCCGCGTGACCGGCGACATCATCGCCCTCTCGCCGCCACTGATCGTCGAGAAGTCCCAGATCGACGACATCGTTTCCACGATCGGTGAAGCGCTCAAGCGGGCAGCGTAACATGCCGTGCGGGCCGGCTACGGCCCACACCACGACCTGCATGACATGTCGTGATATCGCCCTCCTCGCTGACGTGCCGTTTAAAGGCGCGCACGCTGCTGTCTTCCCCGCTCTAGGCGGAGCAACGCGCTAACTGCGAACTTCAACGAGCTCAATCCTTCGAGGGCAACTACTGCCTCGGCGGGCCACGCCTTTTGGTGGCTGGAGCACCGGGCGCGCGCGCAAGCAATCGCGCCACGTGTTGGATGGGTAATCGGGCTCGGCAGCCTTGTCGAGGTCCTCGGACCTAACCAGACTTTGGAAGACGTCGCCCGCAGCGCTGGAACGATCTCCCACGAAATCCTGGCCTCGGCCACCGCTACGACCGCCAATATCGCTAACGGCCGGGCGAGCCGCTTCTAATCGAGGGTAACATGAAGGTCGCAGTTCTTGGCGCCGGCATCAGCCGACGATCTTGTCGCGCACATGCGCCAAACGGGTTCGCGGCGACCGGTCGCTTCATCGCATCGGCTATGTCCGGCCTGCTTCCGGTCATCCGAACGGTCAAACCGGCCGGCGTGTTGGCAAGCCACCAGGCGAAAAGAGGGGCGATCACCCAACTCAAATATGTCAGCAGCGTCTGTCCGCTGACAACATTTCCAATCCATGGTACCGCATCAAGTCCCGGTATCGACCAGTTGGCAAGCGGTCGCAACTCAGGGGTCGAGATTGTCCCGGCAGTGCCAAAAAGAGCGGCGGTGGCAGTGGCGGTTAATCCCGCAACAACAAGATTGATCCCAATCCCAACGATGATGAAGTTCGCCCTAAAGCTGATCGCAAGCAGCGCGAATGCGGCGCAGGCCAGCGCACCGCCAATCGCGCCCGCAAGGGTCGCGGCCGCGACGCAGGGGCTGAAGCGGCTCGCCAACGCCGTTCGCACCGGCACCATCCCGAAGGGCAGCATCGAAGATGGCACCTTGAGGATCGAGCGCTTGGCCGCAGCAGTGCCCCAAGATGCCGAGGAACTCATCCTCGATCTCTACCGGCGCATTCCCGAGGTGCGGATCACCGATATCCTTCTTGAAGTCGATGCGGCAACTGGCTTTGGCGACGCCTTCACCCACTTGCGGACCGGAGCGCCCTGTAACGACAGGATAGGCCTGCTGAACGTGCTGCTCGCCGAAGGACTCAACCTCGGACTGAGAAAGATGGCGGAAGCCTCGAACACCCATGATTACTGGCAATTGTCGCGCCTGTCGCGCTGGCATGTTGAAAGCGACGCCATCAATCAAGCCTTGGCCATGGTCGTCGCTGCCCAGGGGCGATTGCCCATATCCCAATTCTGGGGGCTGGGTGAAACTGCCTCCAGCGATGGCCAATTCTTTCCGGCTGCACGGCAAGGAGAGGCCATGAATCTGATCAACGCCAAATATGGTACCGAGCCCGGCCTGAAGGCCTACACGCATCTCTTCGACCAGTATGCCCCGTTTGCCACCCAGCTCATTCCCGCGACGGTCAGCGAAGCACCTTACATTCTCGACGGTCTGCTCATGAACGAAACCGGGCAACGCATTCGCGAGCAATATGCGGATACCGGCGGATTCACCGATCATGTCTTCGCTGCGGCTTCAATCCTGGGGTACTAATTCATCCCTCACATCCGAGATCTGCCATCCAAGCGCTTCTACGTATTCAATCCAACTGGCACACCGCACGAACTGCGTGGGCTGGTCGGCGGTAAAATTCGCGAAGATACCATTCACCAGAACTGGCCCGATATCTTACGAAGCGCCGCCACCATGGTTGCCGGCATCATGCCGCCAAGCCAACTCCTGCGCAAATTCGCCTCATATCCGCGACAACACGATCTGGCGCTGGCGCTCCGGGAAGTCGGGCGGATCGAACGCACGCTCTTCATCATCGAGTGGATCCTCGATATCGACATGCAACGGCGCGCCCGTATTGGCCTCAACAAGGGCGAGGCACACCATGCCCTCAAGAATGCTCTGCGCATTGGGCGCCAAGGCGAAATCCGCGACCGGACTACGGAGGGGCAGCACTATCGCATGGCCGGTCTCAATCTGCTCGCCGCAATCGTCATCTACTGGAATAGCGTTCATCTCGGTCATGCCATCATCAGTCGCCAACAAGCAGGTCTCGATGTGCCTCCGGAGCTTCTTGCTCACATCTCTCCACTCGGATGGGCTCACATCCTGCTCACGGGCGAATATAGGTGGCCGAAACCGTAGGAGGACTCGCTAACGTATGATTCCGCCCCCAGCCGGAACCGACCCCCTGTAGGGTGCCGCGCGTGCGTTCGTGATAGTGATGCTTGTCTCGTGTCGCAATTCTTCCAGCGAATGGCGCGATTGTTTTGCCAGACGCAGCATACGGCTCTTATTGAACTCATGCCCTGACGAAGCTGCTTCTCTTGAGCCCGTAGCTGTATCGTGGCGTATAGTTGGAAATCCCGGTGTCATTTCCATCTACGGCGCGAACTCGCTTCTCCGTGAAATGTTTCGCTTCTCATTCGCAGCAGCACCTCAAGAAACCTGTTGACGAGTGTGGCACCGACGGATTGACGTCGGTAGCCAATCGTGTGGGTTGAGTCGAAGCTGTGCGTTTTTTCCAGGATGGGACGCAATTCGCCCTTTGAGACCCAAAGCTGAGCCAGATGGGTCGGCAAGAAACCTATGAATCGCCCCGAAAGAACGAGCATTACTTGCGCTTCCATTGCCTCAATTGAAGCGCCTGCTCGTGAATGCCCAAAATAATAGAGATCGTCGAAATGTCTGTAACGGCGAACTGAGAACCGTGCCGCTTCAACATCCCTTCTGTCTATCTGATCGTCGGGAACAGTGAACAGCGGATGACCTCGCCCGCAGTAAAGATTGTGAGGCTCCGCATAGTAATCGACATACTCTACGCCTGCAACCCGCTGGGACAGCGGACCAACGACAATGTCGCGTTCCCCGTCCGCAATACGTCGTTCTAACTCAGGCGCGGTGCCGAGAACCAAGTCGATAAAAATCTCGGAGTCGGCGGGTAAAAACTCCGAAATTGCCCGACTTATTGAAAGCTGAGGTGTGTTAAAGATGCCGTCGCACACGCCAATCCGTAGCCGTCCGGCAAGATTACCGTTTGCAACACTGACGCGTTGGTTGAACTCTTCCAGATCGCGGAAGAGCTTCATGGAAGCTTCATATGTCACTTTCCCAAGCTCAGTGAGCTTGAACTGTTGTCGCCCACGATCGCAAAGGCGGCCACCGAGACGCTTCTCTAGATCTGCCAGATGCGTGCTTAAGGTCGACTGCGAGAGATTTAATGATATTTGCGCTTCTGCAAAACCATTGGCATCCGCCAAGGCCGTGAAAACTCTCAGAAGCCGGATGTCGATATTATCGAGTCTGCGCATGCTGATCCCGCGATCTATTGATAATTACCGATGTTCAATACTAGAAAATGTAATTTACTCCAACGATCCAGGTGAGGTTGTTTCGAAATATGCCGAAGTGTCGCAAGCCTCCGGCATAAACCCACTGCCCCTTCGATCTGGGGTGCCGGATAGTTTCTTGTGCCAAAAGTATCAACACATGTCAGGAGAAGAACGTGCTTTTGAATCCTATTTTGTGGCCTAACGGAAAGAAATTCGGAGCGTCGGTCACCTTCGACATCGATGCTGACACCCTCCTAAGGCTTGCTTGCCCCAACGACAGCGACAGGAGGTTGTCCGCTCTTTCCGTTGCCCGCTACGAGCCGACGGTAGCGGTTCCTCGCGTTCTGGAAACATATCGCCGGCTTAATCTCCGGCAGACGTTTTTTATACCTGGCCAAGTAATGGCGGATAACGAAGCGATGGTCGAGGCGATTCTCGAAGGAGGGCACGAGATTGGTCATCATTCGTGGGCTCACGAAAGCCCCTTGGATCACTCGGACGAGAGAGAAGAGGAACTCTTCGGACGAGCTCTCGAAACGCACCTGAGGCTGACGGGACGGAAACCGCGAGGATATCGAGCCCCGATATACGGAATTACGCCCGCGATTATCGACCGCTTGATCCGAGAAGGCTTCGTGTACGATAGCTCGTTGATGGCCGACGATCTACCATATAGCCTGGAGACCAAGCGGGGATCGCTCATCGAGATACCTGCACATTGGGGCACAGACGATTGGCCGCCCTTTGCTCATATGGAAGAGCAGCACTATGTCATGCCTGTGCGAAGCCCAAGCGCGGGCATGGCAAACTTTTTCGAGGAGCTCGACGCCGCGCGGGAGGTAGGTGGTTTCTGGATGCCAGTGCTGCATCCGTTCCTGACAGGTAGACTTGCGCGTTGGCGGCTGATGGAGAAGCAGTTGGAGGCGCTTCTGGAAAAAGGCGACGTCTGGATTGCCCCGATGGAGGAGATTGCCAAGCATGCACTCTCACAGCACAAATTGCGTGTAGAACCGCTAACTTGATTGAAGCTCGTGGCGGAAGATCTACGTTTCCGCCACGTCGTGCAAACTAGGTCAGGTACACTGCTACTGCATTGGCAAGGATCGATTCGCAGCGCTCTAGTTCCGAAATCGCAATGAATTCGTCCGGTTGGTGGGCTTGCTTGATCGACCCTGGTCCACAGACCACGGTAGAAAGGCCAGCCGCCTGATACATCCCAGCTTCGCTGCAGAACGAAACACTATGCGTCTGGTTTGTTCCGGTGAGCGAGAGCATCATTCGTTCTGCGAAGCCATTAGTCTCTGGCTCAAGCGCGGCAACAGCGCAAAGCTGTTCGGTTTCGATGGACGCATCCTCAGCCGCAAGGAGTAGCCGAGGAAGGGCATTGTCGCGAGCGAATGCTAGTATTTCGTCACGAATTCGCTCAGGTTCGCCGCGATAGCCGGCGCGAATTTCCCAGTTGAATTCGCAATTGGCAGGGATAACGTTCCCTGATGTTCCGCCTTGCACAATTCCACATGACAGTGTTGCATAAGGTGCGTCGTATGCGGTTGTCGTGTAGGGCGCCTGTTTGAGGGCCTCGGCCTCATCCTCAATCCGAGTGATAATGCGTGCAGCAGCGTAGATCGCGTTCGAGCCGTGGGCGGGCACACTTGAATGTGCCGCCCGACCTTTTAAAACTGTCCTGAAATCATATGCGCTCTTATGCGCATTGACGACTTGCAAGTCTGTTGGCTCACCGACGACGACAGCAGTCGGCTTGGGTACATTTGCCATGATGTACTCGATTAGAGGCTCCGCTCCGAAGCAGCCGATTTCCTCGTCGTATGAAAGTGCAAGATGAAGTGGGTTTGTCATACGGACTTTGCTCGCGTTCAGTAGCGTTACGAGGCTAACCGCGATGAACCCTTTCATATCGACTGTGCCGCGACCGTAAGCCCGATCGTCGCGGGAATGCATCTTGAAGGGGTCGTTACTCCAGTTCTGTCCCGTAACCGGTACCACATCCATGTGCGCAGAGAGGACAATTCCATGGCAGTCAGAGGGCCCGATACTGACGAGTAGCCCGGTTTTCATTCCGTCAGCTGAGGGGACGCGAACAGAGCGCGCGCCCACTCGCTGAACAAGAGCTTCAATGTAGGCCGTCATTTCCAGATTGGACTTCTGAGGATTGGTGTCAAATGACACAAGATCCGACAAAATCTCCATCGCAGACGGGTTATCTGGGTTTGCTGACATGATTTGCCTTTCTGTAGCGAGCGACAGTCCACGAGGTTTCTTAGTGGCGGGCTGGTGTTTTGCTCTCGAAAAACCGGAAAAGGCCCACGATGATCCCGGTGAGGCAGCAATAAATCAACGCTAAAAGCAGCAAGGGTTCATAGATAATGAAAGTCTCTTGCCGCACCTTGCTGAAGACGCCGTACAGGTCCGGCACCGTAATCGTTGCCACCAGTGGAATCCCCTTCAGCATTAGGACAGTTTCGCCACCAAGCGTTGGAAGAACGCGACTCACCGCGCGAGGAAACCAAATGCGCCGAAACACGGTCCAGCGACTCATTCCGAAGGCTCGGCCAGCCTCCAGCTCACCTCTGGGAACACCTGCAAATGCTCCCCTCATGACCTCGCCGGCGTAGGCCGAGAATGAAACCACCAATGCCACTAGAGCGTAGGGCCACGCCTCCCGTATATATGGCCATAGGACAGAGCCACGGATCCCGGGATATCTGGGTAGCACAGAGCCAAGGCCGTAGTAGATTATCCAGAGCTGCAGCAGTAACGGTGTTCCGCGGATAATGTTCGAATAGGACCGTGCGAGCCGCGCGAGGGGCCAAGGCCCAGCTACCTGCACGAGGCCGATCGGGACGCTAAGGACGAAGCCCAATCCACAGCTCACAACCAGCATCACAAGTGTTAACCAGACTCCATAGGCAATGGCACTCGAATACTTCGGAACCCAGTCCCACTGCATGAGCCAAATAGCGGATACGACCAGCAACATGCCAACGCACACAAGTGCAATTCGGTGGGGCCGAACGCACCCTTTGGAGCCCGTGTTCCGGAAATGTAAGGCGGCCACTGTGTCATTGCTCATTTTGCTGCACCTACGATTCCTCGGCTATAGTGTCGCTCTAGCAGACCTATAAGGAAGTTTGAGACGTGAGTTATCAGCATATAGAGGACACCCGCCGCCAGGAAGAAAAGCATATAGGCCTTCGTTGCACCGGCAGCTTGCCGGGTAACGAGCATCAACTCGGTGAAACCCACTACCGCCAGAAGTGAGGTTGACTTGATTGCAGTTAGCCAAAGGTTTGAAAGGCCGGGGATAGCGTGTGGAAGCATGGCGGGGAGCGTGATACGTCGAATAATCAAACCTGGCGACATGCCATAGGCTCGGGCCGCTTCGATCTGTCCGAAATGTACAGCTTGTATTGCCGCTCTCATGATTTCGGTTGCATACGCTCCAAGGACGACCCCGATAACGAATATGCCTGCCGCAAGCCCGTTGACGTTGATCGAGCCATAGCCTGCAAGTGCCGAGAGTTTGTTTAGAACGTCCGTGCCGCCGTAAAATAGAATCAGCATCAAAACAAGCTCGGGAACCGCTCGTACGAGCGTGGTGTAGACTTCGAGTAAATCCCGCGCAACAGGGCCGCCATAAAGCTTGCCGATAGCACCCCCTAAACCCAAGATGAGCCCCAGAAGGTAGCCGCCGATCGCGATTTGAACGGTCTGGGCAAAGCCAGCAAGGAGCACGCCGCCCCACCCCGGTGGCTGAAATGCAAGAAGGCTCCAGCTAAAGACTCCGACGTCTGCCATTCCTCTTCCCCCTATTGTGAAGGCGGGGTCGCTGAAGCGAGCGGCCCCGCTGCCAAGTCTCAGCCGCCGTATATATCGAAGTCGAAATACTTCTTAGACAGCGCGTCGTAGGTTCCGTTCTTTCGGATTTCCGCGATTGCCGCATTGACCTTCGACTTCAGCTCTTTGTCACCCTTTCGCAGGCCAACTCCGACGCCTTCGCCAAGCACTTCTGGATCGAACTCGACCATCCCCTTCAGTTCGCAGCAGGCCGCCCCCTGCTCGGTCTTCAAGAAAGTCGATATTGCAATCCGGTCCATTTCGGTCGCGTCGATGCGGCCGGCGAGTAGATCATTGTTGGCTTCGTCCTGTGTGGGATAGTCCCGTATTGTTGCGCCAGCAGGCTCATAGTGCTTATGCGCGTAGGCATAATGTATCGATCCGACCTGTACGCCTATTACCTTCCCAGCAAGAGTTCCAGGCGTCGCGTCGAATTTGAGGTCCTTGGCTCCAACAATACCAGGAGGGGCACTGTAGTACTTGTCGGAAAAGTCGATCGACTTTTTCCGTTCCTTTGTGATCGTCATCGATCCAACGATCATGTCGATCTTGCCGCCTGTCAAAGCCGGGATGATTCCATCCCAGGCGATGGGAGTAATGACGCAGTCGAGTTTCGCCGCGTCGCACATGGCATTCATGAATTCGACCTCCCATCCAGACCAGTTTCCTGAGGCGTCGGGGGAGCTAAAGGGGGGGTAGGGTTCGGCGGCAAATCCGACGTGTACTTGTTCAGCGCTGGCTGCGCCTACAAGCAGTGTTGTCGTAATCGCTGCCATCGCGAGGCTGCTCATAAATCTCATTTGTTCCTCCTCTGTAGTTTTGTTTATTTAGTGGATCGAGCTGATAAACCTCTTCAACTGGTCCGTTTCGGGAGCCTCGAAGATCTGCTCCGGGGGGCCTTGCTCGACGATATTTCCGTTCGCGAGGAAGACAACATGGCTCGCGACGTTGCGAGCGAACTTCATTTCATGGGTGACTAAGATCATTGTCCGCTTTTCTTTCACGAGATCGCCAATGACCATCAGGACCTCCCCTACCAGTTCCGGGTCCAGTGCTGAGGTTGGCTCATCAAACAACATTGCATATGGCTTTACTGCGAGAGCGCGGGCGATGGCGGCCCGTTGTTGCTGTCCGCCGGAGAGGTAGGCGGGATAGCTGGCGCGCTTTTCATACAAGCCTACTCTTCTCAGGAGCTCCTCAGCTCGAAAGATCGCCTCATCGCGCTTCACGCCAAGCACGTGGATTGGGGCCTCGATAACATTTTCCAGCACTGTCATGTGCTGCCAAAGGTTGAAACTCTGAAAAACCATGGCGAGCCGGGATCTCATGCGCTCGATCTGCTTGCGGTCCGCTGGCACGATCCCACCTGCACCGTCATCTTGCATCGCGATGGTCTCGCCCTGGATAGTCACCGACCCAGAATTAGGAAGTTCGAGCATGTTGATACAACGAAGCAGGGTGGATTTACCGGAGCCGGACCCACCGATAACAGCGACTACATCCCCCTCGCGCGCGCTCAACGAAATACCCTTCAAGACCTCTATGGAACCGAAGCTTTTCCGAATTTCGCTCACTTGAATTGCATCGGTTTTGTCGTTCATGGTTTCCCTTGTTGGCTATCGTTGGATTTGTCGCTCTGTGACAGAACGGCTTGTAGTGAACATGGCGTGCAGGCAAGCTGACCACACAAGAGGTTAGCGGCGATGCAGATCCTCGATGGCGCCTGCCAAAGCGGCGGTGAGTCGATCTACCTCCTCCAAGGTGTTGTAATGTGCCAGCGATATCCGAACGATCCCGCCGTTATCATTAATGTCCAGCCGATCGAAAATGCGGTTCGCGGCAAACTTGCCCCAACGGATCGCGATCCGTTGTTTATCCATTGCGAGACATATCTGCTCAGCGTGCACATCGCGCACGCGAAACGAGACGATGGGCAGTCGACCGGAGTTCCAGTTCTGTTGTGTGCCGATAATTCGAACGGCCGGATGTGCGGTTAGGAAAGCGAATAGTCTGCTCAACAAGCTGTTCTCATGTTGGGTAATCGCTTCAAAGCCCTTTTCAAGGGCGACTCTTCTTTCTAGTTCAGCTCCCGTTGCCCCGAGAGAACAAAGGTAGTCCGGGATCGCTGGCAATGAGGCGGTCAGCTCATAGTTGGGATCACCTGGCTCCATTTTGAAAGGAATGTCAGCTTTTCCGTAATAGTGGTGGTAGATAGAGTCTAGTTCCAAGAGGAGGTCGTGCTTGCCATACAGAACGCCGCAGTGAGGACCGTAAGCCTTGTAAGCGCTGAAGACATAGTAATCAGCATCGAGCGCCTGCACGTCGATAGCTCGATGTGGTGCGAATGCTACTCCGTCGACACACAACTTAGCACCAGCCGAGTGCACGATGTCAGCAATATCGCGCACCGGGTTTGTCAAACCGAAGATATTGGATGCGTGGTGTATGCATACCAGTCGCGTCCTGTCACTCAGGAGAGCTCTTAGATCCTCCAGATCGAATTCCGTGCTCTCTCGGCTGAATGACCAGGTTTTGATGACCACGCCAAATTCCGTAAGCCGGTCCCAGCATGTCGCATTGCTCTCGTGGTCAGCGCTGGTAAGGATGATCTCGTCGCCAGGCAGGAAACTTTTTCGGAGGCCCTGCGCAAGATTGGCAAGCGCCACGGTCGATGAGCCAGCGAAGATGATTTCCTCCGGTCGGTGTGCGTTCATCATGAGCGCCATGGCTTCGCGCGCGTTCCAGAGACGAGCTTCAGCTTCCATGGAAAGAGCGTAGCTCCCTCCATGCTGTACATATGCCGTGCGAAAGAAATCGTTGATCCTGGCGACCCCAGACCTGAGGATCTGGGACCCGCCAGCGTTATCCATAAGGATCCAGCCCTGATCGAGGCCGAAGAACTGCTCTCGTATTGCGTCGATCACTAGAGGTGGCGTGGAATTTAACATTTTTGTCTCTTTATGATGCAGTCTGCATGAGGTCGTTTAAAGCGCATTTGCGCTTGGCAATACCATTCGAAAGAATGCACGCGATCTCATAGAGAAGTGAGGCGCCCACCAGGGAGGTGCCACCCGTTTGGTCGAACGGTGGCGAGATCTCGACGAGGTCGGCACCTATCAGGTTCAGGCCATCCAGACCCCGTATTAGTGCCTGGGCCTGGATCGTAGTGATCCCACCGATCTCTGGTGTTCCCGTGCCAGGCGCAAAGACCGGATCGACGCTGTCGATGTCAAATGACAGGTAGGCTTCACCCTCGCCGACTACGGCGCGCGCCTTCTCCAGCACTTTCTCAACGCCGATCTCGTTGACTTCTTCAATGAAGATCACCGTGACGCCATGGTCTTCCGCATACTGCCAGCCGCTCTTATTATTTTGAGCGCCGCGAATGCCGATCTGCACCACCCGCTTCGGGTCAAGAAGACCATCCTCGATTGCGCGGCGGAAGGGGGATCCGTGGCTGAACTTGGATCCTTGAAATTCGTCCCAGAGATCCATATGGGCATCGATATGGACCATTCCAATCTTGCGCTCGCGTGCGATCGACCTAAAGATCGGATAGGTAACAGAATGGTCGCCCCCCACGGAGAGCGGAATGATTTTGGCTGCATGAACCAGATCGTAGAAGGCGCTGATGTCGTCGTGCGCCCCTTCTACGCTAAGAGCCCTGGTCATTGGCACATCGCCGAGATCCGCAATCCGGCAAAGATCAAACGGATTCGTCCGCGATACGTGGTGATACTTGCGGGTTAGGGACGATTGATTTCGCACCTCGCGAGGTCCGTGCCGCGCCCCGGATCGGTTTGTCAGTCCACCGTCATACGGGATGCCGACGAGGCCCAAATCGACATCCCGCAGGTCAGTTGCAAGTGGCGCGCGAAGAAAAGTTGCAATCTCGGCATACCGAGGGGCATCGAGGTCAGGTGTTGCGGGGGAGTGAAACTGATGCGACGTCATAGCTCGAATGTAATCCTCATCATAAATTATTGACTTTTTGACATTCTCGTAGCCCCCTGCAGCGATCGTCGAAAGCTTTCCGTCGGCTCGGGGCTGAACGTCCTCGTGCTCTCCTATTGATTAGGTATCCTTTGGCCTCGGCAGCTTGTAAATTTAAAATTCTCGCGCTCTACTTTGAAAAACGTCGATGTGTCGCGTCATATTTCATTCGAGATAAGTGAGTGGCCGTTGGCATTTCGCCAGTAAACTGCGCCAGGCGCATTACTTTTGCCCCCGCCCCTCGAAAACTGGGCTCCCTAAGTCAGGACTTGTTCATGACAACATTTGGAAAAACCGATGTAAGCGACGAAAATTCAAAATTTACTTTGAGGGTCCCATGGCCAACCTTGAACCTGAAATGCAGTCAACATGCATCAAGGGGAAACGAGAATGTTTATCAATGGTTCTTTCAACCGTCTGCTTGGCGGTATGCTCGCTATCGCAATTTTGGCATCAGCGTCGATAACCTCTGCGGCAAAAGCGGCCGACTGGACAGTAGGTGCAAATATCGGGAACGTGCCTTGGGAGTTTGCAGAAAAGGATGGAAGCTATACTGGCTTTGAAGTAGAACTCGTGAATGAGTTGGGGAAGCGGCTCAACCAAACCGTCGATATCCAAAACCTTCCGTTTGAAGGTGTTATTCCAGCATTGCTGTCTGACCGCATCCAGATAGGCATTGCATCGATGACCATAACTGATGAAAGACTAAAGTCGCTCGCATTTGCGCAGCCCTACTTTGATGCTGACCAGTCCGTCACGACGCTTGCGACCAGTTCGGTGACAGACTTAAACGGCATCAAAGGGACCCGAGTCGCCGTGGAGTCCGCCGCAACATCAGATATTTGGGCAACGAAGAACGAAGCAGAATACTCCTTCGAGACGATCAATCGCTACGACTCCATGAGTTCCGCAATCCTGGATTTGCAGGCTGGACGCGTTGACGCGTACATAGCGGATATGCCCGCAATCGCGTACTACATCAAAGACAAGCCTCAGTTTCATATCGTCGCGCGGATCCCAACGGGTGAGCAGTACTCATTAATATTCAACAAGAATTTTGCGGATATCGGCGCAATCAATGGCGCGATTTCGGAGATGAAGACGGACGGCTTCCTCGCTTCGTTGCACAAGAAATGGTTTGGAACGGAGCCAGCTGCGGATTCCTCAACCGTCGTCGTTAAGCCCTTGCCAGCGGTTAAGTGATCCGGCGATGGACATCGTTCAAACCTTCTTCAATCTCGACGTCCTGCGATCGAGCCTACCGGCTCTGTTGTCCGGCCTAGCTGTGACCGTGGTGTTGGGTATCGTATGTGCAATTGCTAGCTCCGTCCTCGGCCTCACTTTCGCTCTGCTTCGTGTTTATGGAGCCAAACCCGTTCGGATCGCAGTAGCTTTCTACATCGACGTGTTCCGATCAATCCCGCTTCTAGTGCTGCTGGTGCTCATATACTACGCGCTTCCGTTTGTCGGGGTTCGCCTTTCGTCTTTTTCCTCGGCGGCAACTGCGCTTTCGCTCGTTGCGGCGGCATACGCGGCCGAGATATTTCGAGCAGGATTTCAGTCGATTCCGAAAGGCCAATTTGAAGCCGCGTCGGCAATAGGATTGGGTTTCTTCAACACAATGCGAGATGTTGTCATTCCGCAGGCTTTCCGCCTGGTAGTGCCGCCTTTGACGGGAAATGCCATTAGCGTCCTGAAGGACACGGCTCTTGCGTCGGTCGTCGCGATGCCGGATCTCCTCAAACAGGCAACGCAGGCCCAGTCGCTGGCTGCCAATCCATCTCCCCTGGTCGGCGCGGCCTTGCTCTACCTCGTGCTTCTTCTTCCACTGGTAAAAATCGTAAGCCGCTTCGAAAACCGCCGACTGAGCGAAGGAAGATAACGTGATGTCAATTTGCCCTCCCCAAAAGGATGCAACGCCCTGTATGATCGAGATAAAGGGTTTGCGTAAGGCTTATGGCGCCTTCGAAGTGCTTCACAATCTGGACCTCAGTGTGAAAAAAGGGGAGGTTGTTTGCATCATTGGACCGTCAGGTTCGGGCAAATCTACGCTAATTCGATGCATCAACCTCCTGGAAAAGTATCAAGGCGGCCAGATTCATGTCGAAGGAGCTCCAGTAGGACCCGACAAGGTTTCTCCAAAGACCCATCGTAAGCTCGGCATGGTATTCCAAAGCTTCAACCTGTTTCCGCACCTTACGGCTCTGCAAAATGTCGCTCTTGGGCCGATCCGTGTCCGGAAGATCCCGAAATCAGAGGCCCATGAGAATGGACGCGCGCTACTAAAAAGAGTGGGATTGGAAACTCATGCGTCAAAATATCCGTCGCAATTGTCTGGCGGCCAACAACAACGCGTGGCCATTGCTCGCGCCTTGGCAATGGAGCCGCAGGTGTTGCTCTTCGATGAGCCAACGTCGGCGCTTGACCCTGAGATGGTAGGCGAAGTCCTGTCTGTTATCCAAGCGTTAGCACATACTGGAGTGACGATGGTAATCGTGACGCACGAAATGAGTTTCGCGCGTACGGTCAGCGACCGGGTGATCTTCATGGATGGCGGAGTGGTGGTTGAGCAGGCTGCTCCAGACGAGTTCTTCACCAAGCCGATGATGCAGAGGACTAAGGACTTTCTAAACGCTGTCAGACCAAATCACGCCGTGCCGGCCTAGGATGGGCTGCTTTTCCCTGAAATGACCGGACTCTCGCCGCGAAACCTGAAATATATGCGCGCATTCGTCAAGGCGTTCCCGATGAACAAATTGTGCAGCGGCTTGTTGCACAACTGCCCTGGGATCACAGCGTCAAGCTTCTCGATGCCGTCAAAGGGCCGGAGGAGCGCCTCTGGTATTGCGCCAAGTCATCGAGCCCGGCTGGAGCCGCAATGTCCTTGCCCATTAGATCGCAACCGGCTTGTCCTTCGGCAGGAAAGGCCCATCACCAATGTCGCAAGAACGCTGCCAGCGCCACAATCCGATCTCGCCCAAGCCCTGATCAGGGATCCCTACGCCTTCGATTTCCTCCCGCTCGGTTCTGCTATTTCGCAGCGGGAGCTTGAGCAGGCTGTTGTTGAGCATTTGCGCGCGCTGATCCTCGAGCTCGACATGGGTTTTTCGTTCGTCGGCAGCCAGGACTATTTTGTTGATCGCCTCTTCGACCAACTGCGACTGCGCTGTTTCGTCGTGATTTTAACTCCAGGTCGAGACTTCAAACCTGAATTTGCGGGCAAGAGGACTTCTACCTTCTTATGTCGATGATCGCCATTTTACCGACGCGCCAAGAATTGGCATCATTCTCTTTAAAGACAAAAGCGAGGTCATCGTTGAATACGCTACGCCGGGGCCCTACAAGCCCATGGGTGTTGCAGAGTATCGTCTATCCGCCGCCTTCCCGGCCCCCCTGCAGGCCGAGCGCCCGACTGAAACCGAATTCGGCGCGAATTCCACCTCTTTTCATTGGTCAGGCTGATGATGGAAGTTGAACGTTGAACGTGAATCCGGATGCTTCTCGACGACAACTCGCCTGCCGAGCGGCCGGTTTCTCTTGGGATACTGATTGGCCCCGCCTCGAACCGGCAGTTCGATTGTCAGTGGCAACAGAAACGAAATCAACATTCTGTTGCAAGATCAATATTATGTTGATATCCAATGAGTGTTTTGAAGATCTCATCCGGGAGGGGGAGTGAAGATGAAGTTCTCGATCATGGGCTTCGTGGCCGCGGCCTTCATGGCCAGCGCCGGCATGGCGACGGCGCAGGAAACGGCAGCGCCGGCATCGAAGACGCTCGACGCCGTCAAGGCGCGCGGCCAGCTGTCTTGCGGCGTCATCGGCGTTAGCCCGGGGTTCTCGTTGCCCGACAGCCAGGGCGTGATGCGCGGCATCGATGCCGATCAGTGCAGAGCGGTCGCCGCGGCCACGCTCGGCGATGCCGAGAAGGTCAAATGGGTTGTGCTTACGCCGCAACAGCGTTTCACTGCGCTCCAGTCCGGTGAAGTCGACGTAGTCTATGCAAACGTCACGTGGACGATGACCCGGGAAAGCCAGCTCGGTCTGCAATTCGCCAATGTCTATTACTACGATGGCATCGGCTTCATGGTGAAGAAGTCGCTCGGCATCGCCGATGCTTCGGGACTCGATGGCGGTAGCCTCTGCATGCTGACTGGCGGCACGACCGAACTTTCGGTTCAGGAATATTTCTCGCTTCACAAAATGACCTACACGCCCGTCCTTTTCTCGGAAGGCGAGGAGGCTCGCAAGGCGCTGCTCGCCGACCGCTGCGATGCCTACGTCTCGGACGCGTCGGACCTCGCGGCCTCGAAGGCAGCGCGTGGCGATTCCGGCAACGACCTGCTCATCCTCCCGGAACGCATCACCGCGGAGCCTTTGGGGGGCGTCGTGCGCAAGGGTGACGAGCGCTGGTTCGACATTGTTCGCTGGACGCATTATACGATGGTGAATGCTGAGGTTCTGGGTATCGACAGCAAGAATCTCGACAAGTCGCTTGCATCGGAAAATCCCGCCGTCCGCCGCTTCCTCGGTCTAGAGGGCGAACTCGGCCAGACCCTCGGCCTGTCGAACGACTTCACCCAGAAGATCATCAAGCAGGTCGGCAATTTCGGTGAGGTCTGGGATCGCAACATCGTGGGTGTCGATCGCGGCATGAACGATGTCTGGACAAAGGGCGGTCTGCAATACTCCCCGCCGTTCCGTTGAGCCGAATGGCTGGCGCGGCCTTCGCCGCGTCACCGCCCTCTCCCGATCCACCGAAGCTGGCGACATGAAATACACGAGCCGTGACGTAGTCAGTTCGATCGTCATCCAAATGCTCCTGATCATGGCGGTCGGGGGCGTTGGTTGGTTCTTGGTCGCGACAACGCTTGGAAACCTCGAGTCCCGAGGTGTTTCCACCGGGTTCGCCTTCCTCTGGCGCATTGTCAGCATGCCGATCGCCAACAGCTGGATCGAATTCATCCCGGGCGTGCATACCTATGCCCGCGCACTGTTGATCGGACTTTTGAACACGCTGACCGTGTCGGGTGCCGTGATAGTCGTGTGCACCATCGTCGGGGCTTTCATCGGCATCGCTCGGCTGTCTCCCAATCTGCTGCTTGCGAAATCCTGCGGTGCCTATGTCGAGGCCGTGCGTAATGTTCCGGTGCTGCTGCAGCTCGTCTTCTGGTACCAGCTGATCCTGCAACTGCCGGCGCCGCGCGCTGCCTTCAAGCTCGCGGAAGGGTTCTTCATTTCCAACCGAGGCATACGCTATCCCTCGTTTGGAGACGGGACCGCGGTCGGCATCGCCGGGTTGACGCTTCTGGTCGTCATCATCGCCTTCATCTTCGCAGCTGGGCTGCAGCGCAAGGGCAAGATTCGGTTCGGTCGATTGCTGTCCCTTCCCATATTCCTGGTCCTCGCCATCTGCCTGCCGGTCGCCGCGGTCTTGCTGTCAGGGCAAGCCACCGTGCCCGATGTGCCGGTCCTGAAAGGCCTCAATTTCCGGGGCGGCGCAACGTTGACGCCGGAATTGTCGGCGCTGGTGATCGGCCTTTCGATCTATACCTCCGCCTTCGTCGCCGAGATCGTTCGGGCTGGCATTCTCGGCGTCCCCTCCGGACAGCGCGAAGCTGCAATGGCGCTGGGCCTTGGCCCGCTCGTCACGCTGCGCAAGGTCATCATACCGCAGGCGCTCAGGATTATCATTCCGCCGCTGAGCAGCGAATATCTCGGCGTGATCAAGAACAGCTCGCTTGCCGTAGCGGTTGGCTATCCCGATCTTTTCGCCATCGTGAATTCGATGATCAGCGATACCGGGCAGGCGGTGGAAGGCGTCACCATCATCATCCTGGCCTTCCTGACGATCAGCCTCGCCGTCAGCGCGCTGATGAACTGGTATAACCGCTCCGTCGCCCTGGTGACTCGATGAGCCATTTTGTTACGACTGCCGAGAAGCCAGCTCTACCAAGGCCAGTAGATCCGTCGGAGCGCGGCGTTGCCGGTTGGCTGAGACGGCACCTTTTCAGTTCATGGTCATCGACAGCGATTACCTTGATTATGCTCCTGCTGCTGGGCAAGCTTGCGTGGTTGTTTCTGGACTGGGCAGTGTTCCGCGCGGTCTGGTCGGTGCCGTCGGCGCCGTCTCCAGATACGCAGGCCTGCCGCACCGCCGATGCCGGCGCGTGCTGGGCGTTGATCCGTGAGAAATACCGGTTCATCCTTTTCGGCCTCTATCCGTACGCCGAACAGTGGCGCGCGGCGCTGAGCGTTCTCATTTTTATCTCGCTTTATCCACTTTCCGCCGACCGTCGACTGTGGGGATGGAAGCTTGTCATGCTCTGGGTCGCCGGTTTGGCGACCGTCTTCGTCCT
>NZ_CP104969.1:0-77500 GCF_025452195.1 Phyllobacterium zundukense | reverse complement strand
GGACTTGCGCTCCGCACGGGGCGGCCAAACGTGGCCGACGCGCAGTCGCGCTTGCGAAGCTTCGCTTCGAGGGTGCTCGGCTGGACGGATGATTTACCCATACCTTACGGGGGCGTAGCTCAGCTGGGAGAGCACCTGCTTTGCAAGCAGGGGGTCGTCGGTTCGATCCCGTCCGCCTCCACCAAGGTTTTTTAAATTGGTTGCCGGGCAAGACGCAAAAACATCATTTAAAGAACCAAGTTTGCAGGCGTCGGACATTTGTCCGGCGGTTTGCTTGTTCTGTATGAAATTGTGAAGAGAAGATATGTCCGGATCTTTCGGATGTTCAAGGGTTGGTGCTTTCGGGTGCTTATCTGCCGGCTTTAGGGCCATGAACGCTGGAAGATGTCGCATGGGGCGCTCATTAAACCCCATGCCTATGATTGGCCGCTTAACCGCAGAGCCATCGGATTTATCTCGAGAAGCTGGTCTTTTTTGTCAAATTCGTCGATTGCTGAATGGTTTGTCGTGCTGTTGGTATCCCCCACAGGCGCGGATTGTTCGTGAAGGCAAGGATGGATATTGGCAATGAGAATGATCAAGTGTCTTAAGGGCATTTGGTGGATGCCTTGGCATGCACAGGCGATGAAGGACGTGATACGCTGCGATAAGCGTCGGGGAGGTGCGAATACCCTTTGATCCGACGATTTCCGAATGGGGAAACCCACCTTAGATATCTAGAAAGTTATTTTGGTTCTTCTGAACCAAAATAATTTCTAGATATCATAATAAGGTATCTGACCTTCGAATACATAGGGGTTAGAAGCGAACCCGGGGAACTGAAACATCTAAGTACCCGGAGGAAAGGACATCAAACGAGACTCCGTTAGTAGTGGCGAGCGAACGCGGACCAGGCCAGTGGCTTTTGTGAGACAAGTGGAACACTCTGGAAAGGGTGGCTAAAGTGGGTGACAGCCCCGTACACGTAATGCGAACAAAAGTCCTTGAGTAGGGCGGGACACGTGAAATCCTGTCTGAACATGGGGAGACCACTCTCCAAGCCTAAGTACTCGTGCATGACCGATAGCGAACCAGTACCGTGAGGGAAAGGTGAAAAGCACCCCGACAAGGGGAGTGAAAGAGATCCTGAAACCGAATGCCTACAAACAGTTGGAGCCCAAGATTTGTTCTGGGTGACAGCGTACCTTTTGTATAATGGGTCAGCGACTTAGTGTGACGAGCAAGCTTAAACCGGTAGGTGTAGGCGCAGCGAAAGCGAGTCTGAACAGGGCGTTTCAGTTCGTTGCATTAGACCCGAAACCAAGTGATCTAGCCATGAGCAGGTTGAAGGTAAGGTAACACTTACTGGAGGACCGAACCCGCATCTGTTGCAATAGATTGGGATGACTTGTGGCTAGGGGTGAAAGGCCAATCAAACTTGGAGATAGCTGGTTCTCCGCGAAATCTATTTAGGTAGAGCGTCGATTTTATACCTTCGGGGGTAGAGCACTGGATGGGCTAGGGGATCTCACCGATTTACCAAACCTAACCAAACTCCGAATACCGAAGAGTACTGATCGGCAGACACACGGCGGGTGCTAACGTCCGTCGTGAAGAGGGCAACAACCCTGACCACCATCTAAGGTCCCTAAGTTATGGCTAAGTGGGAAAGGATGTGAGGATCCCAAAACAACCAGGATGTTGGCTTAGAAGCAGCCATCATTTAAAGAAAGCGTAACAGCTCACTGGTCTAAATAAGGGTCTTTGCGCCGAAAATGTACCGGGGCTCAAGCCATACACCGAAGCTGTGGATTTGCTTAGCGATAAGCAAGTGGTAGCGGAGCGTTCTGTAAGCCGTTGAAGAGGGACCCGTGAGGGCCTTTGGAGGTATCAGAAGTGAGAATGCTGACATGAGTAACGATAAAGGGAGTGAGAGACTCCCTCGCCGAAAGTCCAAGGGTTCCTGCTTAAAGTTAATCTGAGCAGGGTTAGCCGGCCCCTAAGGCGAGGCCGAAAGGCGTAGTCGATGGGAACCACGTTAATATTCGTGGGCCTGCGGGTAGTGACGGATCGCGTGTGTTGTTCCTCCTTATTGGATTGGAGGGGCTTCGAAGCGGTCCCAGGAAATAGCTCCCGCGTATAGACCGTACCCTAAACCGACACTGGTGGACTGGTAGAGAATACCAAGGCGCTTGAGAGAACTGCGTTGAAGGAACTCGGCAAATTGCACGCGTAACTTCGGAAGAAGCGTGACCCTTTTTGACGCAAGTCGAGGAGGGTGGCACAGACCAGGGGGTAGCGACTGTTTACCAAAAACACAGGGCTCTGCGAAGTCGCAAGACGACGTATAGGGTCTGACGCCTGCCCGGTGCTGGAAGGTTAAGAGGAGAGGTGCAAGCTTTGAATCGAAGCCCCAGTAAACGGCGGCCGTAACTATAACGGTCCTAAGGTAGCGAAATTCCTTGTCGGGTAAGTTCCGACCTGCACGAATGGCGTAACGACTTCCCCGCTGTCTCCAACGCAGACTCAGTGAAATTGAATTCCCCGTGAAGATGCGGGGTTCCTGCGGTTAGACGGAAAGACCCCGTGCACCTTTACTATAGCTTTACACTGGCATTCGTGTCGGCATGTGTAGGATAGGTGGTAGACTTTGAAGCGGGGGCGCCAGCCTTCGTGGAGTCATCCTTGAAATACCACCCTTACCTATATGGATGTCTAACTGCGGTCCGTTATCCGGATCCAGGACAGTGTATGGTGGGTAGTTTGACTGGGGCGGTCGCCTCCTAAAGAGTAACGGAGGCGCGCGATGGTGGGCTCAGACCGGTCGGAAATCGGTCGTCGAGTGCAATGGCATAAGCCCGCCTGACTGCGAGACTGACAAGTCGAGCAGAGACGAAAGTCGGTCATAGTGATCCGGTGGTCCCGCGTGGAAGGGCCATCGCTCAACGGATAAAAGGTACGCCGGGGATAACAGGCTGATGACCCCCAAGAGTCCATATCGACGGGGTTGTTTGGCACCTCGATGTCGACTCATCGCATCCTGGGGCTGGAGCAGGTCCCAAGGGTATGGCTGTTCGCCATTTAAAGCGGTACGTGAGTTGGGTTCAGAACGTCGTGAGACAGTTCGGTCCCTATCTGCCGTGGGTGTAGGAATATTGACAGGATCTGTCCCTAGTACGAGAGGACCGGGATGGACGTATCTCTGGTGGACCTGTTGTGGCGCCAGCCGCATAGCAGGGTAGCTATATACGGACGGGATAACCGCTGAAGGCATCTAAGCGGGAAACCCACCTGAAAACGAGTATTCCCTATCAGAGCCGTGGAAGACCACCACGTTGATAGGCCGGGTGTGGAAGTGCGGCAACGCATGAAGCTTACCGGTACTAATAGCTCGATTGGCTTGATCATTCTCATTACAAATATCCATCTGACGAAGTCAGATGAATTGGATTTGTCTCACGCGCCGTATCGCACCTTTGGTGCGGGCGCTGCGACAGCGCGCGGCACACGCCGCGACGGCCAGTCGGCCTTGCGGGCTTCGCCCGAAGGTCGCCAGCCGCCAACTAAAACAACCAAAAAACTCCAGCTTCTCATTTGTATCGCATGCGCCTGAAAAACCGCATGCGTGAACGTTGCGCTTTGCTGACCTGGTGGTTACAGCGGGGTGGCTGCACCCGATCCCATTCCGAACTCGGCCGTGAAACGCCCCTGCGCCAATGGTACTTCGTCTCAAGACGCGGGAGAGTAGGTCGCTGCCAGGTCTGCCAAACGCAACGTTCATACATCTTCTCGACAACAACATACACATCAATCAAAAGGCCGCGCCCCTTCGACGGCGCTCAGCATGGCCTTTTGCTTTTGCAAAACACAATGCGTAAGCGCATACTTACAAGCAAAAGCACGACATTCGGCAAAGCGCCGATATGGTGGCGCGGGGTGGAGCAGCACCCCGTTCGGCCCGACAAAAGCACTCTTCGCTTTTGAGGCCGGACAAACGGAAAAATCCGGGCTGCAGCGGCAACTTTGCCGTATCTTGGTGGCGCGGGGTGGAGCAGCCCGGTAGCTCGTCAGGCTCATAACCTGAAGGTCACAGGTTCAAATCCTGTCCCCGCAACCAGATTATTCCCACAAAACACGCATAGGCGCTCAGCGCAAACAACCGCGCTCACCAGGCTCATAGCCTGAAGGGAGGCACGTCCGGCAACGCCGGTCAAACACTCCAGCGGACTGATTGAAGACCCGAACGGGCAAATCCTCTCTCCTAACCAGATCAGTCCAGCTTTTCGTTCGCCGCACATCTAAACAAAAACCCCGCATCAAGGTACGCATCCGGTGAGGGCCGCAGGATTTTAGCCTGTGCGCATGGTATGTTTCCGGCATGGAGATCGATGACGAGAAGATCAATGATGCTGTTCTCGCCTTACTATGGCTCACGCTGCATGACGAGCGTCGCGCCTGGAAAGGGTTTGACTGGGGCGTCATGGACCGTTTGCATCAGAAGGGTCTGATTGCAGATCCCGCGAACAAGTCGAAGTCTGTCGTTCTAAGCGATGAAGGTTTGCGACGGTCGGAAGAACTGTTCCGCGCCCTGTTACGCGGCCGACGCGATGATCGCTGTTTCCGGTTTCCAATGCCACGGCAACAGCTCTGCGAGTTTTGTAACCGGCATATCGGCGATGCGGGCGAGGACATCGGCAAGCCAGGCCTGCGGATCGATGTCATTGAGCTTGGCCGTCATGATCAGCGTGGCCATGAAGGCAGCCCGGTCAGCACCGCGATCGGAGCCCGCAAACAACCACGATTTTCTGCCGAGGGCGAAGCCGCGCAGTGCTCGTTCGGCAGCATTGTTCGTCAGGCAAATCCGACCGTCACCGAGGAATGTCGTGAAGCCTTCCCAGCGCTTCAGCATGTAGTCGATGGGCTCGGTGACCGGCGAGCTGCGCGACAGTTTTGATCTCTCGATCCGCATCCAGTTCTCAAGCTCGTCGACAAGAGGACGGCTTTCCTGCTGGCGTCGTTGCAGCCGCTCGTTGGCGGAAAGGCCATTGATGTCGCGCTCAATGTCGAACAGTGCATCGATGCGCTTTACGGCGTCGAGCGCAACCGGTGAGATCGGCGTGGCGTTCTTGCCGCGTTTGGCATTCGTCGCAATGTCGGCAAGCCCGAAGAACTTGCGGCGCGAATGTGCCCAGCACAGTGCCTGTGTCAGCGGACCCAAATCGCGATCCACTTTGAAGAGCGGGTTGTAGCCGCCATAGGCGTCCGCCTGCAGAATACCGGCGAAGCTCTTAAGATGACGCTCGGGATGTTCCTGCCGCCGATCGCGCGACGCATAGTAAAGGGCTGCCGGCGGGCTGGAGCCGCAAAATGGGCGGTCATCCCTGACATACGTCCAGATGCGACCCGTGTCGGTCTTGCCTTTCGCCAGGATTGGCACGGTCGTGTCATCGCCATGCAGCCGATCGGCGCTGAGAACATGCGCTTCAATCAGCGCATGCACCGGCTTCAGCGCTGCGGCACAGGCACCGACCTGGTCGGCAAGCGTCGAGAGGCTGAGGTCGATGCCTTCGCGGGCATAGCGCTCGCTCTGGCGGTTCAGCGGCTGATGCTGGCCGAACTTCTCAAACAGAATCATGGCGAGCAGGTTTGGCCCGGCAAAGCCGCGTGGTGTCACATGGAAAGGTGCCGGAGGCTGCGTGATCTTCTCGCACTCGCGGCAGGTGAACTTTTCCCGCACCGTCTGAATGACCTTCCATTGACGCGGGATCACTTCCAGCGTCTCGGTAATATCCTCACCTAGTTTCGCCAGCTTGCCGGAGCCGCAGCACGGACAAGTGTGAGGTGCAGCGATGACGACACGTTCGCGCGGCAGATGCTCGGGAAACGGCTTTCGTGAAGGACGCTTGCGCTCGAAGGCTTTGACGGTGGTTGATGATCGGGCCGCCATCTCGGCCGCCAATTCGTCGTGACTGGCATCAGCTTCCAGCTCTTCAAGCTGCAATTCCATCTGTTCGAGAAGACGCGCCTTGCGCTCGGAGCGGCTGCCGTGGATGTCGCGCTTGAGCTTCTCGATCTCCAGTCTCAAGCGGGCAATCAACGCATCCGAATGCGCGTTCACCGCCTGCGCACGAGCGGCAATTGCTTCGGCTTCACGGCGTCCCGCACGCTCGGCGAGGATCATCGCATGCGCGCTGGCAAGGTCGTCTGGAAGTTGATTGGCCGCATCGGTCATGGCGGGATGGAATCATATTCGCTCCCGTCTTTCCAGCAGTTTCCATCATCCAGCCGAGCTGGGACGCCAGGTTTTTTGTGGCATCCGCCAGTCAATGCCTTCCAGCAAATAGCCGAGCTGGGCGGGCGTGATCACCAGGGTGCCATCAGCCGCCGACGGCCAGACGAACCGTCCGCTTTCCAGCTTCTTGGTGAACAGACAGGCGCCTTGCCCATCATGCCAGATCACTTTGATCAATCCGCCCTGACGCCCGCGAAAGCAAAACAGATGACCATTGTGCGGATCGCGCTTCAGCGTCTCCTGCACCATCAGCGACAGACCGGGAAAGCCCTTGCGCATATCCGTATAGCCGGTGGCGAGCCACACCTTCACGCCGCTCGGAACCGGGATCATCGCCGCTCCACAACATCGAGGATCCGGCCCAACGCTTCCGTATCGACATCGCTCTCCACACGAATACGTCGGCCGCGGCCAAGCTCGATCGTCACCATGCTGCTCTTCTTGCGCACCCGAGAAGGTGATGGTGTTTCCACCGCCTCCGGCGACGGCAAGGCCGCGACGACTTCGACCGGAAGGAGTTGTGGGACCGACGGCGCTGACATCTGGCAAAGCTCCTTACGCCACCGGAATAATTGGCTGACATGGATCCCTGCGGAACGCGCAACATCCGAGATAACTGCTTCAGGCTCTAACGTTGCCGCTACCAGCCGTTCTTTCTCTTCGCGAGACCACCGACGCCGACGCTCGACCGACGTGATCACTTCAATGTGCTGCTTGGTCATAGGACTACTCCTAGGGTTACCACTAGGACTTCCAATGTTAAGCTTCACATCACAAGACGGCCGTCACCGTGGGGATACGCATCAAGCGGGGTTTTCGCGTTTTTCGATTCCTCAGACAACTGAAATCCTCAGTCGAATTTCACAGCCGTTGTATTTGCACCGCAGATGAGAACGGCCACCCGCTCATCCTGTGCCGGAACATATTTGCCGGAAAGCAGTGCGGCGAAGGCAGCAGCGCCACCGGGTTCGGCAACAATGCGTATCTTGTCCCAGAGAGCCTGCTGCGCCGCGCGAATATCGTCATCAGAGACGAGTACAGAGCGGTTGACGAAAGCCTGGGCTATCGGAAACATCAGTTTGCCCACCTGTTTCGGTGCCAGAGAATCGGCCGCAATACCCCCCGCCGGCGCATCGACAGGCTGACCGGCTGCAAGCGCCAAATGAAGCGTCGGCGAGCCCTCCGGTTCAACGGCAACGACTTTCACCCGGCCTTTGAACCATGCGGCGATGCCGCCGATCAATCCGCCGCCGCCAACTGCAACCAAAAGTGTCGTTCGATTGGGAAGGTCAGCTTCGATCTCGGCGCCGAGCGTACCCTGACCGAGCAGCGTCTCGGGTTGGTCATAGGCATGAACAGCCAGAGCGCCGTTCTCCTTCACAAATTTGTCGCTTGCGGCCAAGGCATCGGCGTAGCGATCGCCGCCGACGACGAGAGCTGCGCCGTAGCTACGGATGCGCTCGGCCTTGGCCGGGGAACTGACGCCCGGAATGAAGATCGTTGCGGGCACGCCGAGACGCATCGCGGCGTAGGCGACCGCGGCGCCGTGATTTCCACCGGATGCTGCCACGACGCCAGCACCCGGAATGGAACGGGTCAGGAGATTGGTGAAAGCACCACGCGCCTTGAACGAACCTGAATGCTGCAAATATTCCAGCTTGAGATCGACCGGACGCGGTGCAAGCCCGAAATCAGTCATGTCAACGCGCAAGGTTGGTGTGTGACGGATGTGCGGACGGATCAACCGCTCTATCTCGGCGATTCGTTCAGCTGTGATCATGGAGTTCATGGGATTCTCGCTTGGAAGGACGGCGCGGAGAATAGTGCTGGCGAAGTCCGAGAAGCAAGTGCAAACGATTGATCATTGGCCAAGCCGCATGAAACCGCCATTGACTCCAATCGCGTCCGGGAGTACAAATTCACAAAAGAGCAATAAAACCACATTTGCTGGTTTTTAGAATCTTGCGTGATAGGAGGTGTGACCCAGCTATGAATGAAATTCGCCTCCAATCGTCGAACAGGCTTCCTTCCGACGAGCAGCGCGAACATTTGATGGTCCGCGTCGCCAAGCTTTATTATGACCTCGAATGGACGCAGGGCGATATCGCGGCTGAACTTGGCTTGACCCGCTGGCAGATCGGAAGGCTGCTGACCGAGGCGAGGGAGCTTGGTGTGGTTCGTATCGAGATTACTCCAAGGGCCAAGCGCAGGACCGATCTCGAAGTGCGATTGCAGCAGCAATATCGCCTCAAAGACGCAATCGTTGTTGCCTCCGGGGACATGACGGATTCTGCGCTATTGACCGAAAGCGTGGCGCAAGCCGCGGCGACCTATCTTGCCGGGCTCACGCCGAAATGTGAACTGATCGGCGTTTCCTGGGGGCGCACCATGTCTGCCGTTGCGCGATCTTTGCCGGGCAACTGGAACCCGGGCGTGCATGTTGTGCTGGTCAACGGCGCGACCAATCTGCACTCAACGTCGACGCACTCGAGCGCTGTTGCGGAAGAATTTGCCCGCGCCGCCAATGGAATCGCGACCTTGCTGCCAGTGCCGGCAATTGTCGGCAAGAAAAGTACACGCGAGGTGCTGGAAGAAGACCCGATCATCGAGCGTGTATTGAAACTTGCCATGCAGGCGGATGTTGTCTGCTTCAGCATGGGCGGCATCAACCATCAGTCGGTACTGCTCAGCAACGGCTATCTTGATGAGGCCGATATGGACAGGCTGAAGGATGCCGGCGCCGTTGGCGACATACTTGGGCGGTTTGTCGATGAGAATGGCAGGATAATCGATGAGGCTATCGACGATCGCACCGTGGGCATGCGGCTCGAACATCTGAAGACCAAACAGCGAGCCATAGGCGTGGTTGCGGGTGAAGAAAAGCACAGGGTCGCCGTTGCAGCGTTGAAAGCCGGCTATGTGTCGGTCATCATCACGGACGAAGTAACAGCATTCTATGCATTGGAAAATCAAAATGGTGTCTGACACGCGTGAGGCGATGAATTGCCGTTTCGATCGCAGGAAGGGTCGGGGATGAACCGCCAGGAAATATTGGTTTCGAAGGGAACGGATTTGGCTGTGCAGCAGTCACATGCACGCAATGCCGGCACCAAGCTTGCGCTTGACTGGTTTGACGATATCGCCGTCAACCGCTCGGCGACGGAGCGCCGTGCTGCGACGCTGACGACGCGCCGGACCGTGAAGAAGGAATATCAGGCGGCGTGGCTGATAAAGGCTATCACCTGCATTGATCTTACGACGCTTGCAGGCGACGATACGGCGGGTCGCGTCCACCGGCTTTGCGCCAAAGCCAAGCGTCCGGTTCGAGAGGATATACTCGAGGCGCTCGGCTTGGCCGATGCGAACATCACGACGGGTGCTGTCTGCGTTTATCCGACAATGGTGCCGCATGCGGTGAAGGCATTGCGTGGCTCTGGAATCCCCGTTGCCTCCGTGGCAACTGGTTTCCCGGCTGGCCTCACGCCGCTGCCGCAGCGCCTTGCCGAGATCCATTATGCTGTGGGTGAAGGCGCCGCCGAGATCGACATCGTCATTACGCGCGAATACGTGCTGACCCAGAACTGGTCAGCGCTGTACGATGAGATCGGGCAGATGCGGGAAGCGGCGGGCGATGCACATCTGAAGGCGATCCTCGCGACCAGTGACCTCAACACGCTGCGCAATGTCTATCGCGCTTCGATGGTCGCGATGCAAGCGGGAGCAGATTTCATCAAGACATCGACCGGCAAGGAAGAAGTGAACGCGACGCTACCCGTCAGCCTGATCATGTTGCGCGCCTTGCGCGACTATGGCGAATTGTCGGGCCAGACGGTCGGCTTCAAACCGGCAGGCGGCATGAAGACCGCCAAGGATGCGATGAACTGGCTGATCCTGATGAAGGAAGAACTCGGTCTGCTGTGGATGCAGCCTGAGCTTTTCCGCCTCGGTGCGAGTTCAATGCTCGGCGATATCGAACGGCAGCTGGAACATTACGTGACGGGCCGCTACGCCGCGTCGTCGCGCCATGCGCTCGCGTAAGGAAAAGTAGATGGGACAGATCAAGGATATTCTTCGCACGATGGAATATGGTCCGGCACCAGAGAGCAATAGCGACGTTCAGGCATGGCTCGATGCCAACCAAAAGGGCTTCGGTCATTTCATCAATGGCAAATTCACGCAAGTCGACGGCCACAATACATTCGCCGTGATCAACCCAGCCAATGACGTGGTGCTGGCCAAGGTCGCGCATGGCACCACCGAGGATGTCGACACGGCCGTCCAGGCCGCACGCTCTGCCTTCGGCAAGTGGTCCAAATTGCCCGGCCATGAGCGCGCCAAATATCTCTATGCCATTGCCCGCCATATCCAGAAGCGTGAGCGGTTCTTCTCGGTGCTCGAGACGATGGACAATGGCAAGCCCATCCGCGAGACGCGCGACATCGATATCCCGCTTGTCGCCCGGCATTTTTACCACCATGCCGGCTGGGCCGAGATGGTACAGACCGAGTTCGAGGGCTTCTCTCCGGTCGGCGTGTGCGGGCAGGTGATCCCGTGGAATTTCCCGCTTTTAATGCTGGCGTGGAAGATCGCTCCGGCGTTGGCTGCAGGAAATACGGTCGTGCTCAAGCCGGCCGAACTGACGCCGCTGACGGCAATCGCCTTTGCCGAAGTTTGCCACGAAATTGGCCTGCCGGCAGGCGTGGTCAATATCGTGCATGGCGATGGCGCAACCGGCGCGCTGATTTGTGGCCATGAAGACGTCGACAAGGTGGCGTTTACGGGCTCGACCGAGGTAGGCCGCATCATCCGCGAACAGATTGCCGGCTCGGAAAGAAAGCTGTCGCTGGAACTCGGCGGCAAGTCGCCGTTCATCGTCTTCGAAGATGCGGACATGGACGGGGCGGTGGAAGGCGTGGTTGATGCCATCTGGTTCAACCAGGGCGAAGTCTGCTGTGCTGGTTCGCGCATCCTCGTTCAGGAAGGTATCGCAGACCGATTTTATAACAAGCTGCGCAAGCGCATGGAGACGCTGCGCGTCGGCGATCCGCTGGACAAGACCATGGATATCGGCGCGCTTGTCTCGGCAGGGCAGTTGAAACGCGTTTCGGCACTGGTCGAGCAGGGCAAGGCCGAGGGCGGCACGCTGTGGCAGGCGCCCGTGAAACTTCCGTCCAAGGGCAGCTATTTCGCGCCCGGCTTCTTTACCGAAGTTGATCCCGCATCGACGGTCTGCGAAGTCGAAATCTTTGGTCCAGTCGCCACGGCGACGACCTTCCGCACGCCGGACGAGGCGATCGCACTTGCCAACAACACCAAATACGGGCTTGCCGCATCGATCTGGTCGGAGAATATCAATGTCGCGCTCGATATGGCAGCGCGGGTCAAAGCCGGTGTCGTCTGGATCAATTCGACCAACCTGCTCGATGCCGGCGCCGGTTTTGGCGGCTACCGCGAAAGTGGTTTTGGCCGTGAAGGCGGCCGCGAGGGGCTTTACGAATATCTGACTGCCGACTGGGAAAAGCGTCTGCCTCAGGCGAAGAGTGAACCCATGTTCAAGCCTTCGGCGGCACCGGGTGGCGATGCGAAGGTCGCTGTCAGCGGCGTAATCGACCGCACGGTGAAGAATTATGTCGGCGGCAAGCAGGCGCGTCCGGACGGCGGTTACAGCTATTCGGTGCTGGGCAAGGGCGGACAGGTCATTGGCCAGGCCGGACTCGGCAACCGCAAGGACATTCGCAACGCCGTCGAGGCGGCGGCCAAGGCCGGCACATGGGGTGGCGCGACGGCGCATAACCGCGCGCAGGTGTTGTATTTTCTCGGCGAAAACCTGAGCGCGCGTCGGGCCGAATTCGAGGAACTGCTGGCGATAAGTACCGGCGTTTCGGCAAAGGCCGCAGCCGAGGAGTTTGCCGTCGCGCTCCGCCGCGTCTTCTACTACGCTGCCCAGGCAGACAAATATGATGGTGCGGTTCATTCGACCAAATCACGCCATGTGACATTGGCGATGAACGAGCCATGGGGTGTCATGGGTATCGTCTGCCCCGATGAATTGCCGCTGCTGTCGTTCGTATCGCTGGTATTGCCGACGATCGCCATGGGCAACCGTGTGGTCGCCATTCCTTCGTCGCGGCATCCGCTATTGGCAACCAGTCTCTATCAGGTTTTGGATACGTCGGACGTTCCGGGCGGCGTGGTGAATATCGTCACCGGCGAACGCGATGTTCTGGCGAAGACGCTGGCAGAGCACGATGAGGTGGATGCGATCTGGTATGTCGGCACGAAAAAAGGAAGCACGATGGTAGAAAAGGCTTCGTGCGGGAACCTCAAGGCGACATGGGTGAATAATGGCTACCAAAGGGATTGGCTGAGCAACCAGCAAGGTCAAGGTCGCGATTATTTGCGACGTGCGGTGCAGGTCAAGAACATCTGGGTTCCCTATGGAGAGTGATTAGCCGATGAATTGCAGAACCATTGTGCGTGGTTCGACCGGCTCACCATGAGGGAGTAAGTAGGTTGCAGGGGTAACTGCCAGCAAATCCAAGCACGCGCTCCCTGCAGTCAAACGACCTCCTCATCCTGAGCTTGTCGAAGGGCGCACGATGGTCATGCAGTCGGTCGGGCGGTCCTTATTTCCGGCGATAAAGCCAGAGCGTCAGCGGTGCGAGGGCAACAGTCAGCAATATCGGGGCTATAAGCGCGGCGCCCAGCTGAGCGGCGGTGGCATTTCCGGCCATCAGACCACGCATGGCGGTCGTCATCAGCGACACCGGATTGACATTGACGAAGACCCTCAACCAGCCTGGCATGGTCGCGGGATCAACCATGATGTTCGAGGCGAAGACCAGTGGCATGATCCCGGTAAAGGCCATGGTCATGACAGTGCTGGGAGTTCGCATGACCAGCCCGAGCACCAGAAATATCCAACCGAATCCGAAACCGATCACCAGTAGCAGGAGCAGCGCTTCAACGACGCCTATGATGCCGCCCTCCGGCCTATAGCCGAGGAGAATGCCGATAAACAGGATGAGCAGCGACGCGATCAGGTGACGCAGGATATCGCCGACCATCAAGCCGGCAAAGGGTGACAGCGACCAGATCGGCAATGAACGAAACCGGTCGAACAGGCCCTTGCCAAGGTCAGTGCTCAGCCCCATGCCGGAATACATCGAATTGAACACCACGGTCTGCACCAGAATGCCGGGAAGAAAATATTGCAGATAAGCCGCTGTAGAACCCGAAAGCGCTCCGCCGAACACGAAGGTGAACAATAGGGTGAACATGATCGGCGTCATGACCAGATCGAAGAGCTGCTCGGGGACGTGCTTGAATTTCAACACGGCGCGCCAACCAAAGACGAGCGCATTGGACAGCGCTGAAGGCTGGGGCGGACGCTCCGCATAGATGAGCGAAGTGGTCGTGCTCTGTTCAGTCATCAGCCTTCTCCTCGCTCGGGCTCTTTCTCGTGGATATGGCCAGTAAGCGCGAAGAACACCTCGTCGAGACTGGGCGCGCCCATCGCGAAATCGGCAAGTTCGATATTCGCATCGATCAATGCGGCCAGACCCCGATTGGCGTTTTGCGGCGTATCAACCATCAGTGACAGCGCCGCGCCTTCAGAACTGCGTTGCACCTTGCTGCCGGTTATTTCCTCCAGTAGACGTTCGGCTTCCTCGTTACGTGTTGCATCGACCAATGTCAGATGCAGGAAGCCCGACCCCGTTGCCGCCTTGAGCTCACGGCTCGTACCCTCCGCGATTTTCTTGCCGTGATCGATCACGGCGATGCGCGCTGCAAGCTGGTCGGCTTCCTCCAGGTATTGCGTCGTGAGAAGAATGGTTACGCCTGCCTCGGAGAGTGAGCGGATCATGCGCCAGACGCTCTTGCGCGCCATCGGGTCGAGCCCGGTCGTCGGCTCGTCGAGGAACAAGACGCCCGGCGTGACCACGAGCGAGGCCGCGATATCCAGCCTGCGCCGCATGCCGCCGGAATAATCCTTCACCTGTTTGGCAGAAGCGTCAGCAAGATCGAAAGCAGTCAACAGGTCATCGGCGCGCTTTTTCGCTGACTGGCCACGAAAGCCCCAGAGGCGAGCCAGCAAGATCAGGTTTTCGCGCCCTGTCAAATCCTCGTCGAGTGAAGCGAATTGTCCGGTCATGGCGATCGAAGCGCGAACATCGTGAGGAGATTTCGCCAGGTCGTATCCAAGGACCCTGGCAGAGCCTGCATCGGGAGGCAGCAGCGTCGCCAGCATGCGCAGCAACGTGGTCTTGCCGGCACCGTTCGGACCAAGAATGCCGAAGATCATGCCGCGCGGCACATCGAGATCAATACCATCGACAGCACGGACATCCCCAAAATGTTTGCTGAGGCCCCGCGCCTCGACGGCGGCACCTTTCTGCGGTCGGGCGGTATCGGGCATCGTCACGGTCCTTCAATTTGCAGTTGGCCGGTTATGAGTCAGCGGCAAGATGGGCAGCGGCGGAGGGCGGATAGATAGCAATGCTGGCGTTTTCTGTCAAAGTGTCGCAGGGAGCCGTCTGAAATCTGCCGTCTCGCCGGACGAGTAACAGTTAGAAATGCCGTGCCATTATGATTCGGAGAACCTGAATGCTCACGATGCTGATATCATGAACAGATATTCCTTTGGATTCTGGATCTTCGTTTTGTGCGCCGTCGCCGTCAGCGGCGTGGTTTACGGCGCGATATTCTATGATGACTGGTCGCTGATTGGCGCCATTTTTGCTTTGTTCGTCTGTGTTCCGGTCATTGCTTTTGAGCGGGGCCTGTTGCTGCCGCGTCTGAACGCCTGGGTTACATCTCTGTCGACCCCGGCCTATATCATTTTCTCGCTTCTCGTTTTCTATTTAATGGTCAGCGTGGCTTTCGCGGCCTGTGGCGGTCTGCTTTGGTTCCTGGGGCGTCTCAAGGTCACTTGGCAGGAGGCTGTCATTTTACCAGCGGATATCTTGCTCTACACGATGGGAGTGTCGCTGATCCTCAGTTTTGTCACCCGCGTCCGCGAACTGCTTGGCCGTGACGTCTTCGCCAGTCTGCTTCTTGGCCGATACCGCAAACCCATTGAAGAAGAGCGGATATTCCTGTTCATCGATCTTGTCGGATCGACGTCTTTTGCCGAAGAATTCGGGGATCTGCGCGCGCAACAGTTTCTCAGTGCGCTGTTTACGGCTTTTGCTAAACCGGTGCGACAATATCGGGGCACCATCGACGATTATATTGGTGATGCGGCGATCATAACCTGGCCGATGGCACGCGGGTTGAGACAAGGCAATTGCGTGAAGTGTGTGTTCGCGATTGTGGACGCGATCGAGGCCGACGCCGATAAATGGCGGCAGAAATTCGGCCGGGTGCCGCGTTTGCGTGTAGCTCTGCATGGCGGGCCCATTGTCACTGCAGAAGTCGGGGTGGATCACCACAAGATCGCTTATTTTGGCGATACCGTGAATACCACAGCACGTCTAGAAAGCCTGTGCCGTACGCTCGGCGTGCCGGTATTGATTTCGAGCGATCTGGCGAAACGCCTGGATTTATCGGGCGACATCAAAGCTGAATATCTCGGCCAGCATGCGCTAAAGGGCAGGGGCCAATCGCTCGGCGTCATGGCGCTGATCCGGGCGAAGGAACCTGCTTTAAAGCTGGTGGCTCGGAGTGCCTAACTTGCTGCCATATTCTGCCCTCGACAATTTCTGTCCACAAAGCGTCAAATCAGCGGATTGGGCAGTGACAGCGCTTGTGCGGTGCGATATGGTCTCCTTCGTCGAGGGTCTTCGATTGTAGAATCAAGGGCCCTGTCAATTTGCGGGAGAGTGTCTTAGCACTGCAATGTGCAGGTCCACCGAAGGGGAAATCGCCCGAAATCTCTCAGGTAGCAAGAACCGCAAAAGGATAAGACAACTCTGGAAAGTCGAGGGCAACCTCGCGCCGAAGGTGTAAGTACAGCCGGATGCAAGTCCTGCCCTGTGCGAGTCTCTCAGGCTTCCGACAGAGGGGCAAAGAAACGGTCCGTCCTTGTGGCGGGGATCTTTGCACGACTCTGGAGTAAATATGGGCGCCGAAGAAAATCTGAAATCATTGCCGCTTGAGGATCTGCATAAAGCCGCCGGTGCGCGCTTTGGCGGGTTTGCAGGTTGGTCCATGCCGATCACCTATCCTTTGGGGGTGATGAAGGAGCATCTGCATACGCGCGAGAAGGCAGGGCTGTTCGATATATCGCATATGCAGCTGTTCGATATTGCGGGTCCTGAAGCAGTGGCGCTGCTTTCCCATATTTGTCCGCTGGATGCAGATGGGCTCGCGATAGGGCAATCCAAATATACATTCTTCCTCAACGAGCAGGCGGGCATTCTCGATGATCTGATCGTCACGAGATTGGGCGGAGACCATTTCATGGTCGTCGCCAATGCCGGCAATGCAGCCGCTGACGAAGCGCATTTGCGCGACGTTGCGAAAGACTTTGACTGCAGGATCAATGCGCTCGATCGCGTATTCCTGGCAATTCAGGGACCGCAAGTGGTGGATGTGCTGCGTGTGGCCGGAGTTCCCGGAACAGAGCTTGCATTCATGCATGGCTTCGAACCGAAGCCTGGCTGGTTCATGAGCCGCTCGGGCTATACGGGCGAGGACGGCTTCGAGATCGGCCTGCCAGCAGATGATGCGCGCGAACTCGTGACCGCGCTTCTTGCAGATGAACGTGTGGCGTGGGTTGGTCTCGCCGCGCGTGACAGTCTGCGATTGGAGGCCGGTCTCTGCCTGCACGGCCATGATATCACGCCGGAGATCGATCCCGTCGACGCGGGTCTTACCTGGGCGATCGCCAAGCCAGTGCGCGAAAAGGCCGGGTTTATCGGGGCCAAAGCTCTACTCGACAAGATTGCAAAGGGCCCGGCAAGAAAACGTGTGGGTCTGAAACCCGATAGCCGCCAGCCGGTCCGTTCTGATTCCATTCTGGTCGATATCCATGGCAATGCGGTCGGTGTGGTCACATCGGGCGGTTTCGGGCCTTCGGCAGGCTTTCCGGTCGCGATGGGCTACGTCGGCAAGGATTTCGCCCCTATCGGTACCCAGGTCTTTGCTGAGGTGCGCGGTAACCGCGTTGCACTCCACGTTCATTCACTTCCCTTCACGTCACATCGCTACCACAAAGGATAATTCAGATGGCAGCCACTTATTTTACCGAAGATCACGAATGGGTCCGCGTCGAGGATGGCATTGCCACCGTCGGTATTACCGATCATGCGCAGGACCAGCTCGGCGATCTCGTCTTCGTTCAATTGCCGGATGTCGGCCAATCCCTGTCGAAAGGTGATGCCGCCGTTGTGGTGGAGTCGGTCAAGGCGGCTTCGGACGTCTATGCGCCGCTGGACGGCGAAGTGACTGAAGTCAACGAAGCGACGGCAAGCGATCCCGCGCTGGTGAATTCTTCGGCAACCGGCGATGGCTGGCTATGGAAGATGAAATTGTCCGACACGGACCAGTTGACCGGTTTGCTCGACGAAGCCGGTTACAAAGCGATTATTGGTTGATCGATCATGAATAAAAACATTTTTCCTTTTTCCGACCGCCATATCGGCCCGAGCATACAGGGCTCGCGCGCAATGCTGGCGGCCCTAGGCATTCCTTCGCTGGAAACGCTGATTTCACAGGCTGTACCGAAATCCATTCGGCTGGAACGGCCGCTGAACATTCCCGAAGCCGCCAATGAGGCGGAAGCATTGGCGGAACTTAGCCTCAAGATGGGTCAAAACAAGACCCATAAAAGCTTCATCGGGCAGGGCTATCATGGCACGCACGTACCTGCGGTTATCCAGCGTAATCTCTTTGAAAACCCTGCGTGGTACACGGCTTATACGCCCTACCAGTCAGAGATAAGTCAGGGACGGCTGGAGCTGCTGTTCCATTTCCAGACATTGGTTACAGAACTGACAGGCTTGCCAGTTGCATCCGCATCGCTGCTGGATGAGGCGACCGCAGTGGCGGAAGCCGTTGGCATCGCCTGGCGTCATCATCGTGAAAAGCGCGACCGCGTCGTGCTTGCCGGAGAGGTGCATCCGCAGATTCTCGATGTGGTCAGGACCAGGGCCGAGCCGCTTGGCATGAGCGTGAACGGCGGCGAGATCGATGCCAGCGTTGCGGCGATCATCGTGCCCTGGCCTGACACCTATGGCGTCTATGGCGATCACTCGGCGATCATCAAGGCTGCAAAAGCGGCAGGAACGCTGGTTATTGCGGTCGCTGATCCCCTCGCACTGACAATCACAGCTTCCCCCGCTTTGCTTGGAGCGGATATCGCCGCTGGTTCCATGCAGCGTTTCGGTGTTCCGATCGGCTATGGCGGACCACATGCAGCATATCTCGCAGTGAGCGATAATCTGACACGGCTTATCCCGGGACGTTTGGTCGGCCAGTCAGTGGACAGCAAGGGACGACCAGGCTACCGCCTTGCCCTGCAAACTCGCGAGCAGCATATCCGCCGCGACAAGGCGACATCGAATATCTGTACCGCGCAGGCACTTCTTGCCAATATGGCCGTGTCCTTCGCCATCTGGCACGGTCCGCACGGACTTCAGGCTATCGCTGCCCAAGTTCATGCAAGAGCTGCGCGTCTTGCGGCGGGACTTGAGGCTGCCGGCCTCCAGCTTGGCGGCGAACGCTTCTTCGATACGATAACGGTCAGCGTCCCCGGCAAGGCGGCTTCCATTGCCGATGCTGCCGAAAAGGGCGGGCGCTTGCTCCGGGTCATTGATCAGGACCGACTCGGCATTACCGTTGACGAGACGACAACGGACGGGGACCTCAGCGCACTTGCAGCGCTGTTCGGTGCAAGCTTGCCGAATGATCCCGGCGTAAAGCTGCCAAGCACCCGGCCAGCTGAAGGGTTCATGACCCAGGCCGTGTTTCATCAGCAGCGTTCCGAAACCGAGATGATGCGCTTCCTGCGCCGGCTTGCCGACAAGGATCTGGCACTTGACCGAGCTATGATCCCGCTGGGCTCCTGTACGATGAAGCTCAACGCCGCGGCAGAAATGCTGCCCGTCAGCTGGCAAAGCGTTGCCAATGTGCACCCCTTTGCGCCATCCGATCACGCGCTCGGGTATAAATCGCTGACGGATGATCTTGAAGCGTGGCTGTCCGAGATTACCGGATTCGATGCGGTTTCCCTGCAACCGAATGCAGGCAGTCAAGGCGAATATGCGGGCTTGCTTGCCATCCGCCGCTACCATCTCGACCGCGGTGACGACAATCGTGACGTCTGTCTCATTCCGGAATCAGCCCATGGCACCAACCCGGCCAGTGCCCATATGGCGGGCATGCGGGTCGTCGTCGTGGCTTGTGAAGAAGCGGGGGACATCGATCTTGACGATCTGAAAGCCAAAGCCGAGAAGCATAGCGAAAACCTAGCGGCGCTGATGATCACCTATCCTTCGACGCATGGCGTGTTCGAGGAGGGCGTGAAAGATATTTGCGCGATTATCCACGACCATGGCGGGCAGGTTTATTTCGATGGCGCCAACCTCAATGCGCTGGTTGGTCTGGCTCGTCCCGGCGATATCGGTGCAGATGTTTGCCACATGAATTTGCACAAGACCTTCTGCATTCCGCATGGCGGAGGCGGCCCGGGTGTAGGGCCAATCGGCGTCAAAAAGCACTTGGCACCATTCCTGCCCGGGCATGTCGCTAACGGTTCCGGACATGCGGTGTCGGCTGCACCGTTTGGCAGTGCCTCGATTCTGCCGATCACCTGGATGTACATCCGCATGATGGGCGGCGCCGGATTGAAGCGTGCAACGGAAATGGCAATCCTCAATGCCAACTATATTGCCGAGCGGCTGAAGGATACCTATCCCGTGCTATTCCAGGGTCGTAATGGCCGTGTGGCGCATGAGTGTATCCTCGATACGCGGGTGTTGAAGGACAGTGCCGGGATCAGCGTCGAAGACATTGCCAAACGGCTCATCGACTATGGCTTTCACGCGCCGACCATGTCCTGGCCGATTGCTGGAACGCTGATGGTCGAGCCGACCGAGTCGGAATCGAAACGTGAGATCGACCGGTTCTGCGACGCGATGATTGCCATTGCCAACGAGGCGGCAAAAGTGGCGAGCGGTCAATGGCCAAAGGATGATAATCCGCTGGTAAATGCACCGCATCCCGCCGGTGATGTTCTGGCCGATGACTGGTCGCATCCTTACAGCCGCAGCGCGGCCAGCCTCCCGGCTGGCGAAAGCGAGGACAACCCGAAATATTGGCCGCCGGTTTCGCGTATCGACAATGTTGCTGGCGACCGTAATCTGGTTTGCTCTTGCCCGCCGATGCAGGCCTATAGCTGAGGGCTGGAATCGTTCAATGGTGGGCGCTGGATATATTCCAGCGCTCATAGCACTTACCAGTTTGGTGTGAGGCGCAATTCTTCATTGCTGTTGCCCGTGACGGGAACGAATTCTGGTGCCAGCTGACGCAATGCAAACGGAAGTGCCTGCAAGTCGCTGGATTCAAAGGAAAGATGCGGCAGTCGCTTGGCGATAAGCTGAGCAACGATCCGTGCCTGTTGTTCGTCCCGTATACGCTTGGCCGCATCACGATCGGCACGCCGTGACAACCACAATTTATGCAGCGCGAAGGCCCTCGGGTCCGGACAGGAATAGGTGAGGGGATAGCCCCGCTCATCGATCACTACTGTTTGCGTCTTTGGACTGTTGACCAGCCAGGACAGCCCCTCGATTTCTATCGCCTGCAGATCGTCGGCATCAGCGCTGAAACGCATCTTCTCTTTTGATGACATGACGTCTTTAGGGACGGGTTTGATGAGATCCACCAGAAAGCCGTCGCGGTTAGCTGCCCTATAGCCGTTCTTGGCCAACGGTACGAAGGAATGATCGATTTTCTGTAAGAGTCCGATCAAGCCCTTGTGAGAAAAATCTTTGGTTATCAGCCGTAGGTTAAACCGCGAATCCATCAACAAGTCGACATCCTGCGTCGAAAGCAATCCGCTGGTGATGTGAACGGCGGCCATGCGTTCATAGACAAACAGTGCATTGGTGCCGACAACATCAATGGCCGTGCCGATAAGACCGAGCTTGTCGAGTGCACGGAGAATACGTGCCGTCAAAAGCGGTACACGACCCAAAGCCATGGCCCGGTTGACCGGAGCCAATTCATCCAGGCGTTGAGCCAAGCGCGCTACGCGCTCCTTGGAATTGTCGCGGCCAGCATGGAACTGGTTATAAATCATCTCTGTTTCAGGCGATCTGGCGCCAAGGGATTTCCATATTCCACCGGTTTTTTTGTAGAGATATTCCTTATCATTCGTACTTTTCTTCCATGACATCGACCCTAAAAATCGCTGCTCATATTCCTTCAAGCTGGTTCGATAGACCTCGTAAGCCTGAGCAGTGTCGATGTGCTGGCGGATTTGTTCAGAGGATAATTCATTGAATTTACTCATCTTATCCCTATTAGATAGCACATTGAGCGCAAAAGGGATAATATCACATATATTCGAGATTAAAATACTGATTCACAACGTATTATCCCTAAGCCGTCAAAATCCGGACCAACAAGAGATAATGTAACAAGTTCCATAACTAAGCTTATGCAATTTCCTGTTGTAGCCGCAAAGTTAAAATGTCCTGTTTCTGCAAAGTAGAAATGTCCGTGTGTCACCTTCTCGTTCATCGCAACGAGATATGGGATTCAGATTTTGGGATGGATTTTAATGAGCGAACGCGAACTGCATCGTATCGAGGTTTTATCGGAGGTTGTTGAAGGGCGCCGCGCGCTCGCGTCGGCCGCAATTGTGCTGTCGCTGAGTGTTCGCCAAGTGCAAAGGATCGTGCGGACATTCTGTCTCGAAGGCGCGCCGGCACTGCGTCATCAGAGCCGCGGCCGCCGGTCGAACAACCGGATCAACGATGGTGTGCGGGATCTGGCGCTGCAGCTGATCCGCGAGCGCTACGCTGACTTTGGTCCGACGCTGGCGGCCGAGAAGCTGGCCGAGCACGGCTTTTCGGTTTCGCGCGAGACGTTGCGCAAATGGATGGCTGATGCCGGCATCTGGCTGTCGCGCAAACAGCGCCGGACGTTTCGTCAGCCGCGGTTGAGGCGTGAGTGTTATGGCGAGCTGATCCAGATCGACGGCAGCGATCATCACTGGTTTGAAGATCGTGGCGATCGGTGCACGCTGCTGGTGTTCATCGATGATGCGACCGGCAAGCTGATGCAGCTTTTGTTTGTGCGCTCGGAAAGCGCCTTCACCTATTTCGACGCTTTGGAGCTCTACCTTAAGGTCCATGGCCGTCCAGTTGCGTTCTACTCCGACAAGCATTCGGTGTTCCGTGTGGCGAAGAAGGATGCCATGAACGGCCAGGGCATGACGCAGTTCGGCCGGGCGCTGGCGGAGCTGAGCATCGAGATTCTGTGCGCAAATTCGAGCCAGGCGAAAGGTCGTGTCGAGCGGGTCAACCGCACCTTGCAGGACCGTTTGGTCAAGGAACTGCGGCTGGCCGGGATCGACGATATGGCGGCTGGCAACGCCTTCCTGCCCAGCTTTATGGAGCGGTTCAACGAACAATTCGCTGTTACTGCGATCCGCCCGGAGAATTTGCACCGGCCGCTCAATGTCGTCCCGGACCGTTTGCGGGAGATTCTGTGCAAGCGGGAACAACGCTACGTTGGTGAGCAACTGACGTTTTCCTATGAGCGCAAGCGCATCATGCTGGAGGAGAATGAGATTACCCGTGGTCTGGTTGGCAAATATATCGACACCTATGCCTTTGCGGACGGGCGCCTGGAGATGCGCTGGAAAGGGATCGCCCTTCCCTACAAAATGTTCGATATGGACCAACGTGTGACCCACGCAGCTGTGACCGAGAACAAAAGACTGGGCGATGTGCTGTCGATGATCAAGGCGCAGCAGGATCCGTTGCCTGCGCCGAAGGTGAAGACCAACAGCGAGGTCATCGCCTATCAAAAACGTGAGCGCAAACCCTCACGGAAGAACGACTGGGTCGAGGAACGAAGGACACGCAGACTACTGGACAAGGCCGCTGGGGCCCCGCTGGATGTCACCGGTCCGGGCTGCGATATTGAGGTCTCCGCCCTGCCCGGCGACGCGCCTCGGCGTCTGTCGGGATGACATTTCTACTTTGCAGAATCGGCGACATTTCTAATTGGCTGCCACACCTGTTACAGACTGGCCGAGTGCGCCATGTCATGCAAATTCCTATTGAGACTGGGTGGCGGCGTGTTGCGCTCGACCGGCCGCCCTATATTTTTCGAGAATTATCGGATCAAGCGTAAACAATTCCTGAGCTCTGCCGACACCGCGCAGCGCGAAACGGCCAACGGATACCAGTTTCGCGCGCAGTTCTTCAGGCAGAGCTGCGGCGAAGCGGTCGGAAAGGAGAACGTCCTGATCGACCGACCGGCACATGGAGGCGATGCGGCTGACTTCGTTGACCGCAGGTCCGACAACAGTGAAGTCCAGCCGCGTATCGCTGCCGATGTTGCCGTAGAAGACCTCGCCGATGTGAACGCCGAGATAGACATCTGTCGCGGGCGCACCGCTGGCTTTGCGCGTCTTGTTGAGTACTACCAAGCGCTTGCGCAGGTGCATCTGCGCTTTCAACGCGGCGGTAGCCGCGCTTGCTGAATCCCCTTCGGCGAAAATCGCTAGTATGCCATCACCGATCAGCTTCAATACATCGCCGCCCGCCTCCTGCACCGACGAAATGACAGCTTCAGCGTAGTCATTCAACATGGGGATGATCGCATCAGGTGCAGCCGCATCGGAGATGCGAGTGTAATCCCGCAAGTCGGAATACCATAGGACCGCCTCGATGCGCTCAGCAGAACCGCGGTTGATCCTCCCGGCAAGCACGCGTTTCGCTGCATCACGGCCGAGATAGACATCGGCCAGTGTTCTGACGATACGGGTGAGCGAAGCGCATTTGATGGCAAGAGCGAGGCCTCTGACCAATCGCCGCAGAACATGCACATCGCTCTCGGAGAAACCTTCCGGATCCGCCGTCGACCAGGAGGAATAGAAGCAGTCCATCTCGCCGATGCTGCCTTCGCTCGAAAACCGGTTCATGAAAGCGAGGTAATCGGTGCAACCCTCGCTTTTGAGCGTCGTGAGATGACGGAAGCCAACATCGTCGACGCCCGTTAGCCGATGGCGCATCTCGTCCTCACCGATTTGCAGAAGATGGTAGAAAGTCGAATTCTGCCAGTTGTCAGCGCTTTCGCCTTGTTGTGAAGAGCCGTATTCGATGATAGCCTTCTCAACTTCCCCATCCCGCCGCCACGGGAATGCCCTGCCCTCATATATCGGATGAAGCGTATCGACAAAAGCGCTCGCACGTTCGAGCCGAATATCTGCAGCGAGGCATCGCGCGCAGAAGCCGTTGAACAGATCCATTTCTGACATGCCCGACAATCCTTGCAGATCAAGCCAGGTTTCAATTTCGACGATTTCGGCTTCGTTCATGGTGTCGGCACTCGCATTGCTGATAGTCACGGGTTATCACGTTGCGGTTGATTGACAAAAGATAATGGCGCCGCATCGTGCCGGAATTTTTCAATATTTTCAACGATAGGTATCTTGGTAAGAATACAACCTAACTCACTGTAAATCGTTTAAAATCTCCAGATTCGGTAGCATAGGACGACGATTTCATAATACTTAAGTCTCATTGACAGAAATAGGTCAACTAAATACTCGCATTGTGTTGTAGGCTTTTCACGAGGGTCGATTTTCAACTGACTTTGAATTTGTTTGAACCGCATTTTTTAACGTAAGACGTACAATTCAACCGATTTAGGCGGAATGATTTTGAATCCAGTATTTCAAGTGTCGCATGCGTGCCTCGCGTTATTTTCTAGCTTTTTTCTATGAGCGACCACGCGTCAAATCATGAAGAGAAAACAGGCCTCGACACCCGCTATTTTAGCGAAGCGGTCCGCTGGGAAAACGATGTCATCCGTTCGGTCAAACGTTCCCGCCACGTGGCCTGGATCGTCGCCGGCATCAGCGCACTGCTCGCGGTTACAGCGATGGCTTGCCTGGCGTTGCTTTTGCCGCTGAAGAGTTTTGAGCCTTATGTCATCGAAGTCGACAAGACCACCGGTTTCATGGAGATCAAGCGGCCGCTCGCGGAGGGCGATCTGACGCAATCCGAGGCCGTCAAAAGGATGAATGTCGTGCGATACATCAGAGCACGGGAGACCTACGATCCTTCTGCTGTGCAGGACAATTTCGACATGGCGCAGATGCTGTCTACCGGCGACGCCGCGCGCGACCTTCTTAGTCTCTATGGGCCGTCCAGCCCGGCTAATCCCGTAAACCGTTTTGGCAGCGCCACGCGTGTGCTGCCGACCATCAAGTCGGTGCAGGTCCCCAACAACCGCACGGCAATCGTGCGGTTTTCAACGCAGCGCATAGGCCAGGATACTGGACCGGAGGAACACTGGGTTGCGCTGATGCATTTCCGCTATTCGCGCGAGCCGATGACCAATGAATGGCGTTTCGACAATCCGCTCGGTTTCCAGATTATCGATTACCGCCGCGATCAGGAAAGCGTCCCCGCAAGCGGTGGCCAGCAATGATCACACGGCTTTTGCCACCGATCGAGCCCTGTATGCGGCTGGTACTGATTGGCCTGAGTCTTGCGGGATCGATGACGCAAGCGCTGGCCGAGATAGCCCCGCGCCGTGGCGCGGCAGACGCGCGCGTCCGGACGGTCATATATAGTCCAGCCAATGTGGTTTCTGTCGACGCAAGCCACGGCGTCTCCACGATGATCGTATTAGGGGATGCCGAGAAGATCGAGACTGTGGCGGTCGGTGATAGCCTTTCGTGGAAAATCGAACCCAACAAGCGTGGCAACATCATCTTTCTGAAACCTGTCGAAGCGAAGACAACGACGAACATGAATGTTGTGAGTGACAAACACGTTTACACCTTCATCCTGCGCGCCCATCCGGAATCGGAAGGCGATCAGACCTACATGGTCAAATTTCGTTACCCTGATGAAGAAGCCGATTCCAAGCTTCTGGCCGAAGCACAACGGCTTGTTTCGGAGCCGAACCGCGACAATTTCCAGTTTCAAGATACCAATACCAACTATAGTTTCCGCGGCGACAGCGAACTCAAACCGACGAACGCTTTTGACGATGGTGTGAAGACCTGGTTTCGCTTTGAAGGTGATATCCCTGCCATCTTCATCGTCGAAGGTGGAAAGCGCGAGATACTCGCCAACTTCCGCCGTGAGGGAGATTATATAGTCGTCGACAAGATCGCCAGGCAATGGATGTTGCGGCGCAGCGATTATGCGCTCTGCCTTTTCAACTTGAAAAAAAGCGTCCCGGTTGCCGCCGCTACCAGCAACTCCTCCGACACAAGGATGAGGTGAGATGCCTGATCCCGATTACCATCTCAACGTAGAACTCGAAGAAGCCGCACGATCGAAGCTTGCCGAGCCGAAGCGCGGTTTGAGCAAGGCAGCCTTGATCGCGCTGTTCACGTTGGTCTGTCTGCCGTTGCTGGCTATGCCCTTCTGGCTCCAGCGGCCGTCAACTCCTGATAATGTCGATACCGGTGATGAGAACTTGCTGTCGCCGGTCGGCAAAGTCCAATTGGCCGTTCCTCCCGCAGTCAAAGAACCACCTCCCGCGCCGGAGCCTACACCAGAGGTGCAGCAGCCATCGCCGACCGATGCAGATGCCTCTGCTGAACGGGCACGACTGCAAGCGGAGGAGGAAGCCCGGCGAATGGCGGAGGCGGAGCGGCTGGCGCGGGAATCCGAAACTGATGAGAAAAGGTGGGAGCGCTATCGCTCGCCGATGGTCGTGACCGAAACCGGTCAGAGCGGAGAACTCGCTGGCGAGCAGCCAAAACCACCGATGGATGCGGAGAAAGCAGCCGCTACATTCCAGGACGCCAATCCCAACGGGCAGTTTTTGTCTGCCATGGCCACCAAGCCGGTTGAAGTTGCAAAGGCCGAACGGACAAAGCGCATCGATGCACTTGTGCCGCAGGGAACGATGATCCGCGGCGTTCTCGAAACTGCCGTGCAGACGGATCTGCCTGGCATGGTGCGGGCGGTGACCACCGAGGATATATGGTCGTTCGATGGAAGACGGATTCTAATCCCTGCTGCATCGCGCATGATCGGCGAATACAATGCCGGCGTTGCACAGGGTCAGACCCGCGCCTTCATCGTCTGGACGCGGCTCCTGCGTGCTGACGGCGTTTCAATGAATCTCGGTTCGATCGGCACCGATGAACTCGGTCGGTCGGGATCTGCCGGTGATGTCAACAACCACTATCTGAAGCGGTTTGGCGCCGCTGGCGTGTTGAGCATTATCAGTGCTGGCACACAGTTAATTGCTGCGGGTGGTGGCGGGACGCGGAACCGAACTTATGGCGGGCCCATCCAGACGACGACGACCGACCCAGCCACCGGTAAGATAACGGTTAATACCATCTATCCTGATGACAACAATGCAGGCAACGATCTCGCGATGCAAGGGGCGGCGCTCGCGGTCCAGAATTTCACGCAGCTCGCCCAAGAGGCCCTGAAGGCGCAGATCAATATTCCACCGACCATTACCATTGATCAGGGAACACCGGTGTCAATTTTCGTGCGGCGCGATCTCGATTTCTCCGATCTTTACCCGGATCCGGTCATGCAGAAGCTCAAGGAGCTAAAGAAGGGACGCGGCTGGGATACAGGAGAAGGTATACAGCCAGTTTACAAAGGGGACACGCCGTGAGCCTTGCAGCGCCCCTCTCCGAATTGATCGATTTGGCGTTTGCCCCGTTGCGGCACTTTCTTCAGACACCGGATGTCGTCGAGATATGCATCAATCAGCCGGGCGCCGTGTTCATCGAACATGCAGGGGGAAGCTCGGGTGCGGCGATGGTGCGCCATGCGATGCCGGAACTGACGGCCGAAAGGATCCGCTTCATGGCGGAACGCGTCGCCGCGGCAAGTCACCAATTCGTCAACGACGAAGAGCCGCTATTGTCGGCCGCGCTACCGGATGGCGCGCGTATTCAGGTTGTACTACCGCCCGCCGCGCCGCAAGGGGGCGCTATTGTTCTCCGCCGGCAGGTCGCGCGCAGGCTCTTCCTTTCCGACTACGCAGCTTCAGGGGCGCTCGACTCTGCTCTGGTGACGGACAGTGCGCATCAGTTTACGGACGACGAAGGCATTCTGTGCAAATTGCTCGCTGCGGGGGATATCTGGACGTTTTTGCGTGAAGCTGTGCAACGGCGCGTGTCCATTATGGTTTCTGGCGGTACGGGGTCTGGTAAGACAACCTTTCTGAATGCGCTGATGCAGGAGATCCCGGCGCACGAGCGACTGATTACCATCGAGGATACTCCGGAACTGACGCCTCCGCAGGAGAACCATGTCCGTCTTATCGCAACGCGCGGCAATCAAAATATCGCCCGCATCGAGCCGCGTCACCTGGTCGAGGCGTCCCTACGCATGCGGCCGGATCGATTGCTGCTTGGCGAAGTACGCGGTGGCGAAGCGCTGGACTTTCTCCAGGCAATCAATACCGGCCACCCCGGCTCGCTCTCGACGGTTCATGCGAACTCTCCGTCTGCCGCCTACACGCGGTTGGCGCTCCTCATTATGCAAAGCGGCGCCGGCGGCGGGCTCGGTCTAAGCAAGACCGAGATCGTCGATACGTTGCGCACGACATTGCCACTGGTCATCCAGCTTGGCCGTCGAAATGGCCGACCCGGCGTTGTCACAGAGATTTTCTACGATCCCTTCGTGCGAGCCAATTTGCAGCGACCGGTCGCACTTGCGAGCAACGATCTAACCAGATTCGAGAACGCCGGTATTGTTTCGATAGGGCGCAGCCAATGAACAGGAATATTCTGCTTTCGGCTATCACCATTGCTTTCGGGTCAGCCTTTGGCAGCGCCGGACATGCCGCGTCCGGCGAACAGCCTCTGAAGGTTACAGTGATTCAGGACGACGGGGCTTCGAACCAGGACGCCGCGTTGCCACCGCAGCCCCCTGCGGCAGCGGTCTGCAAACATGCTTCTCCAATCGATGCATTTCAGGGCGAGGCCATTGTTCGCAAGATTGCCGGAGAGGAACGCTTCGACCCTGATCTCGTGCTGGCCATCGCCCGCCAAGAGAGTGGCTTTCGCATGAACAGCATCTCAAGTGCAGGCGCGGTCGGCTTGATGCAATTGATGCCGGGAACGGCGAAGCGTTTCGATGTCGATATCTGCGATCCTGAAGACAATGTGCGCGGCGCGATCCGTTATCTGCGTCTGCTGCAGAAAAAATACCAAAACGCGCTCTATGTGCTTGCAGCCTACAATGCCGGTGAAGGGGCTGTCGAGCAAAGCCGCGGAGTTCCACTTTATCCGGAAACCGTTCGGTACGTCTCTGCCATTCTCACCGATCTCTATGGTTGGAAACCGCTTGAAAGGCCGGCAGCCAAGGCGCGAGGGAATGGCACGATAAACAAACAAGAAAAGCCCGAGGACGGCAGTCCAGAAGCGTGGTCCCAAGGATTTGTCCTTCATGTGGAGTAATTCAATGTTTTTACGTTCAACAATTTTCAAAGCTTTCGTATCGTCATCATTCACGATTTTTGCCGGGGATGCTTTTGCACAGAGCCTGCAACCGGTGACAGGTGTGCTGCAAACCCTTATTTCGATTCTCACAGGTCCAATTGCCTCGATGCTCGCAATCCTGGCCGTCATCAGCTGCGGCTTCCTCGCCTGGTCGGGGCGTTTCACCTGGAGCATCGCCGGTTCCGTGATTATGGGGATTGTGCTGGTGTTCGGTTCGACGCAGATCGTGGCGTTCTTTCAGAGCGCTTTGGGTCATTGAAATAGATGACCGAGGATGCGCCGGACATGACCCCCCTGGTCAAAGCCCTGACGAGAGCACCGACGCTTTTTGGCGTGCCCTACATGTATGCCATGTTCAACATGGTGGTTACCGCGGTGGTCTTCCTCGCAACCAAGAGCCTCTTCACGCTATTCCTGGTGTTGCCGATCCATAGTTTCGGCTATTTCCTGACGCTGCGCGATGAGCAGATTTTCAATATTCTCCGGGTCAAAGGTGCGCGGACCCCGCCACAATCGAAAGTCCTGTGGGGCGTCAAAAGCTATGCACCGGGCGACCAGGCATGACGTCCCGTCTGGTACGCAAGGAGATGCGTTTTGGAGCGCAAGCCAAGCGGGAGCGTTCGGTTGCCACGCATGTGCCCTACGCACGCCATGTCGATGACACGGTATTGCGCACCAAGGATGGGCTGCTCTTAAGTACACTCAAGCTCGATGGCTTTTGTTTCGAGACTGCGGACATGGCGCAGATCAATGGCAAACTTGAGGGCCGTAATACAATCCTGCGCTCACTCGGCAGCAGCCGCTACGCGGTCTATGGTCACATGATCCGGCGCCGGCTCGAGCCGAAGCTCGAGGGCGAATTCGATAGTGAATTTGCCGCCGAATTGAACCGCCGCTACATGGCGCAGCTCGAAGAGCGGCGCATGTTCGTCAATGACATGTATATCACGGTCGTACGCCGGCCTCTGCGCGGTCAGGTCGGACTGATCGACAGCTTTACGCGCAGCCTGTTTGCTGGCCGTGGCGTCAAAGATCAGGCAAAGGGTGCACGCCAGGGAGAGGACGAGGAGCTTCGCGAACTTCACGACGCTGTCTTGGGCGTGCGCGAAGTCCTGCTGGATTATCAGGCGCGTATTCTCGGTATCCGTGAGCCTGAGCCGGGAAATTATTTCTCCGAGCCGCTGGAATTTCTCGTTCAAATACTCAACGGGCTCGATCCGGTCTCTATGCGTTTGCCGCGTATGCCGCTCGATGGTGCACTTGCGATGAAGCGGCTGCACTTCGGACGCAATGCGGTAGAGTTCGTCGGCGCGACGCCGCCAAGAGACTCACGGCTCGGCGCCATGCTGTCGGTGCGCGAATACCCATCCTATACGGGACCTCTCCTGCTCGACGGGTTGCTGAAGGTTCCGCATGAATTTATCGTCAGCCAGAGTTTTTCCATTGTCGACAAGCCTGTGGCGCAGAACCAGATGGAGCGTGTCTATCGCCAGATTTCCATGGCAGATGAGGCTGGTTCGATTGTCGGGAACCAGCTCGCCGGGGCACGCGATGAGCTTCTGAGCTCGCGCTCCATCTACGGAGAACATCACCTGTCGGTGATGTGTCTCGGCGACGACAAGGCTGAGCTCGATCGCTGCATTCGCTCCGTTGGCGCTACTCTCACTGATCAATCCATCATCTGGCTGCGCGAGGATCTGAATTGCGAAGCGGCATTCTGGGCGCAGCTGCCTGGCAATTTTTCATATATCGCCCGGTCGGCAATGATTTCGTCAAAGAATTTTGCCGGGTTTCTGTCGCTGCACAATTTTCCCAGCGGCCAGAAGGAAGGCAATCATTGGGGCAGCGCCATCTCCCTTCTGGAGACGACCAGCCAGAGCGCTTATTTCTTTAATTTCCACGTCCGTGATCTCGGTAATTTCACCATGGTCGGACCATCCGGCTCAGGCAAGACGGTGGCCTTGTCCTTTCTGATGGCGCAGTCGCAGCGTATCAAACCAACGCCGCGCTGCATTTTTTTTGACAAGGATCGCGGCGGCGAAATTTTCATTCGGGCACTGGGAGGCAACTACGAAGTGCTGCAACCGGGTGCGCCGACTGGTTTCAATCCCCTCGCTCTGCCCGACACAGCGGGAAATCGCGAGTTTCTGTTTCAGTTGTTTTCGTCGATGCTGCGCCGTCCAGATGGTCTGTCGCTGCCTGCCAGCGAGGAAAGCGTCATTCGCGCCGCTATTGGCCAGATCATGTCGACCGGGTTGGATAGCCGGTCTCTGCCGGCCTTTGCGACCTTGCTGCGTGGCCGGATTCGCGCTAGCGATGACGATCTTTTGGCGCGGTTCGAAAAATGGCTCCGCCCTGATCAACTGGGCTGGTTGTTCAACAATCCGCAAGATCGTTTCACTTGGTCGGAGATTTCAGGCTTCGACATGACGAAAATCCTGGACGATCCCCTCACCCGCAGCGCCGAGCTGATGTATATCTTTCATCGGCTGGACGAATTGCTCGACGGCAATCCTGTCCTGATCTTTCTCGATGAAGGCTGGCGGCTACTCGAGGATCCGGTGTTCGCGACCTTCATCCGCGACAAGATGAAGACGATCCGCAAATTCAACGGGATTATCGGTTTCGGTACGCAAAGCGCCTCGGACATCGTCAATTCCCAAATCGCCAACACGCTGATCGAACAGAGTGCGACGCATATTTTCTTTCCCAATCCACGCGCGGATCTGGAGAGTCACGGCAGCGGGCTCGGGCTCTCCTCGCGGGAAGTCGAATGGATCAAGACAACGGATCCGGCCAGCCGCTCCTTTCTGATCAAACACGGTCAGGAATCTGTGATAGCCAGACTTCGCCTCAATGGCATGGACGATCTCCTGAAGGTGCTGTCCGGTCGGGCCGAAACAATCCACGAACTGACCGTTCTGCGTGAGCAGCTCGGGGATGATCCAAAACAATGGCTGCCGGTGTTTTGCGGGCAAGGAGACAGGCCGTGAGAATCATACCGGTTAGCGTCGTGCTTTTCGCCGCTGCATTGTGCGCGGCTTGCGGGGGCGGTCATAAACTGAAGATGCCTTGCGACCTGCCCCCCTCGGCCTTGTCTTATGCGCTTGACGATTGCGGCCCGCTGCGACCGGTCAACGAGGCGTTCGATATTGTTATCCAGCCACCGTCGCAAGGGGGAGTAGCCAGTGGAGGGAGCTAATTCTATCGCCGCACTATCGAGTAACATCGACAGCCTGGGTACAAATTTTACGGCGGCGACCTACGGCGTCTTCGCCTATTACCTCACCCCCGTCATGGCCGGGCTGTTGACCCTTTATCTGATCTTCTGGGGATTCCGGTTTTGGCAAGGACGGGGCGACAGCATCGCCGGCATGGTGTTCAAGCTCGTTCGTATAGCCATCATTTTCTCGCTCGTGACCGCATGGGGACCCTTTCAGGTCGCGCTCTACGGACTGTTCACCAATGCGCCGTACATGGTGAGTTCCGTCATGCTCAATCATATTGTCAATCCTCGCAGTGGCAAATCCATGGGATTTAGCACCCTCGCCAACGACCTCAACGCTGTCTACGGTTTCGCGCTAACTGCGTCGGCCAAAATCGAGCAGTCAGCACTTTCGGCTGCCGCCCCCCTGCCTCAACCGGTTCCGGAGGAAGGCAGCCCGCCAAACCCGGCCAAATCAAACCCGGTTGCTCAAACAAAAAGCCCAGCGCAAAATCCGTTGACAGTTCCATTGAGTTCGTCGGTGCAGGCAGCAATCGTATGGATCGCCGCGGCTTTGTTCGTCGGCTACGCCGTTGCACTCCTCTTGTTTGCAAAAGTCGCGTTGTGGATCATGCTTGCGCTCGCTCCATTTTTCATCGTGTTGCTAATGTTCCAAATCCCGTCGCGGTACTTTTCCGGCTGGCTCACGGGCACGATCCAGATAATCCTGATACCGATCTTTCTGACAACCTTCCTTGGTTTTTACAACGTCGGTATACAGGATGTCGTGAAGGCGCTGGTGTTGAGCATTGCAAAGGGCAGCATACCTGCGATGAAAGATGCCGGTCCTTTTGTGCTCGTATGCCTGACGGGATTCTTCCTGCTTACTCAGATCGTGCCTCTCAGCGGCCGAATTGCGACAAGCAGCCAGGAATGGTTCACCAATCTCGCGTCTCACGCGGGCAATGCCAGCAGGAATATCGTCAACGCGATGGTGGGAAGGAGTGGCGGGGGAAATTCCTCTGGAAACACTTCAATCGCACCTGCGCCCGCACAACTTTCGCACGCGCACACGGGCGAAACGAACCTGCGCGAGGTGCAAGACAGAAATGCGGCGGTCAATCGGCAAAGCAGAAACCGATAGCGAGTCAGGCAGCTTTGACGACCGAATTGATCAGAGATTTCTGCCGCGAAAGACAATCCACCAGTCGAAAGCGATTCTCGATTGTCTTGCGGGCGGCAATGCGTAGCGGCAGAAAATCCTCAGGCTTTTGGAGGACTCGAAGGATTGTATCGGCTAAAGCATCGGTATCAAAGAATGGCACGAGGAGGCCATTCGTCCCGGATCGGATAATTTCCTGAACCGGCGGCGTATCGGAGCCAATTATCAAGGCGCCGCATGACATAGCCTCGATCACCGACCACGACAATACAAAAGGATATGTCAGGTAAATATGTGCGGTTGATATCTGGTAGAGCTTGCGCAGGAGATCGTGCGAAATGGCTCCGGGAAACAAAATCCTGTCCGGCGGAATGTCATGGCTGGCGAGCAGCGCATCCTTCCATGATCCCCCACCGGGCGGCGGTGTTCCATAACTGACGCCATTGCCGCCGACAAATACGAAGAGCGCGTCTGGATTTTGGCGTATGACTTTTGCCGCCGCCTCGAGCGCTTGCGGAAAGCCGCGATAGGGTTCGAGGTCCCGAGCGACGAAAGTGATGATCGGCGGATCACCTGCCTTCAGCAAGCGCCCATCAGGCAGCCTTAGCGACGCGTTGCGGTCGGGGCGGAAAATTTCCGTATCGACACCTTCATGGCAGACGGCTATCCGATTCCGCGCGGAGACCGGATAAAGGCTTTTTTGCCAACGGGTGGGGCTGATCCCGCCGTCGATGGCTTCCAGCGAAAGAAGTTGCGCGACATTGCGCAATCTCAAGCGTTTGCGCGTTTCAGCATCCGGATTATCGTCGGGAGCAAAACCGACGTCTGCGCCTTCCGCCTTGTAGAAAAATTCGCAATAACCGATAGCCGGCACTTTGGGCAGGATATCCTTGACGAACATCATGCTGCCCCAGCCTATATGACCGATGACGATATCCGGCTGTTCGCCATGGCGCACCATGGCGTCGAATGTCTCCGCAACACGGTGACCGATGCGGACATGGTGGTCCGGAATACCCAAATGCCTGGCCATTCGGGAATGAGCCCGGGGGCCAGGTTCTGCGCGGTGCAAGATCACGCGAACCGACGGGAGGCGCCGGTCCACGGTCTCACAAATAAGGCTGACATCATGGCCGCTCGTTGCCAGATGCTCAGCCAATGCTGCGAATTGGCCAAAACCACGCCTGTGAACAAAAGCCACATGCATGAGATCAGCCCCTTCCGGGACTCAGAACACTGATCGAAGTTGAGTCAGATGCCATAACGCGCGGCATTGCCCCAAACCAGTTCGAGCCTGTGCAACGTCTGGAACGCGATTTCGAGATTGCGGAGATCATCGGCATCCCTGGCGAGAACACGATTGTATGCCCCGCCAGCATCACGCAGATTGGCGCAAAGCTGCTCTCCCTTTTCCGTCAATCAGAATCCTTGCAGACCGCTTGTCCCGCTGGGACGCGACCCTGTCGATGTAACCCCCATCAGCAAGTTGTTTCAGGTAGTAGGAAATATTTGAGCCGACATAGTGCCCCCGATCCAACAATTCCCCAACAGAAAGTTCGACGTCGCCGATAGCCATCAGGACCATCGCCTGTGCCGGACCGACGTCTTCAATCCCCAGTTTCGTCATTTCTGTTCTGAGCAGACTGGCGAAACGGCGATTCACTCTCTCGATCATTCGAGCTAGCTCGAAGTGTGTAACTACGACCGTATGAACTGGGTGTCTATGTCCCTGTTTTTCCGCTGTAATTTCGGGGAAATCGGCGGCGTAATATCCATCAATAGATGTTTCGACTTCCACTCCTTCGTGCAGAAGTTTTTGTATCATCTTTGTCTCCATGGTCATTTTACTTCAAATTTTGAAGTAAGTTGCGAGTGTATTTTCCGTTCTCCTTTGCTTTTTCCCCCGTCATATAATCTTTTTTCTGTCACATTCTGCACGGTATTACTTTACTAGTCTCTGGTCTTAGACCAAGGTCGTTGGGGCTAACTGGCAGCTGTGTCATTTCCAAGGCAGAATTACACATGAATGATACTCGTCAAATCGATGCAAATGGCAAGAGCCATGTAGGAAAAAAAGCGAAGACGCCGGAAGTTCCGACGCCGCAAACGCTGATTTTCAAGGCCCGCCGGGTTTTTCTGGCAGGTCTCCTCTACGCCGTATTACTTAGTTTCTGTATCAGCCTTTTGCAACTTACGGTACCCCTTTACATGTTGCAGGTGCATGACAGGGTGCTGAACAGTCGCAGCACCGACACTCTGCTTATGCTGACGGTCCTGGCAGTGGGCGCTCTGCTGGTATACGGCATTCTCGAATTTATCCGGGCTTTGTCTTTTCAGGCCATGGGCAGCGCACTTGTGCGCCGGCTAAATCTGCCGATTCTGACAGCTGCCGTGCAGGCATCGGTGGATCAGGGCCTTCCCAAGGCCACGCAATCCTTGCGCGATCTCACCGAACTGCGTACTTTTTTGACTTCGTCGGCGGTAAGCGCGCCACTGGATGCTGCCTGGTCGCCCATCTTTCTCGCCGTGCTCTTCCTGCTGCACCCGGTTTTCGGGATTATCGGTGTCGTGGGCGTGATCATCCTTGTTTGTTGCGGCGTAGTTACTGATCTCTTAACCCGCAGCCTGCTCAAGGATGCAAATCAGGCCAACATCGAAGCCATCTCAAAAATCGGTGCAACGCTGCGGCACGCCGAGGCCATCGAGGCAATGGGAATGTTGCCCGCTCTGGCAAGGCGCTGGCGGGGTCTGCAGATGAATGCGCTGGATCTGCTCGATCTTGGAGGCACCCGCAATCGTGCGATGGCATCCATTGCCCGCACATTGCGTTTCATCATCCAGGTCGCGACGCTGGGTGCAGGAACCCTGCTGGCGATGGAACAGGCGATCTCACCGGGGGCAATGATCGCGACCAGCATTATCGTTGGCCGTTTGCTGATGCCGTTCGACCATGTCGTCGAGACCTGGCGTCAATGGGTAAATGCCGTTGGCAACTGGAAGCGCATCCAGGCCCTGCTTGCACAGAATCTTGCCGTGCGGCAGACGATGCCAACCCCCCGGCCGCATGGCGACCTGATCATCGACAAGCTGGTTTATGCGGCTCCGGGTGTCGAGATGCCGATCATCAAGGGTATTTCCTTCAGCCTGTCGCCGGGCGAAGTTCTTGGCATTGTCGGCCCTTCCGCCGCCGGCAAATCGACACTTGCACGACTCATGATCGGGATCGTCAAGCCGACGTCGGGCGGTGTGTTCCTCGATGGGAACAATGTCTATCTCTGGGAGCGCGGCTCCTTCGGAGAAATTGCCGGCTATCTGCCGCAATCGGTGGCACTGCTTGAAGGCACTATCCAGGATAATATCGCGCGGATGGGCGACGGCGATCCGCATCGGGTGCTCGAAGCGGCTCGGCTCGCTGATGTCCATGAAATGATCGGACGGCTGCCGCTTGGTTACGATACACCGGTGGGAGATGGGAAGTTGACACTTTCCGGCGGCCAGCGTCAACGCATCGGCCTTGCCCGGTGCCTCTACAATCGTCCTCGCCTGATCGTGCTCGATGAGCCGAACGCCAATCTCGATGCAGTCGGCGAAAGAGCGCTGATGCGTGCGATCGAACAAGCCCGCGATGATGGAGCAATCGTGGTGATGATTGCCCACCGCCCAACCATCATGCAGGTGGCTGACAAGCTGCTTGTATTGGAGAACGGGCGTATCACACAGTTCGGCCCCCGCACGGACGTAGTGTCGTCCATCACCCCGACCGGTCCTAAAATGGGAGCCACCGCATCATGACGGGCAACACAAATCTGCAGAAACGCGCCCCTCAACTGTTGGCACCGCGTACCGTGTCGGGCGGCGAAACCGTTCCCACGAAGTTTGGGTCCGTCCGTCCGGAATGGGTCACTGATCTGGAGCAGGAAGATAGAAAGTCCCCCCTGCGCAAGTTGATTATCGCCGGCACATCGACAATCTTGATCGCGTTTGGCGGGTTTTTTGGATGGGCCTATTCTGCAGAACTTGGTAGTGCTGCCGTTTCGCTCGGGACTGTGATCGTCGATTCGAAGCGAAAGACAGTCAGCCACCTCGAGGGTGGTATCCTCGATCGTCTGCTGGTGCAGGAAGGCGATGAGGTGAAAGTAGGTCAGCCACTCATCCGGCTTGACGACACCAAGGCACGGTCCGAATTGCAATCCCTGCAGAGCCGGCGAGTGGGGCTGATCGCAAAGTTGGCGCGACTGCGTGCCGAGCAGGCAGCAGAAACCGAAATCGCATTCCCGCAGAACTTCGGCGAAATGGGCGATATTTCCGCCGAGAGCGCCATAAGAGCTGAGAGGATATTCTTTGAGAAACGCTACGCGCAGAAAATGAGCCGCGTCGACATCCAGAAGAAAACTATTGAACAATATACGGAGCAAGCGAAATCGTCAGATGCGCAGATAGCAGCGACTGACCGGCAGATCGAACTTATCACTGAGCAACGGGACGCGATCGCCGGGCTTGTGAAAAAAGGCTTTGCCCAGAAATCGAAGTTGACCGAAATCGATACCAGACTGAGCGAACTCGCGGGAACCCGCGGTGAGTATGCGGGTGACAAAGCCAAGGCGGAGCAGGCCAAGGCGGGCGCGGAATTTTCCCTCATCGGCATTGAAAGCGATCTGCAGTCGGAGATCGCCGGAGAAATCACGACGAGCCAGGTTGAGTTGGCCGATACCGAGGAGCGTATCGTAGCGGCCAAAGACGTCATGCGCCGTGTCGAAATACGTTCGCCGCAGGCGGGCATCGTTGCCAATATTCGCTTGCGTACACCTGGCGGTGTGGTGGCCGCTGGCGAAGCCATACTCGATATCGTGCCGGAGAATGAACCGCTGGTTGTCGAAATGAAGATCAGCCCGCGCGACATCGACAGCGTGATTGTCAGTTCGCCGGTGCAGGTTCGCCTTACGGCCTATAACCAGCGTTCGCTGTCGCCACTCGATGGAAAAGTCACTTATGTGGCCGCGGATCAGGTTATCGATGAAAAGACCGATACGGCGTACTTCGTGGCACGTGCGGAAATCGCCACTCAATCACTGGCGTCCAACCCGACGATCAAACTTTACCCTGGTATGCCGGCCGAGGTGCTGATCGTGCACAAGCCGCGCAAAGCGATTGAGTACCTCATTTCTCCGATCTCCGACAGCTTTAACCGTGCCTTCAGAGAGGATTAATTAGAAAGTTCGCACTGCAGCGCACCATATTTTGCGATATTTCAAATTTCAAATTAAATTACGCTTAATACAACACGATATAACAAGTAGTTTTGCTTTAAACAGGAATTATAGATTCTAATATAAAAGTGTCATAATACATCGACGCAATAATTTGTTACTATGGATTGCCACATTTATATTCTTAGTCTAGATTGCAATTCGATTTGGTGCAGCGCACAATCGTTTAAGCATCGATCGTCGGAATCTTTCCGGCAATTTGTAGACTCAAAGCAGGACAGAAGGAGAAGCAGATGGCCACTTTAGAAGGCGGCGCCTACGACGACGTTTTGTTTGGCTCGCGTTTTGACGACTTCATCCACGCCAATGGCGGTGATGATGTTGTTTTTGGCTCGAACGGAAATGACTCGATATTTGGTGACGCTGGCGACGATTTGTTGTTTGGCGGCAACGGCAACGACTCGATTTTCGGCGGCGAGGGAACTGACGTCCTCTTCGGCGATAATGGAAACGACATACTGAGCGGTAACGAGGGAAATGACGTTCTCTTCGGTGGTCACGGAGATGACGTTCTTACCGGCGGTGCCGGTTCGGACCTCTTGTTCGGCGATGCTGGAAACGATGTTCTTTCCGGTGGTGCCGGCGACGACACTCTCTTTGGCGGCGCAGGCAATGATACGCTCATTGGCGGCGCAGGCAGTGATGTATTCCTGTTCACTGGCGGCGGTGGTAACGACGTCGTGCTCGATTTTACCCCTGGTGAAGACGTCCTCCAGATCTCCAGCGGTATCAACGGGCAGGATATTCATTCGGCTGACGATCTTGCCGATCGTGTCACGCAGGTCGGTGGCAATGTTGTCGTCGATCTCGGTCATGGTGATTCCGTCACACTCGTTGGCGTCAATGCCGACGATGTCACGGAACATCCAGGCGACTACTTCGTCGTTCATTGATAGCGATTATGGCGTGCCCTGCCCTTCGGCCGGGCACGCTTCTTCCGATGTGAATGAAAGGGCAGCGTGTTGAACCTCGACCATTCGACGGATATTGCAGGCGATACCGAGAGCATTTCAATCTCGCGTCTCTGTGCAGATGTGGCCGTCGTGATCTGGGACCTTCCGGCTTCCATACGGGCGTCAACGAAATGTACGCTGGAGACACCGGAACCGCTCGTTCCGCTCATCAGCTTGAACATTCCCCTTGGAACCGGCGGCCAGCGTATTCTCTGGGCCGTGCGCACCAAGGACGAGCCGATTCGTCTCACCCTATCGGCTGGTGCACTCGGGCCGACCGAGCAGGCTGTTCTTTATCCGGCAGTTGAGCTTGGCTCTTTCGATGTGGACCGCGCCGTCGATAATCTCTCGGCTGCCGGACATATCAAGCTGCTCAATAATATGCTGAGCACATGGCGCAGTGCCTTTCGCCTGTCGCAGAATCCCATTTTTGCCAGCGTTGTTCGCGAAATCACCTTGGCGTTGACGCCAGAGCCGCGGCAAGTGCGCGGCTGTGGTCAGCCGATTGATGGCCAGCACCTGTTGGAAAGCGCACTGGATCCGGACCTTGGCGATGTTACTGCCATCTATGCAATCAGCGCCAATTCCATAACTACGCTGCCGACGAAACTGGGTCTGGGGCGCCAAACCAAAAATGGCTGGCAGTCGTGCCATCTCCTTGTGGAATCCGCCCGCGCATTACCGCAATCGTTGCACTTTGTGTTTTCGGGGAAAAACGGTATCGCCGTCCGCAAATTATCCGACAGCGATGGCCAGCCTGATTTTGCCAAGTGGTGGCCAAAGCGGCAGAACGATATGGAATTGCGCGAATTCCTCGTGCGTCAACTGGCACTGACCCCAGGTCCTGGCGTTGCTATTGCTATCGATATGCAGATGCGCGCGCCGTTGCCCGTTCGCCAGATCGCAAAGTCAGGAACGCAGCCTGCGGCTGAAATCGATCTCGCGATCGCACTAGATGGTGGCCTGCTCGTTGGCGGTTGGACTCACGATCCCGCAGCGATGTTAGCCCGTATCGAATATCTTTCGGAAGATGGAAGCGCTCTGCCCCTCCAGCCCAATTTCTACAAGTTTCCCGGCAAGACGGGCGAACGCGGAGATGGACTTGGCGCCGACGTCACGGGTTTTGTCGCCTGGCTGCCACAAACCAAAAATCTTGGACCATTGCTGCAGCCGCGCTTTCAGATGCGGCTCGTCTCCGGTGCAACCGCGATGCTGGTGCCGCCAATGCAGCCGTTTGAACCATCGGCACAGCGTAACCGCATTTTGCGGGCGGTACCGCCGCAGCACGCCCGTAGCCAGGTATTCGAAAACATCCTTGCGCCGGCCCTGAAAGAGGTCGAACAAAAGCTCGGCCAAACAGTGAAAATTGCGGATATCAAGGAATACGGCGTGGGACCGGCAACCCCCCTGATCTCGATCGTAATCCCCCTCTATCGCAACCTCGACTTTTTGCGCTTCCAGCTTTCGGCCATGGCGACCGATCCTTGGCTTGTAGAGAATGCAGAGGTAATCTTTGTGCTCGATTCTCCTGAAATCCAGGACGACACAGAGCACATGCTCGGCGGACTGCATATCCTGCATGATTTGCCGATGAAGCTTGCCACCATGAATCGCAACAGCGGCTACGCCCGTGCCTGCAACGCCGGTGCGAGTCTTGCGACAGGCACCATGCTGGTAATGTTGAATTCCGACGTTGTCCCCTGCGGTTCGGGCTGGCTGGACACACTCACCCGGCCCTTGTTCGAAGAGAAGAAGCTGGGTGCGATCGGGCCGAAACTGCTTTTCGAGGACGGCTCCCTGCAGCATGCGGGGCTGTACTTTGCCCGCGACCAGCGCGGCGTCTGGCTCAATCACCATTTTTACAAAGGCATGCCTGGCTACTATTCGCCGGCTCAGGTTGCGCGGACAGTGCCGGGCGTGACCGGCGCTTGCCTCGTTACCCGCAAGGACATTTATGATCTGGTCGGCGGGTTCACCGAGGACTACGTCATCGGAGACTACGAGGATAGCGACCTATGCCTGAAAATCCGGCAGATCGGTTTCCAGGTGGCTTACGAGCCGAATGTTGCTCTCTACCACTTCGAACGCCGATCTATCCGTCGAAGCAGCGACTACATGCGCGGTCTCGCGAGCCAATATAATTCCTGGCTGCATACACAGCGCTGGGATGACGACATTGCTGAATTAATGACGACCTATCTCGATGAAGCGGTACCCGATCAACTGAACGGGGACACTGTCACTTCTTTCGTCAAGGAAAAGTCTGAAAGGAGCGCCGCTTGACTGAGGTTATTGCACTCAAGACAGCTTTTACCGAACCTGCCCCCGCTTTCAATAACGATCACGTTGAATGGCTGATAGAAGCCGTCCTGCGCAACCGGTTTCTACCCTGTCCTGACCCGGATAGCATTTTCGTCGGAGACGGCAATTTCCAGGCCGTTGGCGCAGAGTTCCTCGGTCATTTCATCCGCAAGGGCGGTTTGCGGCCGGATAGCCGGGTGCTCGATATCGGTTGTGGTATCGGGCGCATGGCTGTCCCGCTGACCCAGTATCTCGACTTTGTAAAAGGCAGCTATTGCGGCATCGATCCGGTTGCCGGCGGCATCAACTGGTGCCGGCAGATGATCAGCCCGGTCTATTCCAACTTCGAATTCCGCCATCTGGATATTGCCCACTCGCTGTATAATCCGAAGGGTGCGATCGACGGGCTTGAACTCGTTTTGCCATATGAAGACCGGCAGTTCGATTTCATCATCATGACGTCTGTCGTCACCCATCTGCCTGATGAAGAGGTGAGCGCCTATCTGCGCGAGGTAGAACGGGTTCTTGCGCCGGGTGGCCGCCTGTTCATGACATGCTTCGTCGTTGATAAGGTCGCTTCTGAGAATCCATTGAAAAAGCGTGATGTGCGGCTCGGATTTCAGCGTTACGATGAAGGTCCGTGCTGGTTCGTTCCAGAGTTGCCGCCGCTGGCTGCCGTGGGTTTCGACGATGGATTTCTGGATGGTGCGCTAACGCGTGCCGGTTTGTCGATTACAACCAAGTCATTCGGTCACTGGCGCGGTGTCCCTTCGGATCATTATCAGGATCTGTTTGTGGCCGAACTCGATAGGGGCGGTCGATGACCCGTGTACTCGTCGCTGCACACAATCATCCGGCTTTGCACCCAGGCGGCACGGAAATATTCGCCCACGACCTTTTCCGTGCCTATCAGCGGGCCGGATGTGAAGCGCTCTTTCTCGGCGCGACCAATCATATTCACCGTGAGGCACGACCGGGAACGAGCTTCCAGAGCATCGGCACCAAGGGCGATGAAATTTTGCTGTGGTCGGGGCACTTCGACCGGTTTTTCATGAGCCAGGTCGATCTCTATGGCATCGTTCCGGACATCGTGGAACTCCTGCGAGATTTCCGGCCGGATGTCGTGCATTTGCATCATCTCCTGCTGTTGGGCGCGGAGTTTCCCCATATTGTCCGCCGCACCTTGCCCGAATGCCGGATCGTCATGACGCTGCATGATTATTATCCGATCTGTCACCACGATGGTTTGATGGTACGCACAACAAACAAGGAACTATGCCACGGTGCTAGTCCGGACCGGTGCCACGGCTGTTTCAAGGAAATTGCCCTCGACAAGTTCGTGCTGCGTGAACGCCATCTGAAATCTTTATTGAGTGCTGTCGATGGCTTTGTGTCGCCGAGCGAATTCCTCAAGCAGCGCTATGTCGATTGGGGCATTTCCGAACACCTGATCAGCGTGATCCCCAATGGTCAGCCCGAACGGGCTGAAGTCAAGAGGCGAGAGGTCACACAGCGTACCAAGCCGATTTTTGGCTATTTCGGCAATCTCAATCCGTGGAAAGGTGCGACTGTCCTGCTCGAAGCAGCAAAGCAGCTGATTTCCGAGGGTTTCGAATTCGAGCTGCGGGTCCATGGAGCGGCGCCGTTTCAGAGCGAAAGTTTCGTTGCCGATATAGATCGCCTCTTCGCTGAAACGTCACCCACCGTACAGCGCCGCGGCGCTTACCGGCGCGAAGATATCGCTGGTCTGATCGCCACAGTCGATTGCGCGATCATGCCTTCGATCTGGTGGGAAAATGCACCGCTGGTGATCCAGGAAGCGCAGGGCCAGGATTGCCCGGTGATCACGAGCAATATCGGTGGGATGGCCGAGATGATTGAAGACGGCGTCAACGGGCTGACCGTCCCGCCTAATGACCCCATGGCGCTGGCGGTCGCCATCCGACGTATCGCTGAAGATCCTGACTTACACCAGAGTCTTGTCCTTGGGGCTCGCCACCCCGACACAATCGACATGACGGCTGTGCGTTATCTCGATTTGATCGGGACGCTGCGTCCGGCACATGTCGAAGCAGCCTGAGAGGACCATTATGTCAATAATCACAAATGTGTCGGCACAGGCGCCAATTCAGCCGGGTGCCGTTCCCCAACAGGACAATACGCAGGCCAAAAAAATGGAACCGACAAAAGGACGGGTCGACGCTATCGATGACGGCCGTTTGTTCGGTTGGGCTTTCGATCCTGCCGCGCCGACCAAGAGACTGACTATTCGCGTGCTTCTGGATGGCAAGCCTATCGCAGAAGCTGTGGCCGACAAGGACCGCCCGGATTTGAAGCGTTCCGGTATCGGCGATGGCGGGCATGCATTCGATGTGATGTTGCCGCAATTCGCTGCGATGCGCGCTGGTGAACTGGTGGTCGTTGCCATAAACGGCGCAGGTGTCGAACAAGCGTTACGCGTACCAAAGCCTGATGAACAGGCCGCCGAAGCCCTGATCGCTGCGCCGATGACGCGTATTCTCGACAAGCTCGATATGTTGATGGCGGCACAGCGCCAATTGCAGGTCAACCAGCGCTCGTTGCAGCGCATTGCGCCGGTCATTGATGGATCCGGCGGCAGCACTGCAGTCGACGCCGCCGATGTGAGCAATTCGATTGAAAATCTCCGCGGTGACGTCAACCAGCGCCTGACGGAACTTGATGTTCATCTGATGCGAATGGACGGCGTCGTAGCAGGTCTGGAAAAGCGCATGGAGTCACTGCAAAAACGCTCCGGTGGCGACGTTAAGCCGTTGATTCTGCTTTTGTTCGTTCTCGTAGGCTTTGCCGCCGGGGCTATTCTGTCAATGTCAGTCATGCCTTGATCATGGAGCAGGTTTGAATGCTTCGAGACGACAAAAACGTTTTGCCGATAAAGACCGGAAAAGCCGCGGAGCGCCTCCCCGTGGTGATGCAAGGCGAGACCGTGGTTGGTTGTCCCATTGACGACACGCTTGTTCTTGTACTCGGCATCGGCAGCCTGACTTTCGAACAGGCCACGGTGTTTCTCAATGGCGATCCCGCCATGAGCGTCAAGGTGACACTTGTAAGCTGGCCGCTGAAGGATGCGTCTCCTGCCGGTACCCACGGGTTTGTGGCGATTGTTCCGACCAATATTCTGCGCCGTGGCGCGTTGAAGACGATTATGTTCCAGCACAAGGCAAACGTGACGCGTTATGCTTTTGCCAGCCGCGCCGCCTCGACTGGCGAGCTGATCGCCATGATCACAGACCTTGCCGGTTCCAGCTTGCCTTCAGTCATTGACGGACTCGTTGAAGGCCTGATTTCTGGACCGATCGGCCGCAAGAAGCTCTCCGCGATTACCGTCCTTTTGCAAGCGGGCGCACGTTCCGACGGTTGCATCGAACTGATCGGCGGCAGCGACGAGGGCGAGATTTTTGTGCAAGGCTGGGCGCAGGACCTGACGCCTTCCGTCACACGGCTTCTGATCAGCGGTCGGTCGCCTTCACTTGCCGAATGTGCGATCAGTGTTTTCGCACGGCCGGATCTAAACGAACAATCATCAGGTTTTGCTGGACTGTTGCTCGCTAATGAAATCGTCGAGCCGAACGACATCGAACGTCTTTTGTTTCGGGGGCGTCGCGGCTGGCGCTTCACCGAGGTTTACGACCGCCGTATGATTGCGGGCGCGCGCGAGACGCCCAACCACGTGCGAGCGATTTTGCCTCGCGTTCGCAGCTCGACCGAGATTCTCCTTCGTATGCGCTCGGCTGCCAATCGCTTCGATGGAACCGAGACGATCTCCAGCCTGCCCTTCCCGGTGCGCATGGGCATCGACCACGTGTTTCGTGTCGAGGGTAGCGGTCTGCTTGTCTCCGGTTGGTTGCTCGATCCCGACAATCATGTAGGCGATGTTAAATTGCGCCGGCATCGCGGCGAGACGCAACTTGACGCAAACTGGACACGTATCGACAGGCCTGATGTTACCCGGGAATTTGACAATAAGCCGCCTTTCAACGCTGGGCTTGATCCCAATCGCCACGCGCACGGGTTCGTTGCCTTCGCACCCGAACTCGATGGGGACAGCTCTGCACCGTTCTATGTGGAGCTTGGTCTGAGCGATGGGCGGCGCGCATTCATGCCTTTGACGCCGACGCGTATCACGTCGCGTGATGCGGTGGTCCGTCAGATTCGCGCTATCGACCCGAACGCTTGGGCGCTACGGCATATCGTCGATCAACAACTCGTGCCGCTATTGCGTGGCGTGAACCGCCCTGCCCCTGAAATTTTTGGTGTGGTCGATCTCGGCTCGTTCGAGGACGTCCTTGGACCGGCGCTGATTATTGGTGTTGATGAGCGCGTAGAAGAGATCGCGCCGCTCATTGCCTTGCTCGCCCTCGACCCCGAAACGCGTCGGGCACCCATCGTTATTGCAGCGGCGACAGAGATTGTCGATCGCATCGGGGTGCAGGTGCGGCGGCTTGCCGATTTCTACGGTCTGCATCTGCGCCTCGTTTCGGCTAGTGGATCGGAAGATCTTTATGATGCTCTGGAGGTGGGCGCCCGGGCTGTTTCCACCGAGACGGTCGTTTTTCTCGCCGCCTCGCTGCTTCCGCGCAATCCTGGCTGGTTCAGCAAGTTGCTGGCAGCCTATGAAGCGCGCAAGGAATGCGTCCTCTCCCCCACTCTTGCCTACGAAGATGATTCGATCCGTTGGGCTGGAACATGGGTTGCGGGCGCACAATCCGACCGTGCCCTGATCAGCCGTTATGCCGGTTATCCCATTGATGCCGTAACTGGAATGGTAACGACGGAGGTAGCGACCGCGACATTCGAATGTTGCGTGATGCCGCGAGAGGCGTTGTTTTCTGTCGACGGGTTTACGCGCGGATATCTTGGTACGCATGAAAAAGGCCTCGACCTCGGTCTGAAGCTCAAGCAATCCGGACTGAAATCCTACTGGCTGCCATCAGCCCAGATGCTGGGCTCCGACGACATTTCCGTTGCAGACAAGGCGTCAACTATCGCGCTCATCGAGCGTATCGACCGCCAGGTCTTCGATGCGCGCTGGGCAAACATTCTTACAAAAGATCGCGTGACAACGACGGAGGCAGCGGTATGACCGAACAACTCCGGGTATTGGTGATTTCGCATGCGCATCCGAGCATCTCCCTCGGCGGTGGAGAGATCGCATCTTACAATCTGCACAAAGGGCTGAATACGTTGCCCGGCGTGCAATCCGTGTATCTGGCGCGGGCAAGTCATCCAATACCGCGCCATGGAACGACGGCGCTGATGAGTATGCGCCGCAGCAGCGATGAGATTCTTTTTCACGCGGACGAATACGACCACTTCTATCTGTCGAACAACAACACCGATGAAATTCGCCGCGATCTTTTGCGCTTTGTCGGCGATCTCAACCCGCATGTCGTGCATTTTCATCACGTGATGGGACTAGGCCTCGAAACGCTTTACGCCATCCGCGAGGCCCTGCCCGATACGGCGATCCTCGTGACGTTCCATGAATATCTGTCGATCTGCAACAATGACGGTCAGATGGTAAAAGCCGGTTCGTCGAAGCTCTGCAATGAGGCATCGCCGATCGACTGTCACGCCTGTTTTCCCGACGTTCCTCCCGCGCGCTTTCTGAAACGCGAACGTTTTGTCCGCGGAATGCTTGAACTTGCTGACGCCTTCGTTGCTCCGAGTGTGTTTCTTGCCCGGAAATACGCGGAATGGGGTCTCGATCCGGACAAGTTGCACGTGATCGAGAACGGCATCTCGATTGAAAGCGTGACGCCGCCAAGAGAGCTGACGGGCCCAAAACCGCGCCGCAACCGTTTTGCCTATTTCGGACAGATGACACCTTATAAGGGCATAGATGTCCTCGTTGACGCGGTGTCCCGTGTACCGGAAGAGACGTGGGGTGCGGATTCCCGCTTGATGATTTTCGGCGGCAATCTCGAAAAACAGCCGCGCGAATTTCAGGAACGTATGGAAAAGCTAATCGGAGAGGCCGGCTCGCGGGTGCGCTTCTACGGTGCCTATCAGAACGCTGAAATGCCACGCCTGATGCAATCGGTCGACTGGGTCGTGATGCCTTCAATCTGGTGGGAGAATTCGCCGATTGTCATTCAGGAAGCATTGCATCATCGCCGCCCGATCATCTGCTCCAATATTGGCGGGATGGCCGAAAAAGTACGCGATGGCGAAGATGGCCTGCATTTCCGTGTTCGTAGCGCCGAAGATCTTGCCGACCGTTTTACAGAGGTATTGTGTGATCCATTGATTTGGGACCGTCTTCATCATAGTGCCCGCCGGCCGACGAATTACATCGACTGTGCCGAAGAGCACGTAGCTCTCTATGGCGACCTGCTCAAATCTGGCCAGCAAGAGCCAATCAACATAGCCGCAAGGACCGATGTCGTTCTTTCGCAAGCAAGCTGATTTCGCCAGCTTTCAACGCCACGAGAAGGAAACCCCATGGCACGTGTACTGGTAATGATCCCATCGGGCGAGGTCTACGATCACGACAGTGTTCGCTGGTATCAGCACAGCAATGTGCAGCGTAGTATCAATCACTACCATAATATCGGCGACGCTTTTGTCTTCGATTCGTCGTTGAAATTGATGAACTACGAAAAGCAGGCTGAATTGCCGATCATGAATGCGAACATGGATCACATCGATCGCCTGCGGGAGGAATATGACTACGTCATTCTTCGCGGCTCGAACTATGTTCACCAGCACATGGACTGGACCGATGCCATCCCGGTGCTGAAGCGGCTCGGTTTACCGGTGATTGCCTTTGGCATAGGGGCTCAAGCTCCAGTCGAAGGCCAATTGGAACTCTCCGAGCAAACGAAGACAGTTCTGAAGGTGATAGCGGACTCAACGATTTCGGTCGGTGTGCGTGGAGCTTATTCTGCACAGGTCATGAACGATATCGGCATTAAGAACGTTCGCATCATTGGCTGTCCGACCGCATTTCGCCGCAACGATCCCGAGATGCGGATAAACCTGCCACGGCTTGATGAGGTGCAAAATATCGGGATCACCATCCGGCGTGAGGTCTCACCGACCTACGCTCAGGATATAGAGCGTTACCTGACGTTTCATCGCGATCTCGTCAAGGAAATGGCAGGTCGCTTCGATGCGACCCTGATGGCCCAGGGTGAAGTTGAAGAAAAAAAACTGGTTTTCGGGACAGATGACCAGAAGGAAGAAGCGATTGCAGCTCTGAAAGCAAACAAATGGGCTTCCGACTGGTATCTGGATGAGACGGTTGAAAAGCTCTACCGCGAGCGCATTTTCTACTCCGATGTCGTCGCCGATTATGAGAGCCTCGTCCGGACAAAAGAACTCGTTCTCGGTTATCGGCTGCACGGCAATCTCATGGCCTTGGCCAATGGTGTGCCTTCCATCTATTTCACCTATGACAGCCGCACCGTCGAGTTTGCAGAGACCTATCAAATTCCGAGTTTCGATGTATTCAGCGGCGGGAAGTTCAGGCTGGAGGATTATTGGGACCAGTCGCTCTTCGACAAATACAATCGGGCCTGGTACCGGACCTATGGCGAAATGTACCGGTTTCTGACGGAAAACGGTGTGGATCACAAAATGGTGGAGACGGATAAGCAGGTGCCAGATTCGGTTCGCCGGGTTGCATGATACCAGCGCGACTTTCATGGGGGGAACGCAGCAGGGTTGGGGAGGTCTAACCAGAATTCGCTAATTGGCAAAAGCCAGATCCTTACAAACAATCCCTCAAACAGAATTTCAGGAGTTTCCCCAATGACCGTTCTTGTTACAGGTGGTGCAGGCTATATAGGCAGCCATATGGTGCTCGCATTGAAAGACGCGGGACGATCCGTTGTCGTGCTCGATGATCTGAGCTGCGGTTTTTCCTGGTTGGTGCCCGAAGACGTCCCGTTCATCGAGGGCGATGTCGGCGATCAGGCGCTCGTGCGCGATGTGATCCGCACGCACGGAGTGACCGCGATCCTGCATTTTGCCGGCTCTATCGTTGTGCCGGATTCCGTGCGCGAGCCGCTTTTCTATTACCGTAACAACACGGTGCAGTCGCGCGCGTTGATCGAGGCGGCTATCGCCGAAGGTATCGAGCATTTCATTTTTTCGTCCACAGCCGCCGTCTATGGCGAGCCCGAGAAGACGCCAATGACCGAAGAAATGCCCCATCAACCGATTTCGCCCTATGGCACGTCAAAACTGATGACGGAGTGGATGTTGCGCGACGCGGCAGCCGCTCATCCGGATTTCAACTATGTTGCGCTGCGCTATTTCAACGTGGCCGGCGCCGATCCACAACTGCGTTCCGGACAGTCGTTTCCGCGCGCAACCCACCTGATCAAGATCGCCAGCCAGGCTGCGACGGGCGAACGCTCTCATATCGAGGTTTACGGCACGGACTACCCGACAGCCGACGGAACCTGTATCCGCGATTATATTCACGTCAGCGATCTGGCTCAGGCGCATCTCTGTGCGCTCAATTACCTGGAAGCTGGCGGCAAAAGCACTTCCGCCAATTGCGGATATGGTTATGGCTACTCCGTGCTTAAGATCATCGACGCGGTCAAGCGCGTGTCGGGTGTTGATTTTTCTGTGCGCATGGCGCCCCGACGTGCCGGTGATCCGGCTATTCTGGTGGCTGGTAATGATCGGGTCTGCAAGGAATTTGGTTTCTCACCCAAGCGTGCCGATCTTGACCTGATCGTTGGGGATGCTCTTGCTTGGGAACGAAAACTGCAATCGTTGAGAGCGGATGACGCGCCGGGAAAGCTCATTGCCGTCTAGCCATTTCCATGGGTACAGCAGCGACGACGTTCGAAACGCCGGCGCTGCTATAGTAACAGGCAACACGCCGGTAAATACTTTGAATTTTGAAATAAATTACTTTCACAATGATTGTAAGTTACGTGAAGAATAAAAACGCACGCGATCAAATATTTTAGTGTTGCGCTGCAATATATTTATGTGACAAGCTTCATCAATCTGCCATTCTATTTGTATAGAGACACGGTTCAGCGCCTGTGGTTGGTCAAGGATTAGGGAAATGACGGTTCAGACTTCGTACAAGCTTTCGCCGGTTGCGAAATCTTTGAGAGAAATTGACTTGCTGAAGGAACCGATCCTGCTTCGCATGGGCATTGACTATGACGAGCTGCCCGAGGGCCTATCGAAAGCTATAAAAATTCTGGGTTTCGAAGGTGTCAAGGATGACGCGGCAATGTTGTCGGATGCATCCGGCAGGAAATTCGAGATGCATGAGGCGCCCCTGTGCACGCTGGCTGTTCTCATCAATCCCGTTCATCGGGGCCGGGAAAAGCGACTACTAGACTGGTTGAAAAGCCGTGGTGTAGTCGACGAACCAACTGTTTTTGAATGGCATGCCGGGCGGGAGATTGAGACGGCAGGTTTGATTATTCAGAAGCTCGCGAGCTTAGTGGTGTTCGAAGCGAGGAAAATCACGCAGTCAAATCGCGAATTGCTTGCCTTGCGCACTTTGAATGACAATCTGCAGAATAGGTTTGCTGCTGTCGAGAGTTTTGTCGACAGGCAGGGGTTGCAACCCTTCGACCTCGCCTTCTCAAACGAGCCGGTCCGCAGTTCGTCGCGTTCCAACGTTCTGGCCGATGCGTCATTCGAAGGGGTATCGCAAATCCTTCCAGTCGCCAGTGCAGGCGTCAGCGCCGTTGCCATCCATTTCGAACGTCTGATGCAACGCGGCGACGCCACTCTGCATGCCCAGTTGGTCACGCTGGAAGACATGTGTGTTGTCGAGAGTTGGGTAGTGCCGCTTTCAAGACTTGGTCAGGGCTGGAACTATCTCGGCCTCTCGCGCACGCTTGCCGGCTTGCGGCGAACGCTGAGCCTGCGCCTTCGTATCGAGAGCATGGACGATGAAATGCCACTGTTGTCACTTGGCGGACTTCAGCCGCTCGACATGTTTCAGGTTCGAGACGCGGCAAACGACACACCGCTGCTGAAGAACAGCCTTGCCATGCAGATATGGTGCGGCATGCCAGGAGTTCTGCTTCCGAGCTGGGCGAACTATTTGCCGGCTCAATCCCAGGACACAAGAGACGGCGGCTTTCGGGAAATGCCGATGGCAACCGGCATTCTCGAACTGGCGGACCTGTCCAACACGGACGAGATCTCGTTCGATTTCGCGGCCATCCTTCCTCTGCCCGAAGAAAGAGCCATTGGCTGTCATCCGCCATCAACCGGTATAACGATCGGCCATATACCGGCTGCCTGCCCACCCAATATCCTGCGCATCTCGTCCAGTGCAGTCATCGATAATGAAGAATCGAAGGATGTTGATTTCGCCCTGGTAATTGCGAGCGACATTCGTACTGCGCGTCAGCTATTAGATGAGCAACGGACACCCGGCGCCGGAGAAGGATTTTCAGGTTGGGTTAGTGTTGCGCCGGGTGAAGAGCCGCGGCTCAACGCCTTCATTACCGAGCAGGTTGGCGTGTGGCAAAACATCTACATCGCTACCCGAATGAAGGACAATCCGGGAGACAACGCTTTCGCCTGGGCGAAATTCCGCAACATCAGCCTCATGGTCAACGGATAATTTTCATGCTGGACCAGATCAGCCGTCTCCGAGAACAGATCGCCACGCAATTGCCGTCCGATATCGACCCGGATAGTCCACCGCCGACTAGGGTGGCAGTGCTCATACCGGCCTACAAGCACTCTGTGCTTCTCGCGGAAGCTGTCGAGATCCGTTTTGGCGCAGGAAGCGCCTTTCGGTATCGCGGCAGTGATCATCGACGATGGTTGTCCCTATCCGGAAACCGGCGAAATCGGGCGGACTTATGCGCTGGCACATGAAAACGTCTTTTACCTGCGCAAGGCCAATGGAGGGCTGAGTTCAGCCCGTAACTATGGCATCGAGTTTGCGCTCCGCAATTTCCCGGATCTCGAAGCCGTCTATTTTCTTGACGCCGACAACCGCATTACACGCACTGCGATCCGCGACATTCTCGAATTCATGAAGTCGGACGACAAGGTCGACTGGATCTATCCGAATATCGACAAGTTCGGCATCGAGTGGAATGGAAATTACACAACGCAGTACTCGCGCCTGCTGCACCTGACCTTCGACAATATATGCGAAGCCGGCAGTCTGGTTTCGCGGCGTATGCTCGATGCCGGCGTGCGTTTCGATGAGAGCATGAAAGCTGGTTTTGAGGACTGGGACTTCTGGCTACAGGCGATCGGGCGCGGCTTCCTTGGCGCGAACTATCCTTTCTTCGGTTTCGAATACCGTCAGCGCGCCGAGAGCATGCTGCGCGATTCAAATCGCACGCGAGAAGGCATTCTGACCTACATCCGGCAGAAGCATAAGAAGCTCTTTGCCGCCGAAACCCTGCTTGCCTGGGAACACGAGGAAACGCCGCGCTATGCTGCGATCGGCATGGGCACTTATGCGGTGGATCTGTTCACCGATCCGACAGTCGAGCATGCCAAGTGCAGCCTGGAGGATTTTGTCACGCGTTTCTGGGCAGCGAAGGCTGAACCGGAAACCTTCGGTGTTCCACCATTTCTATTGTGGATGACGGCGGCACACAGAGAGGCGCTGACCCGACTCGGCTTGATCCACAATCTGCTGTGGCTGGGCGAGCGGATTGCTCAAAAACACCATTTCGTCGCCATTCGCTTCGAGCGGAACAACGCCAAGGTCGGCATTGACATACGCAAGATCAGCGACGCGGAGCCACTTGCCGACAAGCCTTTCGGCTGGATGTGTACATTCGATATTTTCTCAACCTGCGCAGATGACGCATCCGACGATTGGACGCGCTCACTGCACAAGCCGGTTCCAAGTCCCAATGTGATCGAAATCGTCATCAGCGGGCCATTCACGTCGAGAGAAATGCAAAGTACTGCCTTGTCCCCCACCAATGCTCTTCTGGCTACATTGGGGGCACTGCGCGATTCCGGCTATCGATTGCAGTCCAGAAACCGCTGGCTCTGGCGTTCCGTCTATTTCCCCAATCGCAGCCGCTATTTCGAATTGTTGCGGCATGCTGTGGGCGCAAGGCCAGTAATGCCAAGGCTCGCCCATGCGTCCAATCCGCTGCGCGTCGGATTTCTTTTACCCATTGGCAGCTTCGGCGGTGTCGAAAAAGTCGCCTATGCTGTGGCGCAGGCATTGAAGAACGCAGGCTGCGAAGTCCACCTCTTCCTGCTTGGCAAGCCGGTTTATAATCGCATTCCCGAAAACGATGGCGTGTTCAAGACGGTTAACTTCCTCGCAGATGATTACCCGCTCTGGGGCGGACCCAATCAGTTTGCCGGGCATGATTTGTTGATGGGCCATGACGAGGCCGCGAAGGCCGAGCTGATCATGGGCTTTCTCGCGGGGCTGGATGTGGTGATCAACAACCAGGCAGCCCCGGTCAATTCCATGCTCGGTGAACTTCGCCGCCGCGGCATGAAGGTGCTGAACTATGTTCACGTGCTCGATAAATCGAAAATGGGCCGTGATGCGGGCCATCCTTACCTCACGCTCGCCTTCGAACACGTCTATGACACGATCCTGACCTGCTCCAGGGATATGGCGGAGTGGTTGCATGGCATGGGCGTCCCGGATGCCAAACTCATGCACATTCAAAATGCCGCAAGTTATGCACTTTCCTCCAAGGACCAGGAAGCTATCCTCGCAGCGCGCCGCAACAGGCCGCAACGCGACAGACTGAACGTGCTTTTCCTGGGTCGACTCGACGCTCAAAAGGGTATCGAGCGATTGTTCGCCTCTGTTCGCGACCTGCGCCATCGCTCAGCACCGATCGATTGGAAAATCATTGGCAGCGATGTCATGGACGCTGGCGCCGGAGGTTCGTGGAAAGAACGTTTTGCCGAAATAGGCGTTCACGTTGAACCGCCAGTCTTTTCGAGCAGGCACCTGAACAAAGCCTTCGCCTGGGCCGACGTGGTGGTGTTGCCGTCGCGCTGGGAAGGTGCACCCTTGACCATTATCGAGGCTCAGCGGCTGGGTTGTGTACCGATCGCAACGTCAGTCGGCGCGGTCGGCGAACTCATCGACCACGGTGTCGATGGCCTGTTGATCGAGTCGACGGACGACAACGTTATCAGCCGGGAACTGACTGAAATCATCATGGCATTGTCAGAGGATCCCGCTGCGTTGCGCCGCCTGTCTGAAGCTGCTGCAGAGCGCGGCGGTTCCCTCATGTGGGAATACAGTGTCGAACCGCTGGTAAACCAGTTGAAGTCATGGTTCCCTGACCGGCTTCCCACCCTCCCGGTGGAGACAACCCTGAAGCTTGTCGAACAGACAGCGCCAACCACGCCCGAGCGGATACCATCTTTCGAGCGGTTTCCGCGCGAGGCAGCGCCAAAACAGCGTGACGAAATTTCCGAAATCAGGCCGCTGCAGATCGCTGCTGCCGGATCAGCCCACATGCATAATTTGAGGAACTAACGATGAAGAAACTTTTTGTTCTGAATGGTGGCGCCGCGGTCAAGCCTGGCAACAAATCCGCCTATTTGAAGTTTGAGGACCCGCTCGCGGCCTTCAACAAGGGTGGCATCAACACAGGCGACGTTCTCGTCTATGACGCCACGCTCAAGGCCCTCGCCTACGACGACATCAAGAACGTGCAGTTCTCGCACGCCGGCAACGAAAAGCTCTGGCCGCAAGACGGAACTTATGATGCTACGGTCGTGCGCGGTTCGAACTATCTGACGGAAACCGTCGATCTCGCCCATGTCGTACCACTGCTCAAGAAGCTGAAAGGCCCGGTCGTCGCCATCGGCGTCGGCGCACAGGCCGGAAAATACAAGAAGCTCAACGTGCCGAAAGGTACCGTCGAGGCGTGGAAGGTCATCGCCGACAAATGCGAGACGATTGGCGTTCGTGGCTTCTACAGCGCGGAGATATTCAACGATCTCGGCATCAAGAATGTGCGGGTGATCGGCTGCCCGAGCTTCTACCGTTCCTTGCGCCCCTCGATCACAATCAAATCCATCGATCCGGCAACTGCCCGCGTCGGCCTGACACTAAATAAATATCTTTCTGCCGACTACGCCAGCAACGCGACCAAGACTAACCGGATGCAGCGCGCGCTGATCGATGCAGTCGCCAAGCGCCCTTCGAGTAAACTATACTCACAGGGGGAACGCGAAGAGACGCTTGCTATTTTCTCCTCCGGCAAGGAGAAGCAGGACAACATCAAGGCCATCCTCACCAAGTTCAATCTGCTTGGCCACGCCGAGGCGGAAGAGATGCTCAACAATCGCATGAGCGCCTTTTTCGATATCGAAGAATGGGCGGCCGACGCAGCTGCAAATGTGGATGTAATGGTTGGTTTCCGGCTGCACGGCAATGTCATAGCCCTGCATCAGGGAATTCCGGCGGTATTCTTCACCTATGATTCGCGTATTCGGGAATTGTCCTCGCTGTTTGCAATTCCATCGATCGAGATCGAGGACTATCTTCCGATCAATCTCGAGAAAATGCTTGAAAAGGCGGACTTCTCCAAAGTCCAGCATATCTATCGCCTGAACTATGCCGAGTACCATCGCTTCCTGACCGAGAACAAGCTGAACCACGTGCTGCCAAAGCCTGTGGCTGCACCTGCAGACAAGCCGCTCTCGGTACCCAATCTGGTTCAGGTTCCGCACAACATCCATGAAGCTGTGGCATGGTTCCGTAGCGAGATCGATTTCATGACTGGAGAGGTGGAGACCCTGCGCAACCGCGCCTGGAATCTCGAAACCAGTCTGCGCAGCCTCAAGGAAGCTCCAGCCAAGGCGGCCGTATGACGCGGAGCCGCGCGCAATTCAGCCGACGTTCCTTCCTGAGCCTTGCTGGCTTGGGGATTGCTTCGGCTGGATTGCTGGCGCGGCCTGCACTTGCTCGCGCGCTTTGCTCGGATATTCCCGCTCCGCTCCAACGCGCGCAGGGCAAATGGCAACTCTCGTTCAATGACGATTTCACCGACAATGCCGGCTTCGATCAACGCTGGATCAAGGTTAGTGACAGCGGCGGAGAGACAAGGAGCGTCCGGATACCCGGGAATGTTGCGATTTCGGGTGCCGGGCTTTCATTGAAACTTGGCCGCAATACAGGCAAGCTGAATGACAAGCGGCCTTTCAGCGGCGGGTATGTGCGAACGCGCGATTTTCGCCAATGCTACGGTTATTTCGAGTGTGAAATGAAGATCGCCAATGAGCCCGGCGTCAACAACGCGTTCTGGCTTACCTCCGTGCGCGAGAGTGAGGGCGATACCCGCTTTGAGCTCGACGTGGCAGAAGCCAAGTACCCAAATTCGGTTCAAGTGACGGCGCGTCGCTGGCTACCTGACAGGCAGGTTTTGTCCAAGACCTACCGCCCGCGCTTGAAACTGGCCGATGCTTTCCATCGCTATGGCATGCTGTGGAGCAAGGATCGGTTCCAGTTCTTCTTTGACGACCGGAAAATTTACGAGGTCGGCAACACCTTCGCACACACGCCTGCGCAGCTTCTGTTCAGCAATGCGGTCGCGTCCTTCGCCGGTAAGGATGACGGCGATGTGGATGGCGCGGCGACCTCGGTCAAGAACATTCGCGTATTCCAAAACAGCGAGTGGCAGGACGTGCCGCTCTGGAGGTGTTCATGAGTGATGATTTCGTTTCCACGTCACGCGCTGACAAAAGCAAGAAATATCTCCTGGGCAAGGATGGCTGGATCTTTCTCGACCATGATTCAAATCGCGTTATCGACCAGATCACTGGCCGTCATTTGCTGGGTCAGCAGGGTGTTGACGCTTGGCGAAAACTGATCCTTGAACGCGATCAATATGTAGCTTCTGTCGGTGCTCAACATCTGATGTTCGTCGCTCCGAACAAGGAGCTTGTTTATTCGGAACAACTTCCGGACTGGGTGGAAATTGCCGAACAACGCCCCATCCACCAGATCATGGCTGCCCTTGGTCCGCAGCGCGCACGGAAAATTATTTATCCTCTTGAGGCGATCCGTGCGGGGAAAATGCAAGGATTGACCTATCCGAAAAGTGATACGCACTGGAGCGGATTTGGGGCTTATATCGGCTATCAGGCCTTTTGCGCAGGCCTTTCAAATAGTGGCATCGAACCGCTGCGGGTCGAAGGCTCGCGCGTGGCATTTGAAGAGGTCTCCTATATCGGTGATCTGGGTATCAAGTTCGAACCACCTGTCTCGGCGCCCACTTTGTCTGCCCGCATCGAAGGCGCCGCTGGCCGCCTCGCCTTCGACAACCGCATTCCGAACCGCGGAAGGATCAGGGTTTTTGTCAACAAGGACACGACACTGCCGCGCTGCGTAATGTTTGGCGATTCCTTTGGCGGCAACCTGTTGCCGTTCCTCAAGGAGAGTTTCAGCACGCTCGTCTATGTCTACGGCAAATCATTTGATCGCGAGTTGATCGAAGCCTACCAGCCGGATGTTGTTCTGTCGCAATTCGTCGAACGCTTCTTGATCGAGCCACCCATCGATACGCCGCGCTTCACCTATGCTTCGGTGGTTCGCACCAAGCTGAAGCTTCTGTCGAAGGAAGATTTGGCGTTCGCAACACAACAAGCTGCCAGCATCGATCCGGCAATCTTCCCGGTTCGCGCTGTCTACCAGGCACTGTTGTCCGCACATAGCGGCAAAGCCGTCCCTCCCGATCTTGTTGCAGAGCTGAAAAACCGACATCCGGACAATCCTGAGGCACAGCACACGGTCTCGGTCGAATTGTCCCGGCTTGGTGAGAAGCTCGATGAAGCGCGCATTTACGCGGAACGTGCGGTCAGCTCCGAGCCATGGAATGCGCGCTCGCGGCATCAACTGGCCTTGACCCTGATGCGGCTGGAACACCCTGAGGAGGCTGAAGCGCAACTGCACAAAGCCATCGAACTCGATCGCAGCGTCGATTGGTGGAACTATCAGCTCGCGCAGGTCCTGTTCCGGCAACAGAAATATGAGCCCTGCATTGATGCCTTGCGCGAATACATTGCCCGCCGACCGGATTCGTCCGATGCTTGGCAGTTGCTCGGGCGCTGCCATGAAGCTTTGAACAATATCGAAGATGCTGCTGAAGCGTTTGTGCGTGCGTCCGATGCGAGGCCCGAATGGACCTGGCCGCTGCTGAAGCTTGCCAACCTTCGCGTTCGCAGCAAGACCAATCCGGAACAGGGTCTGATTGCCACAGATCGCCTGCTCGAAACACTCTTCCAGGCACGTGAACGCGCGGAAGTCTACATGCTAAGATCGCAACTCTACGAGGTGAACGGCCAACGCGACAAAGCTATCGACGCTGCAGTCCGAAGCACCGAACTTGCGCCGGATTGGCAATGGGCAGAGAACACCCTGGCACGGCTACGTGCACAAAAAACGCGCCAAGCTGGTACAGCCAAATCCAAGTAGCAAACCCGCGCCGAATCGTCCGATCAAACCCTCTCGAGTGCCACGGCAATCCCTTGCCCGACACCAATACACATGGTGGCAAGTGCGCGTTTCGCGCCACGCAGATTGAGTTCGAGCGCGGCGGTGCCTGTTATGCGGGCACCGCTCATGCCAAGTGGATGACCCAAGGCTATAGCGCCACCATTCGGATTGACGAACTCGGCATCGTCGGCAATGCCGAGCGCGCGAAGTGTCGCGAGTCCCTGCGAGGCAAACGCCTCGTTGAGTTCGATGATATCGAAATCTTGCGGCGAAACGCCAAGGCGCGCGCAGAGTTTTTGCGTAGCCGCGATGGGCCCGACACCCATGATCCGGGGAGGTACGCCAGCAGTTGCACCACTGGCGATGCGGGCCATGGGCGTCAGGCCATATTTCTTCAAGGCGGCTTCGGAAGCGACAATCAGCGCAGCCGCACCGTCATTGACGCCAGACGCATTGCCTGCCGTAACCGACCCGCCTTTACGGAACGGCGTCGGGAGTTTCGCCAGTTGCTCGATTGTGGTGTGGGGGCGCGGATGTTCATCCCGATCAACAAGGATTGCATCGCCTGTTCGCTGCTGGATCGTAACCGGCGTGATTTCACGGGCAAGGCGACCGTTCGCTATTGCCGCGCCGGCTTTGTGCTGGGATCGCACGGCAAACGCATCCTGATCTGCACGCGATACATTGAAGTCCTCGGCAACGTTCTCACCGGTTTCCGGCATTGAATCGGCGCCATATTGCGCCTGCATAACCGGATTGACGAAACGCCAGCCGATCGTCGTGTCATGGATTTCCGCATGGCGCGAGAATGCACCTTCTGCTTTCGGCATTACAAAAGGAGCACGAGACATGGATTCGACGCCGCCGGCGATCGCAAGTTCGATTTCGCCAGCCTTGATCGCGCGGGCGGCGGTAATGACGGCATCCATGCCCGAACCGCACAGGCGGTTCATGGTCGTTCCGGGTACGCTCACTGGAAGCCCGGCGAGCAGCAGTGCCATGCGCGCCACATTGCGATTGTCTTCGCCAGCCTGGTTGGCGCAACCGTAAATCACTTCGTCGATGGCTTCCCAATCGACACGCTTGTTGCGTTCGATCAGCGTCTTCAACGGAATCGCGCCAAGATCATCGGCGCGAACGGAAGCCAGGGCTCCGCCAAAGCGGCCGATGGGCGTGCGTATATAATCGCAGATGTAAACTTCGGTCATCAGGCGGCCTCATGTGCTTTCTTGGTGCGGGCGTTGATGTCGCGGAGCACGGAGATTTCGGTTGTCGTCGGCGCCGGAGTTTCCGCGACTGTCTCGGCAAAGCGAACCGGCCAACCACAATTCTCTTCGATCGTCGCACGGCTCACACCTGGATGGCTCGAAACGACCGTCAATTCCTTGGTTGCGGGGTCGGGCTCGAATATGCACAGGTCAGTGATAACGCGTGTCGGACCCTTGGTTTTCATCCCAAGCCGCGCCCGATGATCGCCGCCCTCGCCATGCCCCATAGACGTAATGAAGTCGAGGTGGTCGACGAAACCCCGCTTGTTGAGCGCCATGGTTATATAGATCTGGCTGCAATTGCTGGCGATCTCGGGGGCGCCACCACCACCCGGCAGGCGTACTTTCGGCCTGTCATAGTCACCGACGACGGTCGTGTTCAGATTGGCGAATCGGTCGATCTGCGCGCCGCCTAGGAAGCCTGTGGTAATGCGTCCACCCTGCAACCAGTAGCGGAACATCTCAGGGACTGAAACAGTGCACAAGGCGGTATCGCACAGTTCACCATCGCCGATCGAAAGCGGCAGGACGTCAGGTTTGGTACCGATCGTGCCGCTTTCGTAGATTAGTGTGATATCCGGCGCGTGGGTAAGCCGCGCAACGTTACATGCTGCCGATGGCGCGCCGATGCCGACGAAACACACGTCATCATTGGTCAAAGCGCGGGCTGCAGCGATCGTCATCATCTCTGTTGGTGTAAATTCAATCGACATGACGATACTCCTTACGCTGCTTTTGCAGAACGCTTGCCGACATGGCGGGCGAAATCTTCGGGCTTTCCGCCACGAACATGTTCCTTGATCCAAGCTGTGAAACTTTCGCGGTCACGGGCGATCTTGTCCCAGGCAACGTAAAAGGCGTTGGAGCGCGGATAATAACCGTGCGCATAGGACGGAAACGCACCGCCGGGTACATGAACAACGGAGCTGACGGCCCATGTTGGCAGAACCACTGCATTGGGCGATGGCGGATCGAGTTCATCGACGATTTCTTCGACCGTGACGATCGAGCGCTTGGCTGCAAGGACAGCTTCTTTTTGGACGCCGGTGATGCCTTCGATCAGCACGTTGCCTTTGCGGTCTGCGCGCTGGGCGTGGATAATCGACACGTCAGGTCAAATCGACGGCACCGCCGCAAGGACTTCGCCGGTGAACGGGCAGGTAATCGATTTGATGTTCGGATTAACCTTCGCAAGGTCCGCGCCGATATACCCGCGGAGCATGGCGAATGGCAGGTTTGCCGCCCCAGCCTCATAGGCGTTTGCCATGGCGGCGTGCGAATGCTCCTCGATTTCGAGCGGGCGTGGCCATTGGTTCTCGACTGCATCGCGAAAACGGTGCAACGAGCCAACTCCTGGATTGCCACCCCAGGAGAATTTCATACCGCGTGCCACGCCGACGCCGATCAACTGATCGTAGATAAGGTCTGGCGTCATCCGGATGAGAAAAAGCTCCCTGCGATCCTGCCGGATGATTTCGTGCCCGGCCGCATAGGGGATCAGGTGGGTGAAGCCCTCCATCGCAATGGAATCGCCGTCCCTGACATTCTCTTCAATCGCTTCGGAAAGCGTGCAAATCCGGGCCACATTTCTCTCCCTGTCTCGAATTCTCCATCTTTTGATTAGTGCTTCATTGGTTCGAAGGTCAAATCTTTTGTGCGTTATTTGATTTTTGTTCGTATATCGCACAAAGCGTGCTAAGGTTGAGCATGCGAGAAACAGACTTCATCGGTGGTTTTGCCAGGGGCCTATCGGTAATCGAGGCATTCGACGCGGCAAATCCGCGTCTTTCAATCACGGATATCTCGAGGATTACCGGCCTCGAACGTGCAACCGCCCGACGTTGTCTCTTGACCTTGGCACAACTCGGCTATGCCGATTACGACGGAAAATTCTTCTCGCTATCGCCGCGAATACTCCGTCTTGGTCATTCCTATCTTACAGCGACTCCCCTGCCCCGCCTTCTCCAACCTTTTCTCGATCAACTGTCGGAAAAGACCGGCGAAAGCGCATCGGCTTCCGTCCTCGATGGTAACGAGATCGTCTATATCGCCCGGGCATCGCATAAGCGGGTCATGTCGATCAATCTCAATCCCGGAAGCCGGTTGCCTGCCTATTGCTCGTCCATGGGGCGAGTCTTGCTCGCCGCAATGAATGAAGGCGATGCGAGGGGCGTCCTGGAGAATAGCAACCGCAAGGCGAACACGCCGAATACAAAAACGACGATTCCCGACTTGATGGCTGAGTTGCAACTGATACGCGAGCAGGGATATGCCGTCATCGATCAGGAACTGGAGATTGGTCTCTGTTCGATTGCCATCCCGGTACGCAATATGCGTGGAACCACCATTGCCGCACTTAACGTCGGTGCGCAGGCGCCGAGGGTTACTGTTGATGAAATGGTTGCAACCTACCTGCCGGTGATGCAATCAACTCGCGATATGCTTGCGGGCCTGCTGCTCTAGTTTGGTGACCCTTCAGTTGCTGCTTCGCGGATAGTCTGCATCAGGATCATCAGCGGTAGTGACGGCGTTATGTCAGCACGCATCGTAAGACCTACCGGTCCACGCGTTTCGCTTGTGTCTATGGGTAAAAGCGCCAAACTCCCATCGTCGACATCATCGGCGACAACGCCCGATGAGATGATCCAGACCGCACTACTGGAGCGAACAAAAGCACGGCCGAATGCGTCCGATACCGTCTCGATTTGGGTAGGCAAAGCGGCTACCCCGTTGGCAATGAGAAAGCGGTCGACGAACGGCCGGATAATCGATGCCCTGGTTGGCATGAGAATGGGAAATTCGGCGAGACGCGAAAAGATATCCTCTTGTGAGTTCAAGAGCGGATGGCTGGCGCTGACGGCGAAAACCACCTGCTCGGAATAGAGATGTTCGAAGGAGAACCCCGTCATTTTCTCAGGGGCTGCAAGGCGGCCAACGACAAGATCGAGATCGCCGAGACGAAGCTGCTCCAAAAGGACCGCGTTTTCGCCCGTAACAATCTTGATGCGACTTTGCGTTTTCTCTTGCAAAAACAAACTGATGGCCTGCGGCATCACGCGGGTGCACACCGTCGGTAAAGCGCCAATGCGGATGGGGATGCCCTCGCCCGATCGTTCATTGGAAACGGAATCAATGCCTTGGCGCAATGCCGTGATGGCAGCGCCGGCATGGCGCAGGAACACCTCGCCATAGCGCGTGATCCTGATGCCGCGGCCGTCACGCTCGAATACGGCGACGCCAAGCTCGTTTTCCATTTCACGGATTGTTTTGGTGACAGCCGGTTGACTGATATGAAGAATAGCTGCCGCCTTCATCACGCTCTTCTGACGTGCGACTTCCAAAAAAGTTTGCAGGTGGCGAAATTTGATACGACTGTCGATCATGGCATTTCATAACCCATCAGTTAAGAGAATGCGATAGAATATCATTTTACCTAACCAGTTGGATAATCCAAGGTGGTCTATTGAATGGGAGGCTTCTGTGCAATTCGTTTCTATCAATGGCGTAACACTGCACTATCAATTGATCGGCGCACCGGAGGGCAAGCCTGTACTGGTCTTTGCCAATTCGCTCGGGACCGACTTCCGTATCTGGCGCGACGTAATCCTTCGGCTCGTCGGTGATTTCGCCATCGTGACGTATGATATGCGCGGACATGGTCTTTCGGATATTGGTACGACGCCCTACTCGATCGATGGTCACACCGCTGACCTTGCAGGCCTCCTTGATTATCTTGAGGTCAGGAACGCGATTATCTGTGGCCTGTCGGTTGGCGGGCTGGTGGCACAAGGGCTCTATGCGGTGCGGCCGGATCTGGTGCGTGCGCTGATCCTTTGCGATACCGCCCATAAGATCGGCACGGCGGAGATGTGGGCTGCCCGCATCGCGGCGCTTGAGCAAGGCGGCATTGAAGCCATTGCGGATGGCGTGCTCGAAAAATGGTTCACTCCACCCTTCCACAAGCAGCGCCGCGACGAACTTGCCGGGTATCGCAATATGCTGACCCGCCAGGCCATCGGAGGGTATATCGGAACGTGTGCTGCGTTGCGCGATGCCGATTTTACAACCGAAGCCTCGCGCATCGCGGTCCCGACCATTTGCATCGTCGGGGATCAGGATGGGTCGACGCCACCGGAAGTTGTGCTTTCGCTGGCGAAGCTCATTCCTCGTTCACGTTACGAGGTGATCAAGGATGCCGGACATATTCCCTGCGTGGAGCAGCCGGAGGCGGTGACGGCGGTGATACGAGCGTTCATCGACGAGTTCCAACTTGGAGAGAAAGCATGACGTCTGCAGACGTTCCTTCCCGTCGCTATGCCGAAGGCATGGCAACACGCCGGATCGTCCTCGGCGATGGGCATGTTGATCGCGCCGAGGCGAACAAGACGGACTTTGACAAGCCATTTCAAGAGCTTATCACTGAAGCTGCCTGGGGGCATGTCTGGTCGCGGCCAGGCTGGACGAAGCGGCAGCGCTCGATTGTGACCATCGCGCTGTTGGCGGCATTGGGCCAGGACGAGGAATTGGTCATGCATATCAAGGCGACCGCGAACTCTGGCGCGACTCAGGATGATATTTGCGAGGCACTGCTGCACGTTGCAATCTATGCGGGTGTTCCGGCGGCCAACCATGCGATTAAATTGGCGAAGCAGATCTATAAAGACCTCGCTGCGGCCGAAAAGACAGCCTGACGGGAGGCCCGCAATGTCCAACAGGAAGCCGGAAACCGGCGCATTCTTTCAGCGGGACAGGCAGTGGCACCCGCCAGCCTATACGCCAGAGTACAAGACGAGCGTCGTGCGTTCGCCGCAGAGAGCGTTGATTTCATTCGATAATACACTCTCGGAGATCACCGGGCCGGTGTTCGGCCATTCGATGCTGGGCGAGCTCGATGCCGATCTCATCTACAATTATGCGCAGCCCGGCGAGAGCGCGATCGGGCAGCGCATTATTGTTCACGGCAGAGTTGTAGACGAGCGCGGCAAGGGGGTTGCCGGCGCACTCCTGGAATTCTGGCAGGCCAATGCCGGCGGACGCTATCGGCACAAGCGCGAGGGATATCTTGCGGCGCTCGATCCCAATTTTGGCGGATGTGGCCGTACCATCACCGACGAGGACGGCTACTACCGTTTTCGCACGGTCAAGCCGGGGGCATATCCTTGGCCGAACGGCGTGAATGACTGGCGCCCGGCGCATATCCACTTCTCGGTATTCGGCCACGGTTTCGCGCAGAGGTTGATTACCCAGATGTACTTCGAGGGCGATCCGATGATCTGGAATTGCCCGATCGTCAAATCCATTCCGGACAAGGCAGCAATAGAACAGCTCATCGCGGCGCTCGATATGAACAACACCATTCCGATGGATGCGCGTGCCTATAAATTCGATATCGTGTTGCGCGGCCGCCGCTCGACTCTGTTCGAAAACCGCATGGAGGGCAACTGATGGTGCAACAATTGGGTTACCTCAAAGAAACGCCGTCGCAGACAGCGGGACCTTACGTCCATATCGGCTGCACGCCGAATTTCTGTGAGATTACAGGTGTTTACGAGAGCGATCTTGGTATCTCAATGGTCAATGACAAAACGCTGGGCGAGCGAATTACCCTCCGTGGGCGGGTTTTCGACGGCACCGGGACGCCATTGCGTGACGCCTTGCTTGAGATATGGCAGGCCGACAGCAAGGGGCTCTACAACAGTCCATCCGAGTTGCGCGGCACCGTCGATCCCAATTTTACCGGGTGGGGACGCTGCCCGACGGACATGGAGACGGCCGAATATCGCTTTGAAACCGTTAAGCCGGGTCAGGTTCCCTTCAAGGACGGGCGGATGATGGCGCCGCATGTCACGGTCTGGATCGTAGCGCGGGGGATCAACATAGGGTTGCAAACACGGATCTATTTCGACGACGAGAAAGAGGCGAATGACAAGGACCCGATCCTGCAACGCATCGAGCATCGCAATCGCGTCCCGACGCTGATCGCGAAACGCGATGGATCGAGCTATGTCTTTGATATCTATCTGCAAGGCGACAAGGAAACGATCTTCTTTGATGTGTAAGCGATGAGTATTTCTCCCTTCGATCATTCGTTTCTGTCCGGTTTGATTGGCGGTGAAGAAGCAGCGCAATGGTTCTCGGCGGAGAGCGATATTGCGGCAATGCTTCAGTTCGAAAGCGCTTTGGCCAAGGCGCAAGCCACTGAAAATATTATAGAAATTGCGGCAGCGGAGGCGATCGAGAAGGCGTGCCAGGCTTTTTCACCCGACATGGACGCGCTAAAGTTGGCGGTTGCATTGGATGGTGTCGTTGTCCCGGAACTTATCCGGCAATTGCGCGAGATTGTTCGGCAGGAGCACCGCGCGTCACTGCATCTCGGAGCGACCAGCCAGGACGTCATCGATACGAGCCTGATGATCCGGCTGAAGCCGGTAATGACACGCCTCGAAACCGGATTGTCCGATATCATCGCCGAGCTGGATCAACTTGAAAAGACGTTTGGGAACAATGGCTTGATGGGGCATACCCGCATGCAGGCGGCCATCCCGATAACGGTCAGGGACCGTATCGAGATCCTGGCGCACGCCGCTGCTGCGTCACCGCAAGCGCCTCGATATATTGAAGCTCGATTTCCCGGTGATCCAGTTCGGCGGAGCGGCAGGAACGCTGGAGAAACTGGGGGATAAAGGACCGGCGGTTCGCAAGCGAATGGCGGCATTGCTCGGCCTCCACGATACGCCGCAATGGCACAGCCAGCGCGACATCATCGTTGAATTTGCTGACTTTTTATCGCTTATTTCCGGCTCCCTCGGCAAGATCGGCCAGGACATTGCGCTTCTCGCACAAGGCTCGACTGAGATCAAAATAAGTGGTGGCGGCAAATCATCGGCGATGCCGCACAAGCAAAATCCGGTCCTTGCTGAACTTCTGGTTGCGCTCGCGCGTTACAATGCCACGCAGGTTTCCGGGATGCATCACGCCTTGGTCCATGAGCAGGAACGTTCGGGCGCGGCATGGACTTTGGAGTGGATGATATTGCCATCCATGGTTGCAACGACGACGACCACATTGCGTTCGGCTGGTAGCCTGCTTGGTTCGATTGAGAGCTTTGGCAAGGCGTGACGTCAACCACACGCAACTAAAATGCAATTGCGAGTGGAAAAACTTGCGCCAGAATCGACATTTCTTGCAGGGGAGTCGTTCGGTCTTGCGTAAGAATTGCATCTTTTCGTTTCATTCCTGCTTCGGAAACTGCAGGTCGTGTGCAATGTTCTGAAAAAGCCATTTTCGATTGAGGGAGGAACCATGAAAAAGCTCATTCTGGCCGTCGCTGCATCAATTCTGATGAGTGCAAGCGCCTATGCCGAAGTCATCAAGATTGGCGTTGTCGGACCCTTCTCGGGACCATTCGCGATACAGGGTAAAAACTTCAAGGCGGGCATCGATGCCTATATTGCAACCCATGGTGACAAGGTCGGCGAGAACACGATTGAAATCCTCTACCGGGATGTGCCGCAGGCCGACCCGGCCCAGTCGAAGGCATTGGCGCAGGAACTGGTGGTCAAGGAAGGCGTGCAATATCTCGCCGGCTTCTATTTCACCCCGGACGCCATGGCGGTCACGCCGCTGCTCAAGCAGGCGAATGTGCCGATGGTCATCATGAACGCGGCGACGTCGGCCATCGTCACCAAGAGCCCGCTGGTTGTCCGCACTTCCTTCACCACATGGCAGACCTCCGCACCGATGGCGAAGATCGCGCGTGAACGGGGTGTGGAGAAAGCAATTACAGTCGTCAGCGATTACGGCCCGGGCGTCGATGCGGAAAACGCGTTCAAGACGACGTTCGAGAAAGAAGGCGGCAAGGTTGTCGAGATCCATCCGCATGCCGCTGTCGACCAATGATTTCAGCCCGGTGATGCAGCGGGTGCGCAATTCCGGGGCACAGGCGGTCTTTGCCTTCCTGCCGTCGGGCCCAACCACGCTCGGTTTCGTCAAGGCCTACAACGAGAACGGTCTGAAGCAGGCGGGCATCCAGTTTCTCGCGCCGGGCGACCTGACACAGGAATCCGATCTGCCGGCGATTGGCGATGCGGGCCTCGGCATCCTGACGACGTTCCATTATTCGCTGGCGCACAATTCACCGGAGAACAAGGCATTTGTCGCCGCCGCCCAGAAGGCTATCGGCAACCCGGCTGAACTCTCGTTCCCTTCGGTCGGCGCCTATGATGGCATGTATGTCATCAGCAAGATGATCGAAGCGACCGGCGGCAAGCAGGATGCGCAGAAGGCAGTTGATGCGGTCAAAGGCCTCACGTGGGAAAGTCCGCGTGGTCCGGTCTCGATCGATCCGGAAACGCGCCACATAACCCAGAACATCTATCTGCGTGAAGTATCGAAGGGAGCTGACGGCGTCTACTTCAACAAGGAAATCAAGACGTTTGAGAAGCAGCCGGATCCAGGATTGGCGGCTGCAAAGTAGCCCCGTGCCCGAAGCGCCGACCGGGATGATCTGATGCAGACGTTCTTCAGCATTGGCGTCGACGCCCTGGCCTACGGGATGATCCTGTTCATCATCTCGATTGGCCTGTCGGTGACGATGGGCCTGATGCGGGTGATCAACCTAGCCCACGGCGCATTCGCCATGATCGGCGGCTATATCGCTTCCTATGCGGCGCGCGATCTCGGGCTTGGCTATGGCCTGGCTATCGTGATTGCGGTGCTCGGCACGATCATCATTGCTGTTCCGCTGGAACGTTTTCTCTACCGACGGATTTACGGCGCGCCGGAATTGACGCAGGTGCTGATGACCATCGGCATCACCTTTTGCGTCATCGGCCTCGCCAATTATGTGTTTGGTCCCACGCTGAAGACAATCCCCCTCCCCGCTGGACTGCAAGGTCCCGTCGATATCGGTTTTCGTACCATCGCGGCGCACAAGCTCTTTGCCATCGGCTGCGGCGTGGTTGTCGCGTTGGGGCTTTGGTATCTGATCGAGCGCACATCCTTTGGTGTCAAACTGCGTGCCTCGGTGGACAATACGGCGATGGCGGCGGCGCTCGGCGTTCGCACCAAGATCGTCTATGCAGCAAGTTTCGCGCTTGCTGTTGGCCTTGCCGCTTTTGGCGGAGTGATCGGTGCGGAACTGTTGCCGGTCGAACCCTATTACGCCCTGCGTTACATGGTGACGTTTCTTGTCGTCGTTTCGGTCGGCGGCGCGGGCTCCATCCCTGGCGCGCTGATCGCCTGCCTGCTGCTCGGCGCCATCGATACAACGGGGCGCTACCTCGTGCCGGAATATGGCGAGTTCTTCTTCTATCTCGCGGTAATCGCCATCGTCTGGGTGTTTCCACGGGGTCTGATGGGAAGAGCCAAATGAGCGCCGGGGCATCTGTCACGGCGATTCCTGCCCAAAACAGGGGCTGGCAGCGCGACCTCCTTGGCATCGCCGTCATATTGGTTGCGGCCATGGCCGGATACTTCTTGTTTCCCAACAATCTGGCGCTACTGACGCGCATGATCGCGATCATGCTTCTCGTCCTGTCGCTCGATCTGGTGACCGGATATTGCGGCGTTGCGACGCTCGGCCACGCCGCACTCTTCGGCAGTGGCGCCTATGCGGCCGGAATCGCCGCGGCGCATTTCGGGATCACCGAACCGCTCACGATGATCGCTATCGGTGCGGTTGGCGGTGCTCTGGCGGGGCTGATTTCGGGCGTCGTCATCCTGCGCGGACATGGCCTCGCCCAGCTTGTTTTGTCTATCGCCATCATCCACCTCTTCCAGGAGGCGGCCAACAAGGCATCGGAATATACCGGAGGCAGCGATGGGCTTTCCGGCATCTCGCCCGATCCCATCCTCGGCGTCTTCGAGTTCGATCTCTGGGGCCGTACCGCCTACGTTTTTGGCGTCGTCCTGCTCGTCCTTGTATTCATACTCTTGCGCATTCTGGTTCGCTCACCCTTCGGCATGCTTTGCCGGGGTATCCGGCAGGATCCTGTCCGCGTCAGCGCAATGGGCGCGTCGGTCAAGCTTACCCTGATCAAGATGTACGTGATCTCGGGATTGGTCGCGGGTGTCGGCGGCGCCTTCAACGCGGTATCGACACAGGTCGTCGGCCTCGACAGCCTGAGTTTCACCAATTCCGCCGAAGCGCTGGTCATGCTGGTTCTGGGCGGCGTCGGCTCGCTTTACGGGGCGCTGATCGGCACGATAGCCTTTGTCTGGATCGAGGATCTTGTCTCTGCCGCCAATCCGTTCCATTGGCTGACGATCGTTGGCGCACTGCTGATTGCCGTCGTGCTGTTTGCGCCCAAGGGCCTTTATGGCACGGCCGCGACCCTCGTCGAGCGACACAGGCGAGGTGGCAAATGAGTGCGCTCTTCGAGGTCGATCATCTGCAGAAGGCCTTTGGCGGGCTGAACGTCACGCGCGATGTCTCGCTGGCGCTGGGCAAGGGTGACCGCGTGGCGCTGATAGGCCCGAACGGCGCCGGGAAAACCACCTTCGTCAATCTGGTAACCGGCCATTTGCGTCCGGACTCCGGACAGGTCCTGATGGGCGGCGAAGACATTTCGAGGTTCAATCCGATGAGGCGTGTGCGAGCCGGGCTGGTTCGCTCGTTTCAGGTGACACGGCTTTTTGCCGAGATGACCCCGGAAGAACATGTGGCGCTGGCGATCCTGCAGCGGCAAGGCAAGTCCGGGCGGATGGCTGGTTCCTTTCAGGCCATGCCGGACGTGATGCGCGAAACCTATGAAATTCTCGAGACGCTCAACCTGGCGGCGCTGGCACGGGTTCCCGTCAGCGAGATCGCCTATGGGCAACAGCGCCTTCTGGAAATTGCGCTGGCGCTGGCGCTTCGACCGAAGGTGCTGTTGCTCGACGAACCCGCCGCGGGCGTGCCGCACAGCGATACGTTTCTGATCGAGAATGCATTGGCGCAACTGCCCGCCGATCTCGCGGTGCTGATGATCGAGCATGACATGGATCTGGTTTTTCGTTTTGCCAAGAGGGTGATCGTGCTGGCGGCTGGCGAAATCATCTTCGACGGCCTGCCCGCCGATGCAACGAATGATTTGCGGGTGCGCGAGGCCTATCTCGGAGGGTATGCCAATGGCAGGGCGGCTTGAAGTCAAAGGTCTGAGCGCCGGTTACGGCCCAACCCGGGTCCTCGAAGATATTTCCTTCACCGCCGAGGCTGGTTCGCGCATCGCGGTGCTTGGGCGAAACGGCGTCGGCAAGACGACATTGTTTGCAACGCTTGCGGGGCAGACACGGCGCTATGACGGCACGATCAAACTGGGCGACGCGGACCTCACCCACATGGAAAGCTCCGCCAGGGCCCGGAGCGGGCTTGGCTTCGTACCGCAATCACGCAGTATCTTTCCATCGCTGACCGTCGAAGAGAACCTCTTCGTCGGGTTGAAGGGAAGGCCGCGGAGCGCGTTGCAGGAGGCCTACGACATGTTCCCGCGACTCTATGAGCGGCGGGCGAATTCCGGGGCAAAACTTTCCGGGGGCGAACAGCAGATGCTCTCGACCGCCCGCACCATTCTCGGCAAGCCGACTGTGCTCTTGCTCGATGAACCGCTTGAAGGGCTGGCGCCGGTCATATGCGAGGAACTGATGGCGGCGTTTTCGCAACTCGCCTCGAGCGGCGAGATGACCATCCTGCTCGTCGAGCAGCGTATCCAGAGCGCTCTCGATTTTGCCGAACGGGTGATCATTCTCGAACGCGGGCGCATCGTATGGGATGGTTCGTCGGAGCAACTGGCGGGCGATCGCGATACGGTCGATCAATTGCTCGGCGTGGCGAGCGTTGCAGGTTAGACGCAAACGGCCCCCTCACCCGACCTCGCTTCGCTCGGCCACCCTCTCCCCTAGGGGAGAGGAAAGCCGAGCCTGGCACCGCTTTCTTCTCCCCCCGCGGGGAGAAGGTGGCCCGAAGGGCCGGATGAGGGGCGATTCTAACAGAGACATTGTAAATAGGAAAAGACCCTCCCGGTCGCTATGCTCCGTGTTCTGGATCTCGCCCGCCCTCGGTCCCCACAACGGGGAAGGTATCGGGCGGCGCAATGCGATTGTGGAAAGAATGTGGCGGCTGCGGGGGCCTCCTCCACATCAAGTTGCATCCGATTGTGGATTGAAACAATCAACATATTGGAATAATTGACAAATTTCCTCCGGTTATTCCTTAGAATTCTTCTAATATATTGTTATTGCTTCGTTTTTCGCGACAGTCTATGACTCCCGCGGCGCCAGTGCGCGTCTCAAAGAGACGTCAATGGTTCGCCGAGGGTCCGATCTATGCTGGTTCCATTCCTGATAATGCTGCGTGAGGGCATCGAGGCGGCTCTGATCGTGGGCATTGTCGCGAGCTATCTGAAGCAGACTGGTCGAGGTGAATGGATGCCGGCAGTTTGGGTCGGGATTCTGCTTGCCATTGCGCTGTCGCTCTTCGTCGGAGCCGGGCTGCAGATGGTCAGCGCCGAGTTCCCCCAGAAGGCACAGGAATTCTTCGAGGCCATTGTCGGGCTCATTGCCGTCATCGTTTTGTCGTCGATGGTATTCTGGATGCGCAAGGCGGCCCGCTCGATCAAATCCGACCTGCATCATTCGATCGACTCGGCGTTTTCGCATTCGACAGGACAGGCGCCTGCGCTGATTGCCATGGTGTTCTTCGCCGTGGCCCGCGAAGGGCTCGAATCGGTATTCTTCCTTCTCGCCATTTTCCAGCAGAGCACCAACAACGATGCGCCGCTTGGCGCGCTTCTCGGCATTCTGGTGTCGATCGTGCTTGGCTACGGCATCTATATGGGCGGTATTCGCCTCAACCTGCGCCGGTTCTTCTTCTGGACGGGTCTTTTCATACTGGTGGTCGCGGCCGGGATATTGGCGGGCACATTGCGCCATTTCCACGAGGCGGGTGTCTGGAACAGTCTCCAGACGATTGTCATCGACCTGAGCGGCGCGCTGCCGGTCAGCAGCCCATTGGGTACGTTGCTCTCCGGAATGTTCGGTTACCAGGACATGCCGACACTGGGTGAAGTCATCGTCTATGTCACCTTCCTTGCCATCAGCATCTTCATGTTCCTGCGTCCAGCGGGCAGTCGAACAACTGCCGCCCAACCGTCTCATTGACCGAAAGAAATTTTTTATGACGCAAACCGCCGGCTCCAGTTCTCCCCGCCCTTCATCGCAAAAGCTGATGAAGCTGGCGGTTGCCGGGGCCGCTCTTCTCGTCGTTGCAGGCGGCGTGGCCTTCTACTACGCGTCGAAAGGTTTGAAATCGGCGGGTTCAGGCGAGGCAATCACTGTCACGATCAACGACAGCGCATGCGATCCCAACGAGATTACGGTTCCAGCCGGGCGTTCGACATTCACCATCGTCAACAAATCCAATCGCGCGCTTGAGTGGGAAATCCTCGACGGTGTGATGGTTCTGGAAGAGCGCGAGAATATCGTGCCGGGCTTTACCCAGACGATGCAGGCAAAACTGAAGGCCGGAACTTACGAGATCACCTGCGGCCTGCTCAACAATCCGCGCGGAACCTTGCACGTCACGCCATCGGCCGAGTCCGAAGCGGAGGCTGCACGGCCGGCGCTGGTATCGTTTATCGGTCCGCTGGCCGAATTCCAGGTGTTCATGGCGATGCAGGCGAATTCGCTGGTGAAGGCGACGCAGGCTCTCGATGACGCGATCAAGGCTGGCGATCTGGAGAAGGCACGCGAGTTCTACCAGAAAGCGCGTGCTCCCTATAAGCAGATCGAACCGATGGCCGACCTCTTCGCCGATCTGCACAACGCCATCGATCCGGTGGCGGACTACCTCGAAAAGCGCGAGGAGGATGCGGGTTTCACCGGCTTCCATCGTATCGAATACGGTCTCTACGCCAAGAACAGCCTTGACGGGCTGGCACCGGTCTCAGGCAAGCTGCTGGCCGACGTGACGGCGCTGAAGGACCGGATACGCGGCCTGCGCATTCCGCCCGAGCAGATCGCCAAGGGCGCGGGTCGGCTTGTCGGGCAGATTGCCGATACGAAGATCGCCGCCGGTGACGATCACTACGCGCAGACCGATCTTGCCGATTTCGAGGCCAATATTGCGGGGGTTTCGCGAATGATGGCGCTCTTGAAGCCGGTTGCGGTGCAGGCGGCGCCACAGGTGGTGGCCGATATCGACAGCCGCCTGACAGATACCGGCAGCGCGTTGACTGCGCTCAAAGGTCCGGGAGGGTACCCGGCCTACGACAAGGTGGACGCGGATAGCCGCAAGGCACTGGCGCAGAAGATGCAAGGGCTGGCCGAGGCGATCGGCAAGCTCAATGCGGCCGTAGGACTGGAGTAACGGCGATGGCAACCAACGACAACAAACTGGTGACAACACGGCGCAACGTGCTTTTCGGCGTCGGTGCCGCAGGCAGCGCCCTGGCCACCGGACTGACCACGGCACGCGCGGCGGAAAAGCAGGGCGGACAGGTCACCGATGCGCCGGTGAGCGACAAGACGCAGGAACGCCAGTCATTCTATGGTCTGCACCAGGCGGGTATCGTCACACCGCGCCCGGCTGCAGGCATGATCGCATCGTTTCATGTACTGGCGGAAACGCCGGCAGACGTGGAGCGCCTGTTCCGGACGCTGTCGAGCCGTATCGCCTTCCTCATGCAGGGCGGCACACCGCCAGAACTGGACGACAAGCTGCCGCCGGCGGATTCGGGACTGCTGGGGCCGGTGGTTCCGCCGGACAATCTGACCATCACTGTTTCGCTCGGTTCATCGTTCTTCGACGACCGCGACTGGCTGGCGCCGCACAAACCTGCGCGTCTTTCGCGCATGAAGGCGTTCCGCAATGACGCGCTGGATGCCGATCTGTGCCACGGCGACCTGGCGTTGCAGATCAGCGCTAACACGCCCGATACGAACATTCACGCCTTGCGCGACGTCCTGAAAAACCTGCCGGATCTGATGGTGCTTCGCTGGAAACAGGAAGGCTCGGTGCCTGTCCTGCCGCCGAAATCGGACGGAACCCATGAAAGCGCGCGCAATTTCCTCGGCTTTCGTGACGGTTCGGCCAATCCCGACGCGAGGGATGCCGCGCTGATGGACAAGATCGTCTGGGTGCCGGAGAACGGGACCGAGCCTGACTGGACGCGCGGCGGCTCTTATCAGGCAGTGCGCATCATCCGTAATTTCGTCGAACGCTGGGACCGCACGCCGCTCGGCGAGCAGGAACGCATCATCGGCCGCAAGAAGGCGACGGGGGCGCCGCACGGCGGCGGAAATACCGAGCATGATGTGCCTGACTATTCCAAGGATCCGGAAGGGACGGTAACGCCGCTCGACGCGCACATAAGGCTTGCCAATTTTCGCACCAAGGCTTCCGAGGCAAACCTCATTCTTCGCCGCCCGTTCAACTATTCGAACGGAGTGAGCAAATCCGGTCAGCTCGAACAGGGGCTCTTGTTCATCTGCTATCAGGCGGATCTGGAGAAGGGCTTCATCACGGTGCAGCGCCAGCTCGATGGCGAGCCGCTCGAGGAATATATCAAGCCGATTGGCGGCGGCTTTTTCTTCACGCCACCCGGCCCGCAGGACGAAAGCGATTTTGTCGGCCGGACACTATTGGAAGCAGCGGGCCACGACGTGATCCGCAAATCTTAAGGGGACTAAGGATGAAACTCAAACTCGTACTCTCTGCCAGCCTGTTGGCACTTTCAACCGCAGCTTTGCCGCGGATGGCAAATGCCGAGGTTGCACCGCTCGATCTCGTGCAACCAATCGCCGACTACAAGATCTATGTTTCCGAGCACGCTGAAAAACTCGTCGCGGATACAAAAGTATTCACGGATGCGGTCAAGGCGGGCGATGTGGACAAGGCCAAGTCGCTCTTCGGTTCGACGCGCATGAGCTACGAAGCGATCGAGCCGATCGCAGAGTTGTTCAGCGATCTCGATGGTTCGATCGATTCGCGTGCCGACGACCATGAAAAGGCGGAGAAGGATCCGGAG